>CAZVQL010000134.1:0-8755 GCA_964629305.1 uncultured Roseicyclus sp.
GATCCAGATCTGGTCGGCGCTGTTCATGGCGGCGATCTGTGCCGCGGCGCTGGTGATCCTGCTCGGCGCGCTCGAGAAGATCGTCCTGAAGCGGATGGGGGTGAGGCCATGAGCGCGCTTGCCGCCCGTGCCGGTCTGCCTGCCTGGGCGCTCCCTGCCGTGGGGATCGCGCTGATCGCGATGGCCGCGCTCAGCGACACGCGGCTGGCGATGATCCTAGGTGTCTGGTTCGGGGCCTGGGCGCTGAACGCGGTCTTGGCCAACCGGGCCAAGGGGTCGGGCGCGCGCTTGGCGGTGCCGGTGATTTTTGGCGTGACGCTGCTGGTCCTTTGGGAAATGGCGGTGCAGCTCTACGACATCTCCTTCGTGATCCTGCCCGCGCCCTCGGCGATCTGGGCGCGGATGATGGCCGAGACGGCGACGCTTTGGGCGGATTTCCAACAGACGATCCTGAAAGGGGCGCTTGCGGGCTACGTGATCGGCTGCGGTGCGGCGTTCCTTGCGGCGCTTGCGGTGGACCGGTCGGGGTTCCTGCAACGCGGCCTGTTGCCGGTGGGCAATTTCATCGCGGCCCTGCCCATCGTGGGCACGGCGCCGATCTTCGTGATGTGGTTCGGGTTCGGCTGGGAGTCGAAGGCGGCGGTCGTGGTCGCCATGGTCTTCTTCCCGATGCTCGTCAATTGCGTGCAGGGGATGAAGGCCAGCGACGCCATGCAGCGCGACCTGATGCGGACCTACGCGGCAAGCTACGGGCAGACGTTGGTCAAGCTGAGGCTGCCGACGGCGCTGCCCTTCATCTTCAACGGATTGAAAATCTGCACGACACTTGCGCTGATCGGGGCCATCGTCGCCGAATTTTTCGGCTCTCCGGTCGTCGGCATGGGGTTTCGCATAAAAATCGAGATGGGGCGCCTGGCTATGGATATGGTCTGGGCGGAAATCGCCGTGGCCGCGCTGGCCGGCTCGCTGTTCTACGGGCTGGTCGCGCTGATCGAGAAGCGGCTGACATTCTGGCACCCGTCGCAAAGGCGGGGCCGATAACCGGACCGGAGTCCGGTCCAACAGGAGGGAAGACAATGAAAAAGACACTCATTCCGGCGCTGGCACTGGGGCTGGCCGCGGGTGCCGCGCAGGCCCAGGACGAGGTGACGCTGCAGTTGCAGTGGGTCACGCAATCGCAGTTCGCGGGCTACTACGTGGCACTCGAGAACGGCTATTACGAGGAAGAGGGGCTGGATGTGACGATCCTGCCCGGCGGTCCCGATATCGCGCCGCCGCAGGTGCTGGCGGGCGGTGGTGCCGACGCCATGCTGAACTGGATGCCCTCTGCGCTGGCCGCGCGCGAGCGGGGTCTGCCGGTGGTGAACATCGCACAGCCCTTCGTGCGGTCTGGCCTGCAGCTGACCTGCTGGGCGGATGCCGGTATCGAGGAGCCTGCCGATCTTGCGGGCCACACGGTGGCGCATTGGTTCTTCGGCAACGAGTATCCGTTCCTTGGATGGATGAACCAGCTGGGCATCCCGGTGGACGGGTCCGAGAATGGCGTGACGCTGTTGCAGGCGGGCTTCAACGTGGACCCGCTGTTGCAGCGGCAGGCCGATTGCATCTCGACCATGACCTATAACGAGTACTGGCAGATCATCGACGCGGGAGTCAGCCCGGATGAGCTGGTGACCTTCCGCTATTCGGAGTACGGCGTGGACACGCTGGAGGATGGCATCTGGGTTCTGGAAGAGAACCTGAACGATCCCGAGTTCTTCGACAAGATGACCCGCTTCGTGCGCGCCTCGATGCGCGGCTGGGTCTGGGCGGCGGAGAACCCCGACGACGCGGCGATGATCGTGCTCGACTATGACGAGACGGGCGCTCAGACCGAAGAGCACCAGATGCGGATGATGGGCGAGGTTGCCCTGCTGGTCGATCCGAACGGCGGTGCGCTGGACGTGGAGTCGTATGAGCGGACGGTGCGCACGCTTTTGGAAGGCGGCGACGCGGTGATCACGACCGAGCCGGAGGGCGCTTGGACCTCGGCGGTGACAGACGCGGCGCTGGCGAACTGATCGACGTTCAGCCGACGAACAGGCAGCCCCGGGGGAGACCTCGGGGCTGTTTTCGTCTGCGCCTCAGCGGCGCAGGTCGACGGAGGCCTCCATCATGCGGGGAAGGGTGGCATAGCCGCCGCCGGGGGGCGGCGGGGGCGGTGTGTCGTCGAGCTTGTCGAAATCGCCGACCTGCCGGGTGTTGAGCGGCGGGATGCCCAGCCCCTTGAGGGGCGCGGGATCGGCGGGCGGTTCCAGCGGGTCGAGGCGGGGCGACCGGCCCGCGCCAAGGGCCGTGACAGCGGCCAGGCCCAGCATGGGCGGTGCGGCGGGTGCCGTGCCGTTGGGTCGTGCGACATCCGGCCCGGCCTGCGGCGCCGTCGCGGCGGGGCCGGGCGCGGGCGTAGGGGTGACAGGCGGTATCATCGAAAGGGCTCCGATCTCATGCGAAGGCCCCCATCCAGACGGGGAACATGCGCCTGTTTCCGCCTTTCGTGAATGGGATGCCTAGAATGCAATGCATTTTGCACGATCAGCCGGGAGCGGCGTGGTCTGTAAAGCAGCAGGCAAACGCTTCGCGTCACTGGATAATCCTGTTAATCTAAACTGAGAATCCAACCCGGAGGCCCCATGCCCCCCGTCACCCCATCGGCCCGCCGCGCGCAGTTGACGGGCAACCGCATCCGCGAGCGGCGGTTGATAATGGGGCTCAAACAGGCCGAACTGGCCCAGGCGGCTGGGATCTCGCCCTCGTATCTCAACCTGATCGAGCACAACCGCCGCCGCATCGGCGGCAAGCTTCTGGTTACGCTCGCCCGTGTGCTGGAGGTGGAGCCGGCGCAGTTGTCGGAAGGGGCGGATGCGACGCTCTATGACGCGCTGCAATCGGCGGCGCAGGAGATGCCCGCGCCCTTCGGTGCCGCGCCCGAGACGGACAGGATCGACGAGATGGCGGGCCGGTTTCCCGGCTGGACCGCGCTGATCGCGGCGCAGCAGAAGCGCGTCGCGGCGCTGGAGGCGCTGGTCGAAGGCTTGCGCGACCGGTTGGGGCATGACCCGGTGCTGGCGGAATCGATGCACGAGGTTCTCTCGACGGTGGCCGCGATCCGCTCGACCGCGGATATCCTCGTGCGGGAGCCCGACCTTGATCCCGTCTGGCGCGGGCGGTTTCACCGCAACCTGCATGAAGAGGCCGAGCGCCTGTCGGCGCGGGCCACGGCGCTTCTGGGCCACTTCGAGGCCGAGGAGGCCGAGGTGCGCAATCGCGCGGCCTCGACCCCCATCGAGACGGTCGAAGCGATGTTCGAGGCTGCGGGCCATCATTTCCCGATGATCGAGGCCGAGGGCGAGGCCGCGATTTCCGCGGTGCTGGAGGGGGCGGCGGGCATGGACGACCCCGCGACGCGTGCGCTGGGCGAGCGTTGGCTGCGCGCCTATGCGGGCGATGCCGCGCGGTTGCCCCTGTCGGTCATGCGCCCGGCGGCGGAGGCGGCGGGGTATGATCCCGCGGCGCTTCTGGGATTGGGCGGGGGCGACGTGGCGCTGGTTCTGCGGCGCATGGCGACGCTGCCGCGGCAGGCGGCGCTGGACGAGGGCGCGCCGCCCTTCGGCCTTGCGGTTTGCGACGGGTCGGGGGCGCTGATCTTTCGCCGCCGCCTGACGGCGTTTTCCATCCCGCGTTTCGGGCCGGGCTGCCCGCTCTGGCCGCTGTACCGGGCGCTGGGGCGGCCCGGCCAGCCCGAGGCGGCGCTGATCGAGATGCCGCAGGGCGCGCGGTTTCGCGCCTGGTCGGTCAGCCAGCCCTCGGCGCCTGCGGGCTTTGGCGAGGCGCCGGTGATGCAGGCGGTGATGCTGGTGGCCCCCGAGGGCGCGATCGAGACGCCCGCACCCACGGGTGCGCCCATCGCGGCCGGTCCGGGCTGCCACCTTTGCCCGCGCACGGGCTGTCCGGCGCGGCGTTAGCGGCTGCCGCGGGTCTTCTTGTCCTTGACCGCGGTGCGCACCAGCTTGCCAAAGGCGCGGTCCTTTTCGCGGCGCTGGGCGAGGCTGGCGGAGTTGAACGCATCCTCGGCCTGCAGCTTGTGCCAGCGCGCCACACGGTCCGCGTCGAGGGTGCCGGCCTCGACCGCGGCGCGGACGGCACAGCCCGGTTCGCTGTCATGGGCGCAATCGGAGAAGCGGCAAGCGGCGGCAAGCTCCGTGATATCGTCGAAGAGGTCCGCGATGCCGTCCGCCGCGTCGGCCATTTGCAGCTCGCGCATGCCCGGCGTGTCAAGGACGAGGCAGCCACCGGGGATGGGGTGCAACTCGCGGTGGGTGGTGGTGTGGCGGCCCTTGGCGTCATCCTCGCGGATGGTCTGCGTGGCAAGCCGCCCGGCGCCGAGCAGCGCGTTGGTGAGCGTGGATTTCCCCACCCCGGACGAGCCGAGGAAGGCCACCGTGCGCCCCGGTGTGCACCAATCGGCAAGCGCACGGGCCGGGTCGCCGCCGCGGGCGTCGAGGGCCAAGACCGGCACGCGGGACGAGATGGCGCGCGCCGCGTCGAGATATGGCGCGGGGTCGTCCGCAAGATCGAGCTTCGTCAACAGGATCACCGGCTCGATCCCCGCCTCGAAGGCGAGGGCGAGGTAGCGCTCCAGCCGGGCGACGTTGAAATCCGCGTTGCAGGAGGTGACGACGAACACCGTGTCGAGGTTGGCCGCGATGGGCTGCATCCGCCAGTCATGCCCCGGCGCGCGGCGCTGGATCAGGCTGGTCCGGTCGAGAAGGCGGCTTTCGTGCGGGCTGTCGCGATCCAGAAGCAGCCAGTCGCCGACCGTCACATCTGGCAGCGGGGGCAGCGTCGTCGTGATGCCGTCGCCGGTCACCTGCAGCCCGCTGCGGTGGATCGCCATGACCCGCACCGGCGGCGTCGCGGTCAGGGCGTCCGCGTCGATCTGCCGGGCAAAGGCGGGGCCCCAGCCAAGTGCAGCCAGCGCGTCCGGGGCGCGGCGCGGGGCAGGGGCAGGGTCGCTGCCGGGCAGGAAGGCGGAGTAGTCGCGGGTCATCGTGGCATGTGCTTACCACAAATCCGGGGTGTTGAAGGGTGAAACGCAACTGGCGGGCCCCTTGAGCGGTGTCAGGGGTGCCGTCGTCAGCGATTGCGCGATCCAGCCCATGGGCTGGGACAGGCGCTGGGGCGCGGGGAGCGTCGCCTCGGACACGGGTTCGAAGCCGGTTTTGCCGTAAAAGGCCGGATCGCCGTAGGTGACGGCGATATCCGTGCCCTCGGTGCGGAGCTGGTCGAGGGCATGGGTGATCAGGCGCTGGCCGATCCCCTCGCCCTGGCGTTCCGGGGCGACGGCCATGGGCGAAAGCAGCATCACGCGCCGTGGATCGGGGTAGGTGAGGGGGGTGAAGATCACCGCGCCAACCATCTGGCTGCCGTCCCATGCGGTGAAGGCGCGGAGCTGGTCGTGCGGCACATCGGAAAGGAGCGTCTGAACGAGGTTCCCGACCAACGCGCCTTCGTCGGGGCCTTCGGACGCTGTGAAAGTCCGGGTGAAGAGGGCGGCGATGGCGGGCTCGTGGCCCGCGATGCGGTCGGAAAATTCCATGCGGTCGGTCCTTTCGGGGTCGGGTCAGGGGCGCTGCAGAACGAACATCTCGTAGCCGAATTGGCCGGCGCCTTTCCGCAGAATGTCCAGTTCTGCGGTCAGGTCGGCCAGCACCTGCGTGCCTGTCAGCCGGTCGATCATGGCCGCCACGCGGTCGGCGAGCGGGGTGTAGTAGGCGGCCAGCGCCTCGGGCCCCATGTCGACATGGTCGAGCACGCGGTAGCCCGCGCGCTTTGCCTGCGACAGGCGGGTGGGGACATCGGCCATGTCGGGGTATTCGCGCGCCCAGAAGGCGCGGATGTTCGGGTCGGGCGTGGCGGTGCGCCAGACCATGTCCGACAGGACAAGCGTGCCACCGGGGCGGAGCAGCGGGCGCCACGCGGCCAGCGCACGCGCGACGCCGAGGATATAGGCGCTGCCTTCGGCCCAGATCGTGTCGTAGGGGGTGGCTGGCGCGGGCAGGGCGGTCATGTCATGGGCGGCGGTCGTGATCCGGTCGGTCAGGCCTTGCGCCGCCGCCTTGGCGTCGAGGCGGGCAAGTGCCGCGGTGTTGGTGTCGGTCGCGGTGATCTGCGCGGCCGTCTCAGTGGCAAGCTGGAGGGTCGCCGCGCCGGGGCCGCAGCCGATCTCGAGGATGCGGTTCGGCGCCTCGGGCAGAAGCGCCAGCGCGCGGCGGCGCGCCTTGGGGCAGGCAGGTCCCCAGAGGTCGAGGCCCGCAAAAACCGCCTCGAATTCCGCCATGTAGGCGTCATGCCCGTGCATGTCGCGTGAAAGGAGAGCCACTTGCGTGGCCTCGGGCGCGGTGAAGCCCTGACGCTCGAGCCAGGCGCGGTGCAGGTCGGGGGCCGTGCGCTCGATCTGGTCGTGCCACTCGCGCAGGCTGCCGCGGCCGAGTAGCCCCGCGACAAGGTCGCGCGCGCGGGTCTTGGCGGCGATCTCGGCCGTCAGCGCCTCCAGCCGCGTCTCGAGCATCGCGGCGTCGAGCCGCCCGTCGAGGCAGGCGCGGCATTCGGCGAGCGTCAGGCCCGCGGCCTGCAGATGTTGCAGCATGGTGAGGCGCTGGCGGTCGCCCTCGGAATAGACGCGGTAGCCGTTGGCCTGCCGCCGCCCGTGCAAAAGGCCGATCCGCTCGTAGTAGAGAAGCGTGGCGCGCGAGAGGCCGACCGCCCGGCCGAGCTCGGATATCAGGTAGGTGGGGGTGTCGGTGCGGGTCATGATGCGTCTCGTAAGGTGTGAAGCTGTAGACAGGTCAAGCCCGATCCGCACGCCCCATTGCCTATTCGCGCGGCCCGCTGCACACTCGCCGAACCCAAGGCGAGGGAGGACAGCCATGGGCGGTCGTATTCTGTTGGTCGAGGACGAGGGTAACATCCTCGAAGCCATCACCTTCATTCTCAGCCGGGCCGGCTGGGAGGTGCAGGGTCATGGGAATGGTGCAACGGCGCTGGACGCGGTCGGCCGGGTGGTGCCCGACGTACTGGTGCTGGACGTGATGCTGCCCGGACGCTCGGGGCTGGAGATTTTGCGCGATCTGCGGGCCGAGGCCGGGACGGCGGAATTGCCGGTGCTGATGCTGACCGCCAAGGGGCAGGCCAAGGATCGGGAGATGGCGATGGAACTGGGCGCGAATGCCTACCTGACCAAGCCGTTTTCGAACGCCGACCTTCTGGAAACGGTGAACCGCCTGGCCGAGGCGCGCGCCGGAACCGGCGGCGACTGAGGCGGGTCGGATGGCGCGGCGGCTGTTTCTCGAGCGGCGGACCTATCGGCAGAACCGTCTGCAGGATGCCGCACGCCTTTTGCCGGTCTTCGCGCTGGTGCTGTTCTTCGCGCCCGTGTTCATCCGTGGCGACGCCGAGGCGGGTGGGCCTGACCTCGCGACATGGCTTGTCTACTACTTCGCGGTGTGGATGGGGCTGATCGGCCTGACGGCTTTCGTCTCGCGTTCGCTGACCCGCAGCCGGGAGGCCACGCCGGAGCCGGACCGGGAGGACGGCTGATGCTCAGCTTCGACGGGCTGGTCGCGGTTTGCGTGGTCTATGTGGCGCTTCTGTTCGGGATCGCCTTCCTGGCCGAGAAACGCGCGACCGAGGGCAAGGCCGGTTGGCTGAACTCACCCATCACCTACACGCTCAGCCTGTCGATCTACACCACCGCATGGACCTTTTACGGTGCGGTCGGATCTGCCGTGCGCAACGGGCTGGAGTTCCTGACGATCTACCTTGGCCCGACGCTGGTGTTCATCGGGTGGTTCTGGCTTCTTCGCAAGATGGTGCGGATCGGGCGGGCGCAGCGGATCACCTCGATCGCCGACATGATTTCCAGCCGCTACGGCAAGTCGGGCGCGCTGGCCGCGCTTGTCACGGTGCTCGCGGTGCTGGGGGCGACGCCCTATATCGCGCTGCAGCTGCAGTCGGTCACGCTGTCTTTCTCGGCCTTCGCGCGGCCCGGCGCGCTGGGCGCGCCCGATGCCGAGCAGACCGCGATCTGGGTCGCGGCGGGGCTGGCGCTCTTTACCATCGTCTTCGGGACGCGCTCGCTCGACCTGAACGAGCGGCATCCGGGCCTTGTCTCGGCCATCGCGGTCGAGGCGATCGTGAAGCTGACCGCGATCCTTGCGGTCGGGGTCTTCGTCGTCTGGGGCGTGGCCGACGGCCCGGGCGACATGCTGGACCGGATCGAGGCGAGCCCCGTCGCAAATGCGCCGTGGAACGGGGCGCGCTGGCTGGGCGTGACGGCGCTGGCCGCCGCGGCCATCCTGTGCCTGCCGCGCATGTTCCAGGTGCTGGTGGTCGAGAACTCGGACGAGCGCCACCTTGCGACGGCGGGCTGGGCCTTTCCGCTCTACCTGCTGCTCATCAGCCTGTTCGTCGTGCCCATCGCGGTGGTGGGGCTCGGCCTGCAGGGGGCGGGCGACAACCCGGACCTTTTCGTGCTGACCGTGCCGTTGGCATTGGGTCAGGACGGGCTGGCGCTGCTGGTGTTCCTTGGCGGGTTCTCGGCGGCGACCTCGATGGTGATCGTGGCGGCGCTTGCGCTGTCGACGATGTTGTCGAACCACATCATCATGCCGCTCTGGCTGCAGCTGACGCGGCACGATGACCCGATGTCGGGCGACAT
>CAZVQL010000135.1:0-8693 GCA_964629305.1 uncultured Roseicyclus sp.
GAACCGGGCCGGCGGGATCATGCGCACGGGATCGCTCTGGCGGCACGCCATATTGATGCCACATTCCTGCGGCGGATAAGAGGGGCAGAGACCCGGAGAACCGGGCAGTGCGAGGCAGAACAGAAACCGGAGCAGATTTCATGATGTGGATTGACGAAGCGACCCGGGTCGTGACGGAGGCCATGGTGCGGGCCGACCTGCCCGCCTTCGCCGCCATCCTCCTGGGAACAGCCGCGGCCTTCGGCCTCTGGGCCACGACCCGCCGGAGGAAAACGGACGAGGGGTGAGGCGGAATTTCCGCTTTACCTGCACGCACCCTTAACCACGTTCCCGAACCCGACCGTGCGCCAGTCGCGTATGTACAGGGTGTGTACGCGCTGTGTACGGGAATCCTACACGCCGAACCGCCGAAAAACAAAGGCCGGCCCGCGTGTTAACCGCGGCCCGGCCCTTTTAATTCCTTGGCAACCGTGACGCCGCTCGTCAGGCGCTCAGCTGCTCCATCACCTCGTCGGAGATCTCGACATTCGAGGTGACGGACTGCACGTCGTCGTCATCCTCCAGCGCCTCGATCAGCTTCATGAGCTTCTGCGCATCCTCGAGGCCCAGTTCCGTCGTCGTGGTCGCGCGCCACACCAGCTTGGTCGAATCCGACTCGCCCAGCTGCTCCTCAAGCGCGGTCGAGACGTCGTTCAGGTCCGTGTCCGCGCACCAGATGACGTGGCTGCCGGGGTCCTCGTCGCCGTCGCCCTCGTTGGTCTCCACGTCCTCGGCGCCCGCCTCGATCGCGGCCATCATGACCGTGTCGGCATCGCCGACGGACAGCGGGTAGCTGACCTGTCCCTTGCGCTCGAACATGAACGCGACCGAGCCCGTCTCGCCCAGGTTTCCGCCATGTTTTCCAAAGGTTGACCGAACCGTCGACGCCGTCCGATTGCGGTTGTCGGTCATCGCCTCGACGATCACCGCGACGCCGTTGGGGCCGTAGCCCTCGTAGCGGATCTCCTCGTAATTCTCGCCCTCGCCGCCGATCGCCTTCTTGATCGCGCGCTCGATCACGTCCTTGGGGACCGAGTTCGACTTGGCCTCCTTTACCGCCAGCCGCAGGCGCGGGTTCTTGTCGGGGTCGGGGTCGCCCATCTTGGCGGCGACGGTGATCTCCTTCGCCATCTTGGAAAACAGCTTGGCGCGGATCTTGTCCTGCCGCCCCTTGCGGTGCTGGATATTCGCCCATTTGGAATGGCCGGCCATGGATGCCTCCCCGGGTCCGTCATTGTGTCAGGGCGCTCTATACGGCGCAGCACCGGGCGCATGCAATGCCCGGTGACGCAAAGGCCCGCAGCCATTAGCATGTCCCCACGCCGCAGCCACGAAAGACGCGCGCCATGCTCAGCACCATCGCCGATATCGCCGACCTGATCGCCGCCGCGGGCGTGATCGGCTCGCTCCTGTTCCTGGGCTTCGAGCTGCGCGCCCAGAACCGCGAGACCTCGCTGTCCAACTGGCGCCAGCTGCTCGAAAGCCTGACCGCCTTCAAGGCGACCACGAACGACCCGCAGATGGCCGACCTCGTGATCCGCGGCCATGCCGACTACCACGCCCTCAGCCCGGCCGAGCAGCTGGCCTACGGCAACTGGCTGGAACAGGGCATCCACATCATCGGCAACTTCGACAAGCACATCGATACCGTCCCGGGCAAGCTCAGGGGGCTGGACCATGCCGTCCACAACCTGATGCTCGACCACCTCGGCACGCCCGGCGCACGCGCCTGGTGGGCCGCCACCAAGCCGCGCGGCCGCTTCATGCCCGCCACCGTGGACACCATCGACCGCATGCAGGAAGAGGGGCGCGTCCCGGTCGGCCCGCATCTCTAGTTTTCCCCCGCCGCCATGGCGTCTAGGGTCCACGTCATGACGCAGGATCAGATCACCCTCTTCGCCCTCTTCGGTGCCGTCTTCGGGCTGCTGCTCTGGGGCCGGTTCCGCTACGACCTCGTGGCCTTCTCGGCCCTTCTGGCGGGCGTCGTGCTCGGCGTCGTTCCCGCGTCCGAGGCGTTCTCGGGCTTCGGCCACCCCGCCACGCTGGTCGTGGCCCTCGTTCTGATCGTGTCCGCCGGCCTCGTGCGGTCCGGCGCGGTCTTTCTCATCACGCGCACGCTGGTGGACAGCACCCGCAAGCTTGGTAGCCATATCGCCATCATGGGCGGCATCGGTGGCATCCTTTCGGCCTTCATGAACAACGTGGCGGCGCTGGCCCTCCTCATGCCCGTCGACATCGCCACCGCGCGGAAAGCCGGGCGCAGCCCGGGCCTGTCGCTGATGCCGCTCAGCTTCGCCACCATCCTCGGCGGCATGATCACCCTGATCGGCACGCCGCCCAACATCATCATCGCCACGATCCGCGAGGACTCCCTCGGCGCCCCCTTCGCCATGTTCGACTTCGCCCCCGTGGGCCTTGTCGCGGCGGGCGCGGGCATCGCCTTCGTCGCGCTGATCGGCTGGCGCCTGATCCCCGACCGCGACAGTGGCGTGGGCGACGACGGCATCAAGACCATCGCCCCCTACATCGCCGAACTGCCCATCCCCGAGGATCACAAGCTGGTCGGCACGACCCTGCGCGACCTGCTGGAGCCTGCGGAAGAGCTGGACGTCTCCATCCTCGGGCTGACGCGCGACGGCAATCGCCGGCTGGGCAACCGCAAGACCCTGAAGATCCGGGCGGGCGACGTGCTGGTGGTCGAGGCCGACCCCGAGGCGCTGGACGAGTTCCGCTCGGGCCATGGCCTGAAGATGATCGAAGAGGGCACTCCCACCGCCGAAGCCCTCGGCGAAAACGCCACACTGGTCGAGGTCGCCATCCCCCAGGGCGCCCGCATCGCGGGGCGCTCGGCGCAGACCATCGGCCTTGGCTGGCGCAAGTCGAGCGTGATCGTCGGCCTGTCGCGGCGGGGCAAGCGGATCACCAAGCGCCTGCGCCGCGAAGTGGTGCAGCCGGGCGATATCCTGTTGATCCTCGCCCCCTCCGACAGCGCGGACGAGGTGGCCGACTGGATCGGCGGCCTGACGCTGGCCGACCGCGGCCTTGCCGTCACGCAAGACCACAAGACATGGGCGGCCATCGGGCTTTTCGGCACCGCCGTGGCGCTGGCCTCGCTGGGCCTGCTCTACCTGCCCATCGCGCTGGGGATCGTCGTGGTGGGCTACGTGCTCCTGAAAATCCTGCCGCTCGCCGAGCTTTACGACCATGTCGCCTGGCCGGTCATCGTGCTTCTCGGCTCCATGATCCCGCTCGGCGCGGCGCTCGAGGCATCTGGCGGCACGGCCCTGATCGCAGGCGCGCTGGTCGGGCTGACCGAGGGGCTGCCGGTCTGGGCCACGCTCACCGTGCTGATGGTGGTGACCATGACGCTATCGGACGTCATCAACAACAACGCCACCGCCATCGTGGCGGCGCCGGTCGGCATCACCATGGCAGGCGCGCTCGGCGTGTCGCCCGACCCGTTCCTCATGGCCGTCGCCATCGCCGCCTCGGCGGCCTTTCTCACGCCCATCGGGCACCAGAACAACACACTGATCCTCGGGCCCGGCGGCTACCGTTTCGGCGATTACTGGCGCGTGGGCCTGCCGCTGGAGATCCTGATCATCGCGGTCTCGGTGCCGATGATCCTGATCGTCTGGCCACTCTGACTTCCCCTTTGCCGATCAATCGGCTACCGCTCTCGCCCATGAGCCTGACCGTGACCGACCTCGCCTGCGCCCGCGGGCCCGCACAGATCCTCGCAGGGGTCACGTTCACGGTCGCGCCGGGACAGGCGCTGATCCTGCGCGGGCCGAACGGGGCGGGCAAGACAACGCTTCTGCGCACGCTTGCAGGCCTCACCCCGCCGCTGGCCGGCACGATCGAGGCCGACCCCGACGCCATCGCCTATGCCGCCCATGCCGACGGCCTGAAATCCGCGCTCACGGTCGAGGAGAACCTGCGCTTCTGGGCCTCGGTCTTCGGCACGCACGACCCAGCCCCGGCGATCGAGGCTTTCAACCTCGGCCCGCTCCTCGACCGCCGCGCGGGCGAGATGTCGGCGGGGCAAAAGCGCCGCCTGTCGCTGGCGCGCCTCTTGGTCACGGGGCGGCCGGTCTGGTGCCTCGACGAACCGACCGTCTCGCTCGACGTGGAAAACGTCGCCCGCTTCGCAGCCGCGGTGAAGACCCACCTTGCCCACGGCGGCAGCGCGGTCATCGCGACCCATATCGACCTCGGCCTGCCCGAGGCCGAGACGCTCGACATCACCCCCTTCGTCGCCAAGGAGATCCGCGCAGACGACCCCTTCGCCGACAGCTTCGCAGAGGCCGTCGAATGATCGGCCTCCTGAAACGCGACCTGACGCTGGCGATCCGCGCGGGCGGCGGTTTCGGCCTGTCGCTCGCCTTTTTCCTGATCTTCACCACGCTCGTGCCCTTCGGCGTCGGCCCTCAAACGCAGATCCTGGCCGATATCGCGCCCGGCATCCTGTGGCTCGGTGCGCTTCTGGCCTGTCTCCTGTCGCTCGACCGCATCTTCCAGCTCGATTGGGAGGACGGCACCCTCGACCTTGTCGCCACCTCGCCCGTGCCCCTCGAGGGGCTGGCCGCGATGAAGGCGCTGGCGCATTGGATCACGACGGGCCTGCCGCTGGTGGCCGCGGCCCCCGTCCTCGGCCTTCTCCTGAACCTGCCCGGCCCCGCCTACCCCTGGCTCATGGCCTCGCTTGCCCTGGGTACGCCCGCGCTGTCGGCCATCGGCACCTTCGGCGCGGCACTGACCGTTGGGATCAAGCGGGGCGGGCTGCTCCTGTCGCTGCTCGTTCTGCCGCTCTACATCCCCACGCTGATCTTCGGCGCGCTCTGCGTGGCCCGCGCGGCCACGGGGCAGGACGCGGCGACGCCGCTTCTGCTGGTCGCGGGGATCACGGCGGGCAGCCTTGCCATCCTGCCCTTCGCCGCCGCTGCCGCCCTCCGCGTCAATCTGCGCTAGCCCCGCGCCCGGTTGCCCCATTGTGAGCGCCAACGTCCGCTTCTAAGTTCCCGCCATGTCATCGCTCTGGGAATATGCCAACCCGCGGAAATTCATGGCGACCTCCGCCTTTCTCCTGCCATGGACGGCGGGGATCGCGGCGGTCTGCCTTGTCGTCGGCCTCGTCTGGGGTTTCTTCTTCACGCCCGACGACTTCCGGCAAGGGTCCACCGTCAAGATCATCTACGTCCACGTCCCCTCGGCGATCATGGCGATCAACGCGTGGTTCATGATGCTCGTGACCTCGATCATCTGGGTCGTGCGGCGCCACCATGTCTCGGTTCTGGCGGCCAAGGCCGCAGCCCCCGTCGGCATGGTCTTCACGCTGATCGCGCTGGCCACCGGCGCGCTCTGGGGGCAGCCGATGTGGGGCACCTGGTGGGAATGGGACCCGCGGCTGACGTCCTTCCTGATCCTGTTCCTGTTCTACCTTGGCTACATGGCGCTGTGGGAGGCGATCGATAACCCGGATTCGGCAGCCGATCTCACCTCGGTCCTCTGCCTCGTCGGCTCGGTCTTCGCGGTCATCTCGCGCTACGCGCTTCTGTTCTGGAACCAGGGCCTGCACCAGGGGGCGACGCTGTCGCTCGACCGGGAACAGAACATCTCGAACGTCTACTGGTACCCGCTCGTCATCACGCTGGCGGGCTTCGGGTTCCTCTTCATCGCGCTGGTGCTCTACCGCACCCGGACCGAGATCCGCGCCCGCCGCCTCAAGGCGCTGATCGCGCAGGAAAGGATGGCCTGACGATGATGCCCGATCTCGGAACCTACTCGGTGCCCGTCCTGTCTTCCTATGCCGTGTCCCTTGGCCTGTTGATCGCGGTTGTCGTGGCCTCGATCTGGAAGGCGCGCCGCGTCCGCGCGCGCCT
Organism: uncultured Roseicyclus sp.; assembly: GCA_964629305.1. Taxonomy (GTDB): domain Bacteria; phylum Pseudomonadota; class Alphaproteobacteria; order Rhodobacterales; family Rhodobacteraceae; genus Roseicyclus. The sequence goes on from CAZVQL010000135.1 coordinate 5,922, forward strand.
GGAAGAGGTCGAGACGCGCCGGGGGCGCAGCTGATGAAATTCAACTGGCTCATGGTGATCCCGCTCGCCCTGACCGTGGGCTTCTTCGGCGTTGCCGCCTACCAGCTGTCGAACAACCAGAACGCCCTGCAGCAGGGCGTCGACACGCAAGCCTTGCCATCGGCCCAGCAGGGCCGCCCGGCCCCCGATCTGTCCTTGCAGCCGCTGGCCGACACCGAGCTTCTGACCCGAGCCGACCTCGAGGGGAACGGCCTTGTCGTGGTGAATTTCTTCGCCAGCTGGTGTCCACCCTGCCGGGCCGAGCACCCGACCCTCACCGCCCTGGCCGAGGCTGGAGCGCCGCTTTACGGCGTGAACTACCGCGACCGCGTGGACCAGGCGCTGAGCTTCCTGGGCGAGCTGGGCAACCCCTACGACCGCATCGGCCGCGACGACCAGGCCCGCAACGGCGCGAACTGGGGCGTGGTGGCGATGCCCGAGACCTTCTTCGTGGACGACACCGGCACGGTCGTCCTCCACTTCCGCGGCCCCGTGACCGAGCGCGCACTGCGCAACCAGATCCGCCCGGCGCTGGCCGAAGCAGGCCACGAGCTGCCGCTTCTGCCGGGCGAAGAGGCGGCGGGCACGAACTGAGCTACCCCCGCATGAGACAGGTCTTTGCAAAGACCTGTACCAGAGCCTTGCAAGAAACCGGCGTCGCGACCGATGTTGCAGCGACCGCGGCCACCACTGCGCCAAGCCTCGGGACCCGCGCGATCAGCCTAGTAGATATACCTGATCTGGTCCGACCAGAACCGCTCGATCCGCCTCAGCGAGTGGTTCACCCGGTCCACGCCGTCCGTGTTCAGCACGCCCTGCATCTCCAGCCCCTCGGCATGGCGCGCGAAGAGAGCTGAAACCGTGTCGCGCACGTGCTGGCCCTTGCCCGTCAGGCGCACGCGCACCGAGCGGCGGTCGATCTCGCAGCGCTGGTGGTGCATGTAGCCCATCTCGACCAGCTTCTTGAGGTTGTAGGACACGTTCGAGCCCTGGTAGTAGCCGCGCGATTTCAGCTCGCCCGCCGTCACCTCGTTCTCGCCGATGTTGAACAGCAACAACGCCTGCACCGCGTTGATGTCCAGAATGCCCAGCCGCTCGAACTCGTCCTTGATCACGTCGAGCAGAAGACGGTGCAACCGCTCCACCATCGACAGGCTGTCGAGATACCCGGCCAGGAAACCGGACCGGGGCGTCGCATGGGGCGCGTGCATACTCATCATGGGCTCCGCTTCTTGGGCTGTGACACCCTCAATGGCCCAGATTCGCAAAGATTGGGTTAAGGCCGCGACAGCCTCTCAGCGCCCGACCTCGTGGCCGCGCAGCTCTTCGGCCAGCAGCCGCACGAAGGGCCGCAGCCCCTCGGGCGCCTCGGCCTGGCCGGACACCCACTGGTAGAGGTCGTGATCGGCCTCGGCCAGCACCACCTCGAACGCGTCGAGCGTCGCGTCGTCTGCCGTGGCAAGGTTCCGGTCCGCCCAGCCGCCCAGGATCAGGTCCATCTCCTTGATCCCGCGGTGCCAGGCGCGCATCCGCATCCGTTTCACACGGGTCTCGCGCGTTTCCATGGCGATCAGACCCCCTGGCTCAGCGCAAGGCGCAGGCGCTTTTCCAGCCGCCCCATGCGCTCGGACATGCGGGCCTGGTCGACCTTGATCCTGCGCAGCTCCTTCAGCAGTTCGGCCAGGTCATCGGGCAGCTCCGCCCGCTCTTCCGGGCCTTCCAGCCCGTCACCGGCCCCCGACAGAAGCCACATGATCGACACCCCCAGAAGCCCTGCGAGCATCTGCAGCTTGTTCGCCCGGGGCTCGGACTGGTCGTTCTCCCAGGCGCGGATCGTCTTGACCTTCACGCCCAGCCGCTTGGCCAGTTCGCTCTGGCTCAACCCGGACGCCTCGCGCGCGCCGGTCATCCGGTCGCCGAAGGTCGTGGCCTCGGGGTCGTACCAGCCCGGTCCGTCGGTCTCGTCTGCGTTCATATCTCACATCCTCTCCCGGCTTGATCGCCGCGTGGCCGCACCCTAATGGTGGGCCGATCCAATCGTCACCGGACACCATGACGCGCTGTCCGGCCCAACCCGGAGCGACCCGATGCCCTTCCTTTCCGACACGCTTTCGCGCGTGAAGCCCTCGCCCACAATTGCCGTCTCGAACCTCGCGGCCGAGCTCAAGGCGCAGGGCAAGGATGTCATCGGCCTCGGCGCGGGCGAGCCGGATTTCGACACGCCCCAGAACATCAAGGACGCCGCCAAGGCCGCGATCGATGCCGGTAAGACCAAGTACACCGCCGTTGACGGCATCGCCGAGCTGAAACAGGCGATCTGCGCCAAGTTCCAGCGCGACAACGGCCTGACCTACACGCCGGCGCAGGTGACCGTGGGCACCGGCGGCAAGCAGATCCTGTATAACGCCCTGATGGCGACCCTCAACCCCGGGGACGAGGTCATCATCCCCGCGCCCTACTGGGTTTCCTACCCCGACATGGTTCTGCTCGCGGGCGGTGAGCCCGTCTTTGTCGAGGGGCCGAGCCAGACCGGCTACAAGATCACGCCCGAGGATCTGGAGGCCGCGATCACGCCGAAAACCAAGTGGTTCATCTTCAACTCGCCCTCCAACCCCACCGGCGCGGGCTATACCGCCGCCGAATTGAAGGGTTTGACCGACGTGCTGATGCGCCACCCGCATGTCTGGGTGATGACCGACGACATGTACGAACACCTCGTCTACGACGATTACG
>CAZVQL010000136.1:0-525 GCA_964629305.1 uncultured Roseicyclus sp.
CTTGCCGAAGCCCACGTCGCCCACCACCAGCCGGTCCATCGGGCGCCCACGCTCGAGGTCTTCCATCACGTCGGCGATGGCCGATAGCTGGTCGTCGGTTTCCTCGTAAGGGAAGCGCGCGCAAAAGGCCTCCCACATGTCGCCGGGGGGCTGGAGGATCGGCGCACTGCGCAGCTCGCGCTCGGCGGCGATCCGGATCAGCTTGTCGGCGATCTGGCGGATGCGCTCCTTGAGCTTCGCCTTCTTGGCCTGCCACGCGCCCCCGCCCAGCTTGTCGAGAAGGCCCTCTTCATGGCCATACCGGCTGAGCAGTTCGATGTTCTCGACCGGCAGGTAAAGCCTGTCGCCGCCTGCGTATTCCAGCAAAAGGCACTCGTGCGGCGCGCCCATCGCGGTGACGGTCTCAAGGCCCTTGTAGCGCCCCACCCCGTGATCGACATGCACGATGAGGTCACCGGGCGACAGCGATTGCGCCTCGGTCAGGTAGTTCTCGGCGCGCTTGGTCTTGCGCTTGGGGCGGATCAG
>CAZVQL010000136.1:709-8618 GCA_964629305.1 uncultured Roseicyclus sp.
ACGCATCGCCTGAACATGTGCCGCCAAAGCGCCGAAAAGGCTGAGCTTCTCGTCTTGCCGTTCAACCGAGAAGTTGCGCCCCACGCGCCCGCCCATGTCGAGCACACCGGGGCCGGGCGCGGCCGGGATCGGCGAGAATTGCACCACGCGATGACCGCCCGTGACTTTGCCCCAAGCGTCATCGTCAAGGTAGAGCAGCCCCGGCGGCACGGGCTTGTAGACGCTATCAAGCCGCCCTTTCTGGCTGAGCGCGGTCTTCCGCGTGTCGTATTGATCGGCGATCGTCTCCCACCGCGACAGGCGCTGCGGCGTGGCCTGGTCATCCAGCGTGATCCGCGCATCGGGCAGGTAGTCGAAGAGCGTCTCCAACCGCTCGTGGAAAAAGGGCAGCCAATGCTCGACGCCCTGGTGCTTGCGGCCGGCGCTGACGGCCTCGTAAAGCGGATCGTCGGTGCCGGCCGCGCCGAACTCGACGCGGTAATTCTGCCGGAACCGCGTGATCGAGGCCTCGTCGAGGATCACTTCGGACACCGGTGCCAACTCCACCCGTTCCAGCTTTTCAGTGGTGCGTTGTGTCGCCGGATCGAAGCGCCGCGCGCCATCGAGCATGTCACCGAAAAGGTCAAGCCGCACCGGCGCCCCCTCGCCCGGCGGCCAGACGTCGATGATGCCGCCGCGCACGGCGTAATCGCCGGGCTCCGTCACCGTGGGGGTCTGGGAAAAGCCCATCCGCACCAGGAAATCCTTGAGTGCGCCCTCGTCGATGCGCCCGCCGACCGTCGCCACGAACGCGGACGAGCGCAGCAGATCACGCGGCGGCACGTATTGCGTGGCCGCGTTCAGCGTCGTCAGCAGGATGAAGGGCCCCGTCAGCCCGCCCGCCAGCGCGGCAAGCGTCGCCATTCGCGTCGCCGAGATCTCAGGGTTGGGCGAGACGCGGTCATAGGGCAGGCAATCCCAGCCCGGAAAGGTCAGGACCGGAACGGTCGGGTCGAAGAAGGCCAGCGCGCGCGCCATCGCGGCCAGCCGCTTGTCATCGCGTGCGACATGCACGACCGGCACGCCGCCCTGCTCCAGCTCGCGCAGGACGAGCGAGGCGTCGAACCCCTCGGGCGCGCCAGAGGCGAGGATATGGGTCGGCGTCGTGGACATGGGCGCCTCACCTACGCTGGACGGGGGCGGTGTCAAGCCGCCTAGCGCAGCGGGCTGACCGTGACGTTCGTGTACATGCCCCAGAAGGCGGTCACGAAGATGAAGCAGATGCCCATCGCCTGCACGGCGAAGCGGTGGTTGCGCAGGCGGTTGTAGAGGTTCTCGAACCCGCTGCCATGCAGCGCGCGAGCCGTGTGCACGGTCAGCGCCGCCACCAGGATCAAGGGCAGCACCAAGAGCACGAGCGCCTGCGCGAATTCCACCCGGTAGCCCCAACCAAGCACCAGCAGCGAGGTCACGACGAAAGCGGAACTGGCCACCATCGCCGTGCCCGACAGTTTGGCGAAGTCGAGGATACGGCGGGTGTTGATCTCGGCCAATGCGCGCAGGTCGGCCTCGGTCGTCTCGTCGCCGCGGCGCGCACGCTGGACCATGTGATAGGGAATGCCCACGACCCAATGCGACAGGGTCGACCAAAGGATCGCAAGCACGATCCAGTACCACAGGTTCGAAAACGACCTGAGGTCGATCACTTCAGTGACGAGGTCGAAGAAATCCAAACTATGCCGCCCGACTGCTTCTGCGTCTTCAATCGGGCCGCACCCTATCCGCGTGCCCCGGGGGTTTCCAGCCCTGCCGCGCAGGCAAGACCGGGACAACCTGCGCCCTTGCCCCGGGGCGACGCCCATGGCACCGCTTTGGCGACGAGAGACGTTCCGAAAGACCCCATGACATGCCCCAGGCCCCCTTTCCCCTGACCCGCCACCGCCGCGTCCGTGCCCGGCCCGAGTTGCGCAACCTCGTGCGCGAAACCGAACTGAGCGTGAATGACCTGATCTGGCCGATCTTCGTGCGCGATGGTGAAGGGGTGGAAGAGCCCGTGGCCTCCATGCCCGGCGTGGTGCGGCGCTCGATCGACAAGATCGTCGAGGCCGCGCGCGAGGCGGCATCGCTCGGCATTCCGGCGATCTGCCTCTTTCCCTACACGGATGCGAGCCTCAAGACGCAACTCTGCCAAGAGGCGTGGAACCCCGACAACCTGTCGAACCGCGCGATCAAGGCGATCCGGGATGCGGGTGTCGACATCGCGATCATGACCGACATCGCGCTCGACCCCTACAACATCAACGGCCATGACGGCATCGTCCGCGACGGCGTCATCGTGAACGACGAAACGGTCGAGGCGCTGGTGAAGATGGCGCTCGCGCAGGCCGAGGCGGGGGCCGATATCCTAGGGCCCTCCGACATGATGGACGGGCGCATCGGCGCTATGCGTGCCGCACTCGAGGCCGAGGGGCACACCAACGTGACGATCATGTCCTACGCGGCCAAGTTCGCCAGCGCCTTCTACGGCCCCTTCCGCGACGCGGTCGGCGCCTCGGGCGCGCTCAAAGGCGACAAGTTCACCTACCAGATCGACCCGGCGAACCGGCTGGCGGCGCTGCGATGCGTCGAGCGCGACCTGATGGAGGGCGCGGACATGGTCATGGTGAAACCGGGCCTGCCCTATCTCGACATCGCGCGCGAGGTGAAGGACCGTTTCGGCGCGCCGACCTATGCCTACCAGGTCAGCGGCGAATACGCGATGATCGAGGCGGCAGCGGCCAATGGCTGGATCGATGGCGAGAAGGTCATGCTGGAAAGCCTCATGTGTTTCCGTCGGGCAGGCTGCGACGGGGTGCTGACCTATTTCGCCCCAAGGGTTGCGCGCATCCTCAACGGGTAGCGGGTATATAGGCGGATGACCGCCAATTGTGGTGTTTTGCACCGTGACAGGCGGCGGCTAAACGCGTATCCTGCTGGCAATTCGCGGGCGGTGAACGACCCGCATTCCCTGAGGCAAACCGGCAAGAGGCCCCTGATGAGCAAGCTCACCCGTCGTCATTTCGTGATCACCGGCGCATCGCTGCCGTTGCTTGCCGCCTGCGGCAACGGTATCAACTCCCGCGGGGCGCAGCGGATCGACGCCCGCGTCGATGCCGCGACCGAATTCATGTACCGCGAGGTGCCGGGCACGCAGGAACTCGCGTTCAACGCCGCCGGCATGCTGGTGATGCCGCTAATCACCGAAGCCGGGTTTGGCTTCGGGGCTTCCTACGGGCGCGGTGCGCTCCGCATCAACGGCACGACGGTAGATTACTACTCGGCCACGGCAGGAACCTTCGGTCTGCAGATCGGGGCGCAGCAATACGCCCACACGCTCTTTTTCATGACGGAGGGCGCGCTGCGCGAATTCCGCGAATCCTCTGGCTGGGCCGTCGGCGGCGACGTGCGCTATGCCGTGAACGATCGCGGCGGAAACCTCGGCGTCGACACTACCGTGCTGACCGATCCGGTGATCGCCGTGATCTACGGACAGGCGGGCCTGATCGTGGGCGCCACGCTCGACGGCACGCGCTACACCCGCATCCTGCCCTGAACCCGCGCGCCACCGCGTTTGCATTTCCCGGACGGGCGGCTTAGCTCATCGGCCATGGAATCGCGCTGAGGCATCATGGCTGCCCTACTCCGTTGGCTTGTCAGACTGGGCTCGCTCGCCGTTGCGCTGACGGTGGGCGTGGTGCTGGTGGCGTGGTACGTCGGCTCTCGCTCGATCCCGGACTACGAGGCCGAATGGACGGTGCCGGGCCTGTCGGCCCCGGTCGAGATCGTGCGCAACACCTCGGCGGTGCCGCATATCTTCGGGGAAACCGACGCCGACGTCTTCTACGGTCTCGGCCTCGCCCATGCGCAGGATCGCCTGTGGCAGATGCTGATGATGCGCCGCACGGCGCAGGGTCGGCTGTCCGAGCTGTTCGGAGAGCCGACCCTGCAGATCGACGATCTGCTCCGGCGGTTCGATGTCTACCAACTGGCCACCGAGAGCGTCGATGCGCTCGACCCCGAGACGGTTGCGGCGCTCGAAGCCTATGCCGATGGCGTCAACGCGTGGCTGCGCCTGATCGGTGAGGAAGCGCTGGGGCGCGGCGCGCCGGAACTGTTCCTATTCACGCCCGAGATCGCGCCATGGCGGCCCGCCGACAGTGTCGCCGTGACCTTCATGATGGCGCTGCAACTGGCCGATCATCACGAGGAAGAGGTTCTGCGCGCCCGCGCACTTCTGGCCCTCGACGACCCCGACCGGTTGCGCGACCTGATGCCGGATGCACCCGGCGAAGGGGCTGCGGAACTGGCCGCCCTGCCCGACTGGGAGACGCTGTTCAGCGCGCCCCCGCCCCGCCATGCCGCGGCAACCTCATCCCCGCGCCATCCGCTGCACCCCAATGCGGCGGGCCGCGGGCGGGCGGGTGCCTCGAACGCGTTTGCCGCGACGCCGTCGCGTGCGGCCGCCTCCGGGGCGCTTTTGGCCAATGATCCGCATCTGGGCCTGACCGCACCCTCGATCTGGTACCTCGCCCGGCTGGAGCTTTCGACGGGCGGCGTGATCGGGGCCACGATCCCCGGCATGCCGGTGATCCTCGCCGGCCGGTCCGAGCGTTTGGCCTGGGGCATCACCTCGGCCTATCTCGACGACATCGACCTTTATGTCGAGGAGCTGAACCCCGACGACCCCATGCAATACCGCACGCCCGATGGCTGGGCCGAGTTCCGCACCGACCGCCGCGTGATCGAGGTGGCCGGTGGTCAGCCCGTCACCATCACCCGCCGCTGGACCGAGAACGGGCCCGTCATCCCCGGCTCGCATTACGATTTCGGCACCGTGACGCCGCCCGGCCATGTCATGAGCATGGCCTGGACGGCGCTCACGCCCGAGAACACCTCGATCCAGACCGGTCTGCGCCTGATGCGGGCAGGCACGATCGAAGAAGGGCTGGCCGCGGGCGAGGATTTCGTGGCGCCCGCGCAGAACCTGATGCTGGCCTCGGCCGACGGGCGGATCGCGATGCAGGTGGTGGGCCACATGCCCTGGCGGCTGAACGCCCACCAGACGCAGGCCCGCATGCCCTCGCCCGGCTGGGTTGCCGACAACCGCTGGCAGGGCGTGACGCAGTATTTCGCCAACCCCACCTTCCTCGATCCCGAAAGCGGCATCCTCGGCAACACGAACAACAAGATGGTGGACCGCGATTTCCCGCTGCATGTCTCGTTCCACTGGGGCGACACGCAGCGCATCACGCGCCTGTCGCGCCTGATGGAGGCGCGCGATGTCCACACCCGCGACAGCTTCATCGAGGCGCAGCTCGATACCGTTTCGGCGGCCGCGCGCAACATCCTGCCGCTGGTCGCACGCGACCTGTGGTTCACCGGGCAAACCGCCGCCGCGGGCACCCCCGAACGACGCCGCCAGCGCGCGCTGGAACTGCTCGCCGACTGGAACGGCGAGATGAACGAGCACCTGCCAGAGCCGCTCATCTACGCCGCATGGATGCGCGAGTTGCAGCAGCGCCTGATCCGCGACGAGATCGGCCCCCTCGCCGAAGAATTTCAGACCCTCGAGCCGATCTTCATCGAACGCGTGTTCCGCGACGTCGGCGGGGCAAGCGCGTGGTGCGACGTGGCCCCCTCGACCGCCGAAGAGACCTGCACCGACATTGCGCGGCTTGCGCTCGACGACGCGTTGCAATGGCTGGAAGAACGCTACGGATCGGACGTGGAAAGCTGGCGCTGGGGTGCGGCGCACGAGGCCCGCCATGATCACCAGGTGCTTGGCGATACGCGGCTTTTCTCGTGGATCGTGAACATCCGGCAGCCGACGTCTGGCGGGGATTTCACGCTGAACCGGGCGGCAACGCCCGGCACGATGCCCGACCCGTTCCTCAACACCAACGCCGCAGGCTACCGCGGGGTCTACGATTTCGCCGACCCCGACAGTTCCGTCTTCGTCATCGCGACGGGCCAGTCGGGCAACCCGCTCTCGCGCCACTATGACGACCTGGGCGAGTTGTGGCGGCGCGGCGAGTATATCCCCATGACGCTCGACCCCGAGCTTGCCCGTGCGGGCAATATTGGGATCACCAGGCTGATCCCGCGCGAGTGATCGCCAGACCGTTGCACGCGTCTGACCCAGGGTCTTGCAAGGCTTTTGCACCCCGCCGCCCGCTGCGCTAAGAGCAGCAGGACCATAACCCGCGCAGGCCGCCCATGCCCCTGATCCACGACAGCCCCGCCGCCTTCGAGGCCGCTCCGCAGAAAAGCCTCGCCGTTTTCGGCATGTCGGGTCTCGGCAAGACGCGGCTTGCCAGCCTTCTGCGGGGGGCGGGCGACTGGTATCACTACTCGATCGACTACCGCATCGGCACCGCCTACATGGGCGAGCACATCAACGACAACCTCAAGCGGCAGGCGATGCAGGTGCCCTTCCTGGCCGAGCTGCTGCGGTCGGACTCGATCTACATCCGCTCGAACATCTCGTTCGACAACCTCTCGCCGCTCTCGACCTTTCTTGGAAAACCGGGCGATCCGGCCAAGGGCGGCCTGCCCTTCGACGAATACATGCGCCGGCAGGCGCTGCACCGACGGGCCGAGGTCAACGCGCTTCTCGACACGCCCGCCTTCATCGGGCGAGCGCGCGACCTGTACGGCTACCCGCATTTCATCGCCGACACCGGCGGTTCCATCTGCGAGGTGGTGGACCCCGAGGACCCCGAGGACGAGGTGCTCAAGACGCTCTCGGCCCATTGCCTCATGGTCTGGATCGAAGGCCCCGAAAGCCACACCGAAGAACTGATCCGCCGTTTCGAGCGTGATCCGAAGCCGATGTATTACAAGCCCGATTTCCTGCTGCCGCTCTGGCAGGCCTGGCTGGACGAGACCGGCGTGACGGCCGAGACCGCCGACCCCAACGCCTTCATCCGCCACGCCTATCGCCACGCCATGGCGCACCGCGCGCCGCTTTATGCGGCGATGGCAAAGAACTGGGGCGTGACCGTCACCGCCGCCGAGGTCGAGACGGTGCGCGATGCCACCGATGCGCTTGCCATGGTCGCCGCAGCCCTTGGCAGGGTGCCCGCCCGGACCTAGGTCCGATGTTCACCAGTACGGAACACGTGTCACGATGCCCATCAAGCTGCCCTCCTCCCTGCCCGCCTTCTCGATCCTCCGCCGCGAGGGTGTGCAGGTCATGGGGCTACGGGCCGCCGACAAGCAGGATATCCGCCCGCTTCGCATCGCGCTCTTGAACCTGATGCCGAAGAAGATCCAGACCGAGACGCAATTCGCGCGCCTCATTGGCGCCTCACCCCTTCAGGTCGAATTCAGCCTGATCCGCATGACGGATCACGAGACGAAAAACACCGCCGCCGAGCATATGGAGGAGTTCTACCGCCCCTTCGCAGAGGTGGCCGAGACGGGCGAGAAATTCGACGGGCTCATCATCACCGGCGCCCCGATCGAGCATCTGCCCTATGGCGACGTGACCTATTGGGCCGAGCTGACCCGCGTCTTCGACTGGACGCAGACCCATGTGCATTCCACCTTCGGCGTCTGCTGGGGCGGCATGGCGATGCTGAAGTACTTCCACGGCATCGAGAAACACATGCTCGGGGCCAAGGCTTTCGGCTGTTTCCGCCACAAGGTGGCCGCGCCCGCCTCGCCCTACCTGCGCGGCTTTTCGGATGAATTCGTCATCCCGGTCAGCCGCTGGACCGAGGTCCGGCAGGACGAGGTCGATGCCGTTCGTGGCCTCGAGACGCTGCTGACCTCGACCGAGGTCGGCCCCTGCCTGATCGAGGACCGCGCCCATCGCGCGCTCTACATCTTCAACCACTTCGAATACGACAGCGATACGCTGAAACAGGAATACGACCGCGACGTCGCG
>CAZVQL010000137.1:0-8590 GCA_964629305.1 uncultured Roseicyclus sp.
GTAGTCAAGTACTCTATCCAACTGAGCTACCGGTGCGTGAGGGCGGGGTTTAGCGCCGCCTCCCGGGGCTTGCAAGGGAAAAACCCGCCCCCTCAGGCCGTGATGCCGACAGGCAGCGTGATGCGGAAGGTGGTGCCCTCGGGACCCGTCCCGGCCAACTCCAGCCGACCGCCGTGACCACGTATCAGTTCCGCACAGATCGCCAGGCCCAGGCCCGTGCCCCCCTTGCGCGCGCCGCCGTGAAACGGCTTGAACAGGTAATCGATCGCCTTCTTCGGCAGACCGGGACCCGTGTCGCAAACCTCGATCGTCCAACCTTCACTCGTGTCGCGGCCGGCGATCCGGATGGTTCCCCCGCCCCCGGACGCGGCGATGGCCTGCCGGGCGTTGCGAACAAGGTTGGACAGGACACGATGCAGCTGCTCGGGGTCGGCACGCAGGACGATCTCGGGCGAGACGTCGCAGTCATAGTCGATCTGCGCCCCCTCGGACGCCAATTGGTCATTCTCGATCACGTCCAGCGCCAACCGCTGAAGCCCGATCCGGTCAAGCTTGGGCGCGGGTTCCTCGGCACGACCGAAAGCCAACGTCGCCTCTGTCAGGTTGATCGCGCGATTGAGCGACCCGATCAGTTTCGGCGCAATGCGCTTGACCGTCGGATCCTCCGAGGTTTCCAGCCGGTCCGCGACCAGTGTGGCGACCGACAGCATGTTACGAAGGTCATGACTGATCTTGGCCACCGCCTCGCCCAGCTGCGCCAGGCGCTCGCGTTGTTTCAAGGCACTGGTGAGCTCGGTCTGAAGGCTCTGGAGCGCATCTTCGGCGGCTCGCAGTTCCTTGACGCGACCCTGGGGCCTTATGATCCGCGCGGCGTCCTGCGGGGCCTCGGCGTAATCGGTCATGTTGCGCACGACGCGCAGGATGGGTCGCACCATCAGGCGGCGGACGGCGACGAACAGAAGAACTGCCGTGAAGATCGAGATGACCGCCGACAACTGCAGGATACGCAACCCGTAGTCGAGCATCGCCATGCGCAAGGGCTCGGTCGGCATCGTGACCTCGATCAGCAGACCCGCCTCGCGCACAGGCTCGCCGATCACGCGGATCACCTGTGGTTCGGGGTCCACCAGCCGAGCCGTCGCGTCGCGGATCAGGACCCAGGCCGAGGCATCGCGCAGGTCGAAACTGGCCGAAACCGGGGGCATCCCATCGGTCGACAGGATCAGCTGCCGCACCGCGTCTCGCCTCAGCACGACGTTCAGCACCTCGGCGTTCTCCAGCAGCTCCGCCTCGAGCGCGTCGTCTATCATGCCGTCGGTGGCCAAGAGCGCGAGCGAGGCGATCTGCGCCCGTTCGAGGCGTGCGAGCAGGTAATCCTCCCGGAAGCGCGCGATGGACGGCACGAAGATGAAAACCTCCGCCAGCATCACGAAGATGATGGTGAGGATAAGAAAACGCCCTGAAAGTGTGTTGGCCACGCGGTCCCTACCTGCCCAATCGTTACGGCAAACGCTGCACGAAGCGCACGATCCGCTTCACCAGCGGGCTTTCGAACAGCTTGGGAGAGAAATAAGCGCCCGCGGCGCGTTTGTTAATCTCTCCCAGCGTCGGATAAGGCGAAATCATGCCGGCCACCGCCGACATCTTGAGGTTGTTGGCGATCGCAAGCGCCCAGATCTGGATCAATTCGCCCGCTTGCGGGCCGACGATGGTGGCACCCACGGGCCGTCCCTTGACCACCATGACCTTGGCGAAGCCGCGATCCTGCCCTGTCGCGATGGCACGGTCGTTGTGGTCGAAGCCCGCCCGCGCGACGAACAGCTTGTCGCCGTGGATCTTGCGCGCCTCGGCCTCGGTCAGGCCGACCTGCGCCAGCTCGGGGTCGGTGTAGGTGGCCCATGGCACGTGGTCGGTGCGCACCTTGGTGGGCAGACCGAAGAGCATGGGGCGGATGATCTGCCCCGCGTGGTAGCCCGCAACATGCGTGAACTGCAGACCGCCCGCGACATCGCCGATGGCGTAGACGCGCTTGTTGGTGGTGCGCATGCCCTTGTCGACGGTCACGCCCTTGCGGTCGTAGCCGACATGCGCCGCCTCCAGGTTCAGGGTGTCGACATTGGGCTGGCGCCCTACTGCGACCAGCAGATGTGTGCCCTCGAAGGCCTGGCCGCTTTCGGTCTCGACCCGGATCGCGCCGTCGGTCCCCGACACGGCCGAGACTTGCGCGCCCTCGACGATCTCGATACCCTCGTCCTTCAGCCGCTCCAGCACCAGGGCTGCGGCCTCGGGGTCGTCCTTGCCCAGCGCCTTGGCCCCCTCCAGCACCGTCACGCGACAGCCGAGGCGGCGATGCGCCTGCGCCATTTCCATGCCGATGGGGCCGCCGCCGATGATCAACAGGTGATCGGGCCGGTCGCGCAGGTCGAAGATCGTCTCGTTGGTGTGATGCGGCACGGCCTCCAGCCCCGGAATCGGCGGCACGAAGGGGCGCGAGCCGGTGGCGATGACGAAGCGACGCGCCTTGATGCGGTGCGGCCCGGCCTCGACCTCGGTCTCGGAGACGAAGCGCGCGGTCTCGCGGATGACATGGACACCCAGGCCCTCGAACCGCTCCTGGCTATCGACGGGTGCGATATGGTCGATCACGGCGCGGACATGATCCTTGGCTGCGGCGAAATCCGGGGCCGGGTCATGGCCCGCGGTGCCGAAAGCGCCCTGCCCCGTCTCATGCGCCTTGTGGCCCGCGGCCAGAAGCGCCTTGGATGGGACGCAGCCGAAGTTGAGGCAATCGCCGCCCATCTCGTGCGCCTCGATCAGCACGACCTTTGCCCCCATCTGCACCGCACCCGCCGCGACCGACAGCCCGGCAGAGCCTGCGCCGATGATGCAGATATCCGTGTCGATCCGCTCCATCACAGGCCCCTTTTGCCGCGCACTGCGCGCAGGATGACCGGCAGAAGCGCCAGTGCAGACAGGCCGAGGATCGGCAGAAGCACCTGTGGCTCGAAGATGATGCCGAGGTTCGGCGTCTCGCCGCGGGCAAAGACCTCACCCAAGCCTGCACCCACCGAGGTGTAGACGATGGCCCCCGGCATGATTCCGAAGAAGGTCGAGATCACGAAGCGGCGCAGCGGAACCTCGAGGAAGGCGGGGACAAGGTTGGCCACGAAGAACGGCACCACCGGCAGAAGCCGCATCAGGAACAGCATGGACCACTGGTTCTCGTCGATCCCGTCCTTGATCCGCTTGACCAGCCCCTCGGACCCTTCGAGCCGCGCACCCAGCCGCGCGCCGACGCTGGTTTGTGCGGCAAGAAAGATCGCCGTCGCGCCGAGGGTTGCCCCGGTCACGTTGAAAAGCGCGCCGGGGAAGGTGGCGAAGAGGAAGCCGCCCGTCAGCGTGGCGATGGTCGCGCCCGGCAGCGAGAAGGCGACGATCAGCGTGTAGGCCGCGATGAAGACGGCGACCGTGACGACGTAGTTGGCATCGCGGAACGCCAGCAGCGCCTCGCGGTTCTCGGCGAGCGCCTGGAAACTCAGGTAGTCGCGGAACAGCCACCAGCCGAGACCCGCACCCAGTGCGATCACGATAAGGGGGGCATATCGGCCCAAGGGTGAGGGTCTTGTCTGGGTCACGGCATCGGACATTGGTGGCACCTTTCATTGACACGTGTCCCCTACATGCGCCAGCCGCGCGCTACGGGATATCCCGCTTCACGGGCGCTTGATGCGGCGTGACGGGATCGATGCGTTTCGTGACCCTTTCCGCGGATTTGTGTAACAGTCCGGCGCAGAGTGTTGCAGAAAGCGGTCCCTCATGGAGCGAATCCTCGTCAGTGCCTGCCTGTTGGGCCGCCCCGTCCGCTACGACGGCCGGGCGAAAGAGCCGGGCACCGACTTGCTGGCACGCTGGCAGGCCGAGGGGCGGCTCGTGCCGCTCTGTCCCGAGATGGCAGGCGGGCTGCCTGTGCCGCGCCCGGCGGCCGAGATCGCACCGGGCGCCACCGCGGTGCAGGTGCTGGCGGGACGGGGCCGCATCCGCACGGCAGCGGGCGAGGATGTGACCGCCGCCTTTCTGGACGGGGCCGCCGCGGCGGTGCGCCTTGCGCATCAGGCCGGATGCCGCCACGCGCTCCTGACCGAGGGTAGTCCCTCCTGCGGGGTGGGCCGGGTCCATGCAGGGCAATTCGACGGCACCACGATCCCCGGCGAGGGCGTTGTCGCCGCCGCCTTGCGCGCCGCCGGGGTCACGGTCTACAGCCACGAAGAGGCAGACGCCTTGGCCCATGCCCTCGCCCGGGCGGAGAAACACGCGCCCTGACCGCGGGATTTGTTGACAGCCCGCCCGGCTTTCCGTATCTGCCGGGCTTCATCGGAGATTCCCTCGGTCCGACGTGACGCGTGAGACACGCGACCGGCCCGACAGAGTGACGGAGAAGACAGATGTCGAAGCGGACCTTTCAGCCCTCGAACCTCGTGCGCAAGCGCCGCCACGGGTTCCGCGCGCGCATGGCCACCAAGGCCGGCCGCAAGATCCTGAACGCCCGCCGCGCCCGCGGCCGGAAGTCGCTGAGCGCCTGATACCAGGCCTTGCGATGACCACGGATGCGCCTCCGTCGGGCAAGGCCCCGGCGGGGGCTTTTTCCGTTCTTAAGCACCGCGCGGATTTCCTGCGCGCCGCCCGCGCGCGCCGCGTGCCGATGCCGGGCTTCCTGCTGCAGGCGCGCGAGCGCGCGGCGGATGAGCCCTCCGACACCCCGATCCGGGTCGGCTACACCTGCTCGAAAAAGGTCGGCAACGCAGTTGCCCGCAACCGCGCCAAGCGCCGCCTGCGAGAGATCGCGCGCGCCGTCGTGCCGGTCGAGGGGCAGCCCGGTTGGGACTACATCCTGATCGGCCGGGCGGTCGAGACCGCCGACCGAGATTTCGTAGACCTGAAAGACGACCTCGCCCGAGCATTGAGGAAGGTTCACCGATGAGCCCGATGGCCTACATCGTCTCCTTGCCCGTGCGCTTCTACCGGCTGGTCTTCAGCCCTTGGGTCGGCCACGGCTGCCGCTACCAGCCCACCTGCTCGGCCTACGCGATGGAAGCGCTCGAGAAACACGGCGCGCTCAAGGGCAGCTGGCTCGCCGCCCGCCGCATCGCGCGCTGCCACCCGTGGGGCGGCTCGGGCATCGACAACGTCCCCGATTAAGCCTGTCAGGGCGCGCGGCGGAGTGTCAGCGCACCGCCAATGGCCGACCGCGTGACGATCTCGTGCCGGTCGACGTCGCCGCGCATCGTGTGCAGCACGTCTTCCAGAAAGACCGGGTCGCTGAAATACCAAGTATGCGCCGCGAACTGCAGGCCAGCATAGGCCGCCCGGTTGGCGTCGAAATGCGGGCCGCAGTTCACGTCCACCGCCTTGCCCGGCGCGTCATGCGGCAGCCCGATCCGCCCAGCCCGCGGCGACACGCCGATGCGCTTCACGTTGGACAGCGAGAGCACGTCGTCAAACGGGTTGTGGTAGTTCGTCAGCCGCACGCAGTGCCGGTAAAGCGACGAGGATTTCGAGCTGTCGCCGGCCAGCGACCCCCGTGAGATATCGGCCGCGATCAGCATCACCTGGCTGACCGACCAGCTGCTTGCCGCAACGCCGGGCCGGTCATCGGCATCGTCGAAGGCCTCGCGCACCACGAAAGCGCCCGTGGAATGCGCAAGGATGTGGAGGTTCACGAAACAGTCCGGCCGCTGCATCCGGGCGAAATTGGCAATCCCCTCGCTCACCAGCCGAAAGGCGGTGAATTTCGCGTCGAGCCGATCCTCGATGTAGTTCAGCGCCATATTCGCCGCGGGCCAGTCGAAGCCGACGACGACCCCCTCGAACCCCTTCGCCTCGAGCCCCGCGCGGATCAGCCGCTGACGGTGGAGCATCGTCTCCTGCGGAGTGTTGTAGCCGTGGACGTAGAACAGCACGTCACCGCGCGGCGCGTCATCCTGCGGCCCGTGACGCGCGGCGTTGAAGACCGCGTCATACCACTGCGTCTTGCGCATCGCGTGTTCGGGGCGGGGGGCATCGACCCCGTTTGGCACCGCCAGGAAATGCGTCGCGCCCGGTTCGTTGGTGAACGCACCCTTCGAGATGGAGCGGACGGAAAAGACGTAATCCATGGGCAACCTCTCGGGTCGGACGGGTTTCTGTCATGGCTCAACGGCGGCATGATGCGCGCCCGGCTGCATCCCGCATAGTCAGGGTTTCCCGCCCCCCTGCTTGACGGCGGCGCGCGGCGCGTCCCATACCGGCGCGTGCGTGACAGGAGACAGCCATGCTCGACCGCGACGAGGCCCCAGAGACCGCCGACGACATCCACGCGCTGTTCCATGGCGCGCCCAAGACGACCGAGTTCCGCAAGCTGCGCAAGCGGATCATCCGCGAAACGCGCGAGGCGATCGACCGCTACGGCATGGTCGACCGGGACCCGTCCGCGCCGCGTCAGAAGTGGCTTGTCTGCCTGTCGGGTGGCAAGGACAGCTACACGCTGCTGGCTGCGCTGACCGAGCTGCAGTGGCGCGGGCTTTTGCCCGTCGACATCCTCGCCTGCAACCTCGACCAGGGGCAGCCGGGCTTCCCCGCGACGGTCCTGCCCGAGTTCCTGCAACGCATGGGTGTGCCGCACAGGATCGAATACGCCGACACCTACTCCATCGTGATCGACAAGGTGCCCCAGGGGCGGACCTATTGCGCGCTGTGTTCCCGCCTGCGGCGCGGCAACCTCTACCGCATCGCGCGCGAAGAGGGGTGTTCGGCCGTCGTCCTCGGCCATCACCGCGACGACATCCTCGAGACCTTCTTCCTAAACCTCTTCCACGGCGGGAAGCTGGCCACGATGCCGCCGAAGCTTTTGAACGACGAGGGCGACCTGATGGTCCTGCGCCCCCTCGCCCATGTCGCCGAAGCCGATTGCGAGGCGTTCTCGCGCGCGATGTCCTACCCGATCATCCCCTGCGACCTCTGCGGCAGCCAGGATGGGCTGCAACGACAGGTCATCAAGCGGATGCTCGACGAGTGGGAGGCCAAGGCGCCCGGCCGGCGCGGCAAGATGTTCTCGGCACTGATGAACGCGCGGCCCTCGCACCTGCTCGATCCCGAGCTCTTCGATTTCGCCGGGCTGTCGCCCTCCGCCGCCTCGGACTGACTGCTTCCGCCCACCGGCAGTGCGACCGCCCGCCCCGCGCGGAAAACGCCCCTTGACCTTTCGGCCCCCGATCTGTTGAACCCAGCGGGAAATTCAACCGCGGGAACCCTTCACTCATGGACGATCAGAACAGAAACCTGATCCTGGCCACGGCGCTCAGCTTCCTGGTCATCCTCGTCTGGTTCCTCCTGTTCCCACCGCCGGAGCCGCAGACCGACCCGAACGCGGTGTCGATCGTCGAAACGGGCGACCCGGCCGCCACCGCCGAGATGGCGCTGCCACCGCCCGCCGCAGGCGAAGATCCGGCAGCCCCGCTCGACCCCGAGGAGGCGACCGCCGTCGCGCTCAGCGAAGCGGCCCGCCTGCCCATCGACACGCCCGAACTCGAAGGGTCCATCTCGCTCATCGGTGGCCGCATCGACGACCTCTCGCTGCGCGGCTATTTCGAGACGCTGGAAGACGACAGCCCGATCGTGCGCCTGCTCTCGCCCGTCGGCGGCGATGAGCCCTATTACGCGCTTTACGGCTGGGCCCCCGGTGGCGATCTCGGCTTCGACCAGGTGCCGGGTGCGAACACCGAATGGTCGGTCGAAAGCGGCGAGGTGTTGACGCCCGAAACCCCCGTCACGCTGATCTGGGAGAACGGCGCCGGCCTGATCTTCCGCCGCACCATCGCGATCGACGAGAACTTCATGTTCTCGGTCACCCAGTCGGTCGAGAACACCGGCGCGGGCGCCGCGCGCCTTGCCCCCTACGGCATCGTCGCGCGCCACGGCCTGCCCGATGACCTGCAGAACTTCTTCATCCTGCACGAGGGTGTGGTCCGCAAGGTCGACGGCCAGCTGGACGAGATCGCCTATGACGACGTCCCCGACCTCGACTTCGTGCAGCGCGAAGCCGGGGCCGCCGAGGTGGTCGAGGTCGAGGCAGACGGCTGGATCGGCTTCACCGACAAGTACTGGATGACCACGCTGATCCCCGGCGCCGACCAGCCCTTTACCAGCGTCACGAAATACGTCGCCTCCGCCGACATCTACCAGACCGAGGCGCGCCTGCCTGCCATGACGGTCGAGGCCGGCCAGACCGCCGAAGTGACCACCCAGCTCTTCGCCGGTGCGAAGGAATGGGAGACGATCCGGAATTATCAGAACGTCGACGGCATCGAGCGCTTCCTCGATTCGATCGACTGGGGCTGGTTCTACTTCCTGACCAAGCCGATCTTCTGGCTCCTGCACAACCTGAACGTCCTGATCGGCAACATGGGCCTCGCGATCATCGCGCTGACCGTGATCATCAAGGCCGCGCTCTTCCCGCTTGCCTACAAGTCCTACGCCTCGATGGCGCGGATGCGCGAGCTGCAGCCGCAGATGGAAAAGATCAAGGAGCGCGTCGGCGACGACCGCCAGAAGATGC
>CAZVQL010000138.1:0-2355 GCA_964629305.1 uncultured Roseicyclus sp.
CGAAGCGGTAGGATGTGTTGCCCGTCTCGATGATGCTGCAATGGTGCGTGACGCGATCAAGTAGCGCAGTGGTCATCTTGGCGTCCCCGAAGACCGAGACCCATTCGCCGAATTCGAGGTTGGTCGTGATGATGACGCTGGTCGTTTCATACAGTTTGCTGATCAGATGAAACAGCAGCGACCCTCCGGACTTTGGGAACGGGATATACCCGAGTTCGTCGATGATGACGCAATCCAGGGCGGTCAGTTGCCTGATGATCTTCCCGGTGTTTCCCTCGGCCTGCTCTGCGATCAGGGCATTGATCAGATCGACGGCGTTGTGGAACCGAACCCTCTTTCCCTGGCTGACCAGGCTGGTTCCCAAGGCGATGGAAATGTGCGTCTTGCCGGTTCCAGTGCCACCGACGAGGATGATGTTGTGCGCGTCGTCGGTGAACTGGCCAGAGCAGAACGGGTCGATCTGAGCTTTCGTGACGGTCGCGGCTGCGTACTCGAAGGTGGCAAAGTCCTTGTGGTGGGGGAACTTGGCAATGCGCATCTGATAGTGGATCGACCGCACCCGGCGCTCCTGGATTTCCGCGTCGATCAAGGTCTTCAACGCTGTCGTCAGGCTGGGTGGTGTACGCGCGGTCAACAAATCCTGGGCGCAGGCCGCCATGCCATGGAGTCTGAGGGCTGCAAGCTGGTCGATGAGGGCGTTCATGCCGCAACCGCTCCGGCCGCACACAGGGCCTCGTATCGCTTGCAGTCGGCCTCGGGGCGCAGGGTCAGCTGCGGATAACCGTGGGTATCGGCCAGCGGAGGGATGACGGGTTCCAGCACCTGATTGATCAGGTTGACGATCGCAGGCAGGCGCAGGGTGCGCTGTTCGACCGCCAGCTCGCAGGCCATCTCGACCACGTCCAAGCCGTGCGTCAGTGCCAGCAAAAGCAGGTCGACGAAGTCCCGGTCGCCGCCTTTGTCGCGCATGTAGTGATCCTTGATCTGCTGCATGGCCTCGGGCAGCTCCCAGCCGACGAAGGGCGCGCCATCACGCAGGGCACCGGGCTTGCGGTCCAGCAGGGGCACATAGTGCCAGGGTTCGAAATAGCTGATATTGCGCGTGAAATGCCGCTTGTGCTCGGCGACGATCTCGTTGCCCGCAACCACGACAATCCGATCCGCATAGGCGCGCAACGAGACATGGCGCCCCGCGTGTTCGGACGGCACGCTGTAGCGATTGCTGTCATATTGCACGAGACACGTCGATCTGACCCGCACAGCTTTTTCGACATAGCCATCAAAGGGGCGGCCCAGTGGGCGCAGCACGATCCTCTCGTCCGCAAAAACGTCTGCGATTGTGCGATGCTGTTGATCAGGGTGATGGCGCGCAGCCAGTTCCTCGCAGCGCAGGCGCAGCCAGGCATTCAGCGCAGCCAGGTCGTCAAAGGCCAGCTTCGGACAGAACAGCTCGCCGCGCAGGAACTGGACCTGGTTCTCGACCTGACCCTTCTCCCAACCCGAGGCCGGGGTGCAGGCGACAGGTTCGATGACATAGTGGTTCATCAAGGCCAGAAAGCGGGGGTGAAAGACCCGATCCTTCGATCGTGAGACATACGTCACCATGGTTTTGGGGTTGTCGATGATCACCCGGCGCGGGACGCCGCCGAAGAACGCCAGCGCCTGCACAAAGGCGTCGAGCACCATCTCCTGCTTCTCGTTCATGTAGGCCACGACGAAAGGCTTGCGGCTGTGGCACAGGCGGAAATGGGCCACATGAACCTTGTGCTCGATACCGCCAAACAGGACATATTCCTCGCTCCAGTCGAACTGGAGCGCATCGCCCGCCGCGAAATGCAGAGGGATGAACGCGTCACACGCACTGATGCCAACCGACTTCTTGAGCACGCTGACAAAGCGCTGAACCGGGGAATATGACCCCGTGTAGCCCTCCGCGACAATCGCTTCGTAAAGCTTCTTCGCCGTGCGGCGGTCACGCCGCCGAAGCTGCAGGTCGTGTTTGAAAAGGTCCCGAAGACGCGCCTCGAATTCCGCGCTCAGCTTGTGACCAACACGCGGTTGCCGCTCCCGATACTGCGGTTGCTCTGGGTCCTTCAGATACTTCTTGATCGTCGTGCGCGAGATCCCGGTCTCGCGTGCCACAGCCCGGATGCTGCGGCCATCGCCCAAGATCCAGCCGCGGATCTTCATTGACGTTTCCATCAGTAACACCTGCTCTTCCTCCGTGCCAAAGCGCACGGATGTTAACAATGCAGGTGGGTCAGTTTTAGATGATCATAACCCACCAAGTGGGTCACTTTTGCATGCCGATTCACAAGTCATACAAGACTCCGACAGGAATCCTAAAGTATGCGA
>CAZVQL010000138.1:2365-8498 GCA_964629305.1 uncultured Roseicyclus sp.
GGGTGTCGGGCGGGCTGATCGCCGCAAAGCGCCGGAGCGCACGCAAGGCGGCCTAACCGCATCCTGGTGCGTGGCACGAGACCGGGCCGGCTGCACATGCAGCCGGCCTTTTCGCATGTCATGGCACCACCTGCCGGACCGTAATTCTGAACGGGCCCGTTTGCCCTGAACGGAGACACGACTTTGAAACCCGGGGGCGGTATGCGAGACAACGCAAGTCGGTCCGGGTTTGACCGTTCGTTCCAGGGGTCCGGTGATGATCAAAGTCTATGCCAAGCTGTTCGACCTGCTCGACGCGCGGGCGCGCAAACGGTTCGTCCTGCTGGCGGCGATCATGGTGGCCGTGTCGCTGAGCGAACTCGTCGGCATCTCGTCGGTGCTGATGCTGCTGGGTGTGCTGGCCGATCCGGGCCGGGTGGAGCAGGTGGCCACCCTCGCATGGCTGCGCACGGCGCTGGGGCTGGAAGACGGATTCGCGTTCCAGGTCGTGCTGGCCGGGGCGACGGTGACGGTCGTCGCGCTGGGGCTGGTGGTCAAGGCGGGGGGCATCTATGCCATCGTGCGCTACAGCCAGAGCTGCGGCGCCGCGATCAGCATCCGGTTGCTCGATGCTTATCTGCGCTTTCCCTACGACTGGTTCCTGGGCCGCAACACCGCGGACATCGCCAACAATGTGCTGAACGAGACGAGCAGGATGGTGGGCCAAGTGCTGGAACCGGCGCTGCGGCTTCTGGGCAGCGTGCTGCTGGCGCTGGTGCTCGTGGGGTTCCTGCTGACGGTGGACCCGGTCGTGGCGCTGGCCGCGGCGGCCACGGTCGGCGGGCTCTACGTGGCGATCTTCATGTTGCTGCGGCCGCATCTCACACGGCTCGGGCAGCAGACCGTCGCGGCCAACCGGGCGCGGTTCCGCATCGCGAGCGAAGCGGCGGGGGGGTTGAAGGAGCTCAAGCTTCTGGGGCTGGAGGACAGCTATGGACAGCGTTTCGCGGTGCCGGCGCGGCATCTGGCACGTGTCCAGGCGACGTCGAAGGCGATGGGCGAGCTGCCGCGCTACGCGCTCGAGGCGGTGGCTTTCACCGCGATGATCGGCATGGTGCTGGTGCTGATGCTGCGCAATGACGGTGATCTGGCGGGCGCCATCCCCGTGATCGGTACCTTCGCCTTCGCCGCATTGCGGCTGCTGCCGGTGCTGCAGCAGATCTACCATACCTTTGCGCAGATTCGCGCGGGCCAGCCCGCGCTCGACACGCTGCACACCGATTACTGCGATGCCTTGGCGCGGCTCGCGCAGCAGCCGATGCCGGCGCCGGCATCGGCCCGGTTGCCGCTGGTGGACGCGCTCGAGATCGACGATCTGCGGTACAGCTATCCCGGCGCTGAACGGGCCGCGCTGCGCGGCGTGTCGCTCCGGCTGCCCGCGCGCTCGACGATCGGCCTGGTGGGCGGCACGGGGGCCGGCAAGACCACGCTGGTCGATCTGATGCTGGGCCTGCTGCAGCCCGATGCGGGCGCGATCCGCGTCGACGGGCGCATGCTTGACCGCGACACGCTGCGCGCCTGGCAGCAGAATATCGGCTACGTGCCGCAGGCGATCTATCTGACCGATGCGACGGTGGCCGAGAACATCGCCTTCGGCCTGCCGCGCGACCGGATCGACATGGCGGCGGTGGAACGCGCGGCGCGCATCGCCGCCCTGCATGATTTCGTCATGGCGGACCTGCCGCGGGGCTACGAGACCTTCGTGGGCGAGCGCGGCGTGCGGCTGTCGGGTGGCCAGCGCCAGCGCATCGGCATCGCGCGCGCGCTCTATCACGACCCCGCGCTGCTGATCATGGACGAGGCGACCTCGGCGCTGGACACGCTGACCGAGAAGCTGGTGATGGACGCGGTGCAGCGTATCCGGCAGGACAAGACAGTGGTGATGATCGCCCACCGGCTGAGCACGGTGCGCAATTGCGACCGGATCTACCTGCTGGAGAACGGGGTGGTGTCGGCGCAGGGCCGCTTCGACGAGCTTGTCGCCTCAAGCGACACGTTCCGGCGGATGGCCGCGGCGGGCTGAGGCACTGCACCCGATCCGAGCGATCCATCTGACATCAACAGCATGCATCGCGTAAGTATCGCCGGGAATTTCAACAAATCTTGTAAACGAAAGCCTCAGTAGCCGATGTCTGTTCCCTTGTCCGCGCAAATTGCGGTATCCAAATCACCGGCTCGGATAGGGTGGATCGACATGGCGCGCGGCGCAGCCATCATCATGGTAGTCTTGGGTCACGTATGGCGGGGTTTGTCAGAAGGAAGGTTGATCGAAAACGAGGCGATCTTCCAACTTGTCGACCAAGCCATCTACCTCTTTCACATGCCGGTCTTTTTCATTCTTTCAGGGTTTGTCTTTCGTGGCAGAAATTACCCTTCGTTGTCGGGGTTTCTTACGTCGCGAGGGGTGCGAATTCTCTACCCGCTGTTGCTGTGGTACTACCTCTTTATCGGCGTGAATGTTCTGATGTCGCCTTACGTGAACAATCCGTTCAGCGTTGATCGGTTACTCGCCCTGCCGACCCCTTTCGGGACCCAGTACTGGTTTCTCTATGCCTTGCTCGTGGTCCAGTTGCTTTGCATGCCGCTTGCCTTTGCCCGCACACGTCAGCAAATCGTGAGCTTCGTGCTTCTTGCAGGTGGTGCCGCACTTCTGCTCAAATACCAACTCGGCTTTTTCAACATCTGGCTTCATCAGGCGATCGCGTATATTCCGTTCTTCCTGCTAGGCGTTCTGGCAAGCGAAATGGCAAATCGTGACAGGCTGCGCTACAGCACGTGGACGCAATGTGTTCTGTGGGGCGGCGGGACGTTTCTTCTGGCGCAATTCTTGCACCTCACCGACGCGCCTGTTCCCGCACCTTTCTTGCTTCTTGGCATCATGGCCTCGGCCGGCTTCATTCTCATGATCCTGGGCGTGTCACTGTGGTCAACGCAGGGTCGGGTCACGACGGCACTTGCAATCCTAGGGCGTGCGTCGATGGCGATTTATCTGGCTCATATTTTCTTCACGGCGTTTAGCCGGATCGCGTTGACCACCATGGGGGTTCAGAATCTCTGGGTGCACGTCCTGATCGGGACGGCACTTGGTGTCTTGGGACCGCTGGTCCTTCAGCTCCTTGTGGACAGGTTTTCGCTTGGTCGGGTTCTCGGATTTGGGCGCTGACCCCCAGCGCCTGCGCGCCTTGGGTCAGTCGCCGTAGCCTTCGCCGTAGCCGTAGCGTTCCTCGGTCGGCAGGAAGCGGCACTTGTTCAGGATCACGCCGAGAAAGTTGCAGCGCGCGGCCAGATCCTCGGCGCAGCGGGTGATCTGCGCCATGGTGTTGCGTTCGGCCGCGGCCACCAGCAGCACGCAGTCGATCTGGTCCATGAAGGCCATCGCGTCGTCGGTCATCAGCAGCGGCGGCAGGTCGAACAGCATCACGTCCGGCGCGAAATCGGCTTCCATCCGGTCGATCACATGTGCCGCGCCCCTGCCTGCCAGCAGTTCGGCGGCCGCCGGTTCGGGCCGGGCGTTCGTCGCCAGTGCGAGGTTGGTGCCGACCCGTGACAGCTGGTCCGCCGCGGCGGCCCGGCCCGCGAGAACCTCCGAGAATTGCTGGCCGCTCTTCAGCCCCAGCGTGCGCGCCATGGTGGGCCGCCGCATGTCCAGTTCCATGGCCATGACGGCCAGGTCCGGCTGGCGCGCCATGCTCAGCGCGAGATTGAGCGTCAGCAGGGTCTTGCCGCAGCCGCTGTCGGGCGAGGCGAAGGCGATCCGCCGCCAGTTGTTGCTGCGCATCTGGTGCAGCAGCTTGGTGCGGATGATGTCGAAGGGCTTGGCATCGCTGCCGGCGTGCAGGGTGCGCACGAGACGGCTTTCGAGGTGCCGCGGGTCCGGGGCGAAGGCGGGCAGGGTGTCCCAGTGCCCGGTCCTGTTCACCGGATGCGCGGACACGCTTTCGGCCCCGCCCTGGCGGCGCGCGGCGCGTTCGGCCCGGGCCCGGCTGATCGCCGAGAGAATGAAATCCGATCCCGGTTCGTGGTCGTTCATCGCCCCGCCCCCTATCCGGCCGTGTCGCGCAGCATGGCGCGCAGCGCGTTCAGCCCGGTCCGGTTCGCCACCCGGTCCAGCACCATGTCGAGCGGCATGTAATACTGGTTCACCGCCCACAGCCCCGCCGGGATCGCGGCCACCGCGAGCAGCAGCATCAGCGCGATGCCCCCGCGGCGCAGCAGCGCCTGGCGACGCGTGCGCATCACCGGCAGCGTCGCGAAGGGGGCCACGCCCATGGCCCGGGTCAGATCGACGGGCCGGCGTACCGCCGGGTTCAGAAGCTCGATCAGCCCCACGATGCCGACCCCGAGCGCGATACCGGCTGCACCCCCCGCCGCCGCGATCTTCTTGCGGTTGGGCTTGGTCGGGGCCGTGGGGGGGACGGGTGGTTCGACCACGGTCAGCCGCCGGCCCTGGCTCTGCGCTTCGACGCGTTCGCCGATGCGGGCCTCGGCCTGCCGCGCGACGGCGCCGTTGTACTGCGCCTGGATGTTTTCCAGATCGCGCACCAGCGCGCCGTACGTGACGGAGTTGCCCGGGGTCGCCGCGATCGTCGTTTCCAGGTCGGCCAGTTCATCCTCGATCGCGGATTTCTGGCGCGCCAGGAAATCCATCTGCCCGTCCATGTCGGTCAGTTCGATGTCGAGCATGCTGGTCGGCCGGGCCGTGTCCGCGTCCCCGTCGCCCGTACCCTCCAGCGTCGCGATCCGGCGTTCGAGCGCCTGCAGGCGGGGGTGGCCGCTGGCATAGACGCTGCGGGCCTGGGACAATTCGCGGCGCAGGCGCTGCATTTCGGCCTGATCGGGCGTCATCGTTTCGGGGCCGAATGACAGTTGCCCGGTCTGTTCGAACAGCGTCACCATCCGTTCGCGGCGCTCGTTCAGGCGATCGAGCTCGCGGTTGATCTGGACCAGCCGTTCCTGCAGCGCGGTCTGGCGCGTGCGCCGGTAGTTGAGGCTGTCGGGCAGCGCATCCTTGTTGGCTTCCTGGAATTCCAGCACCCGCGCGCGCTGCGCGTCGAGCTCCTGCTGCAGGCGGTCTACCTCGGATTCGAAGAAATCGCTCGTCTGGCGCGTGGACCGTGTGCGCAGCTCGGCGTAATTGCGGGTGATCTGCGTGACCAGTTCGCCCACCACCTCGGCCGAGACGTCCGGGCTCGAGGCGTCGAACCCGAGGGTCATGAATGCGGCTGGATCGCGCGGGCTGGGCAGACCCACGAAAACGCGCGCCCGCATGTCGGCGACGATATCGTCGGCGGTCATTTCTGGTTCGTCGGCATGCAGGCCGAAGCGGCGCGACAGCGCCAGCATGTTGCCGCGCGCCAGCATCCGCTGTTCCAGCACGCGCAGGATTTCGGTGGTCTCGATCCGCAGGGTCGAGGCGGCCAGTTCGTCCGGCACCTGGGGCGATTCAACCAGCAGGCGCGCCTGCGCGCTGTAGCTGGGCGGCAGGTTGAGGGCCAGCCACAGCCCCAGCATCGTCACCGGCGCGGCGATCAGCACGACATAGTGCAGCCGGCGCAGGAAAAGCTGAATGAGAAATCCGATATCGGGCATCGCCCACCGCTTTCAGTTACTATGTGCCGTGACTGTCGTGCGGGACCGTCGGCTGCGCGTCTGGCGGCGACCACGCCCCCGGAAGCACGCCGTCGTCGAGCACATGCTGTACGCAGGCCGCATCCACAACCGGCTTATCGGCGGAATATGCATAAAGCATTGCCAGGTCACAGATCTGGTTGGTCAGGCGCGGCACGCCGCCCGTCGCGGCATGGATCCCCGCAAGGGCCGCGGGCGCGAAGACCCGACGGTCCGCGCCGGCCACCCGCACCCTGTGGTCGATGTACTGCGCCTGGATTTCCGCCGTCATGGCCGGCAGGTGGAAGCTGGCCGCGACGCGCTGGATGAACTGTTCCATGTCCGGGCGCCGCACCGTGTCGCGCAGGTCCGGCTGGCCGACCAGCACGATCTGCAGCAGCACGTCGCTGCCGGTGTTGATGTTGGTGAGCATCCGCAGCTCTTCCAGCCGGTCGCGGCCGAGCGTCTGCGCCTCGTCGAAGATCAG
>CAZVQL010000139.1:0-8331 GCA_964629305.1 uncultured Roseicyclus sp.
CGACCAGCGCAAGGCCGATGCCGGTGTTGCCGGCCGTGCCCTCGACGATCGTGCCGCCGGGTTTCAATAGCCCTTTCTCGACCGCGTCGCGGATGATGTAGAGCGCCGCGCGATCCTTGACCGACTGGCCCGGGTTCATGAACTCGGCCTTGCCGAGGATCTCGCACCCGGTTTCGTCACTCAGGCGACGCAGGCGGATCAACGGCGTGTTGCCGATCGCCGCGGCGAGATCGGAATGGATGGTCATGGGGCATCCCCTGGCAGTGGCCGGTATCTGAGCCTAAAGGGATAGGGGCGCGCGCGGGAAACCTCAACCCGATGCTCGCAGCCTGTCGCGGTTCATCACGAGCCATTGAAACGACACGATCAGCGGCGCGTTGGCCATATCGCCGCCCTTCAGCATCGCAAGCGCGGTCTCCCACTCGACCAGATGCGACAGGATATCCTCCCCCTCCGCGTCATGGCCGCCGACGCCGGTGATGTCGTCTGGCAGATCGGCGATGCCGACATAGGAGGTCAGCACCTGCGCGATGCCGCCGGGGCTGGGATAATAGCGCGCAACGTGGTGCAGATCGCCAAGGGCAAGGCCCGCCTCCTCGGCAGTCTCGCGGCGGGCGGCGACCTCGGGCGTCTCGCCCGCGTCGATCATGCCCGCGACAGGTTCCAGAAGCCACGGATGCGCATCGCCATTGGCGAAAACGCCAAGACGGATCTGTTCGATCAGCAGGATCCGATCACGCACCGGGTCGTAGGGCAGAACCGTCACCGCTTCGGCCACGCGGAAGACGGCGCGCTCGTGTACGTCTGAGATGGAACCGTCGAAACGGCTATGGCGGATTGCCAACTCCTCGACCGTGAAGAACCTGGTGTAAGGGTGGCGATGCGCAACGACCTCGACCGCGTCGCGGCCCAGGTTTCGACCAACAAGGCCGGGCCTGCGCCAAGCGCCAGCCGATAGCTCGGATTGCGCACGGGCGCAGATCATCCAGTAACGGCGGCCCACCTCGGCCGCAGTCGCCCCACCTGCCCGCTGGTGCATTACCTCTTGGGCGGCGATCATGGTCAGGGCCGCCCAGTCCCGGACCCAGCCGTCGATGCACCAGGGACCGCCCGGCGGCGCACCAGCGCCCTCGGGGCACCAGACCTCGACCGCGCGCGGCATGCCGTCCACTTCGACCGTTGCCGGGCGGCGCACGTAGCCAAAACAACCCTCGTAAAAGTCCAGCCGCGCGAGCGCTTCACCCTCGACCGATATCACGAGGCCATCGGCCCGCGCACCTGCCCCGTGAACCAGCACCGGCCAGGCGGCCTCGCGGACCTGCGCCACTTCGGCATCGGGCATGACAGCGGGGTGCGCTTCAAGGTCGACCCCCGCCACGACACGGCGCAGCGGGGCATGGCACAGCGTGCCGAACAGGAAGATCTCGGTCATGGTAATCCCGGCGGGAAGGGGTCAGGTCAGCGCCAGCGGCGCGCGGCACCTTCGCAAATCATTCCACCGATGACACCCCCCACAAGGAGGACACCCCAAACCGGGACGGTCAGCGATTGCAGGCTGTATTCGATGAACAACTCCATCGCGGCGACCACCGCCTCGCCGAAGCCGTCGTAACGCAGGTTGGCCGAGCGGATGAACATCGTGCGGAGCGCAAATAGGACGAGCCCCAGAAGAGCGATCTGAACCGACGTGCGAAGACCGTTGGCAATCGCAGTCCCGGTGCCCTTGCCCGCGGCGCGGCCTGCCACCGACCACCCTTGCCACAAGCCGATCATCGCGATGGTCAGCGGGAAATAGGTCGCCGGCGTGCCCTCGGGAAAAGTCTTGATGACCTGCAGAGCCGCCAACCAGCCGACAGCGAAGAAAAACGCTGCCCCAACCAGCTTGGCGGCTGTGGGCATGCGGTTCGACGATCCGCTGGATTCGATATGCGACGGAAAGAACATGTGACAGAGAACACCACCTGAATTTGGCGTACATGTGGCCAAATCACGAACGATCCGGGGATTTTCGCCGGATCGTCCCCTTTTCAGGCAGGCCGCGTCACGGTGATCTGCGTCACGTCCGTATTGCCGAAATGGAACGTCGCCGCGCAAGAGGTCAGGTAGAAATTCCACATCAGCCGGAACCGGTCGTCGAACCCAAGGGCGGCGACCTCGTCCCAGCGGTCGTTGAAGGTCTCGTGCCAGCGGCGCAGGGTCTGGCTGTAGCTTTCACCGAACTCGATGGAATGGGCGATGGTCAGCCCGGCCTTCTCGACCTCGGCGCGCAGCACCTTGGGCGCGGGCAGCATACCGCCGGGGAAGATGTATTTCTGGATGAAATCGACGCCGCGCTTGTAGACCTCCCACCGGCGGTCCTGCACGGTGATGATCTGCAACGTCGCGTTCTTGCCGGGCTTGAGGTTCTCGCGGAGCGTGCGGAAATAGGTGGGCCAGTATTTCTCGCCCACCGCCTCGAACATCTCGATCGAGGCGATGCCGTCATACTGGCCGCGCTCGTCGCGGTAATCCTGAAGCTTTATCTCGACCCGGTCCGAAAGCCCCGCCTTGGCGATCCGCGCCACCGCGTAGTCGTGCTGCTCTTTCGAGATGGTCAGGCCGGTGACCTTCAGCCCACGCTCCTTCGCGGCATATTCGGCGAACCCGCCCCAGCCGCAGCCGATCTCGAGCACGTGGTCGCCGGGCTGCGCGCCCATCTGGTCGACCATGCTGGCGTATTTGGCAATCTGCGCGGCCTCCATCGACTCCTGCCCCGTCTCGAAGATCGCCGAGGAATAGGTCATCGTCTCGTCGAGCCAGAGCGCGTAGAAATCGTTGCCCAGGTCGTAGTGGTGCGAGATGTTCTTCTTCGCCTGCCGCTTGGAATTCGACTGCCACCAGAAGCGCAGCTTCTCGAAGGCGCGTACGACGCCCATGCCGAGAAAGCCGTCGTAGACCTCTTCGTTGTCGGCGTGAACAAGGTCCATGAAGGCCTGCAGGTCCGGGGTCGACCACCAACCGTCGAGATAGGCCTCGCAAAAGCCCAGGTCGCCCTCGCGGATGAGGCGCCCGAAGATGTCGGGGTTGTGGATGTGCAATTCTGCCACCGGCCCCGGACCGTGGCCCGCCGCGCGAAAGACACGTCCGTCGGGCAGCACCATGTCGAGGCGGCCATGCTTCATCTTGTTGGCCGTATCGAAGACGGCCGTGAAGTAGCGGGGGAGATTATCCTCTCCCTTCGTGGTCGTTCTGACGTCCATTGTATCCCCTTGTTTGGCGCCCGATTTGGACAGATGCGGCGGCGCGGCACAAGCCCCGAACGGCGCTGTTCGTTCAGAAACCACGGTTTTCATAAGCCTCCAGCGCGCGCTTGCGCCCCTCTGCCGCCGAGATGATGGGCGCCGAGGGGTAGCCACAGCCCGGCGCCATGTCCCAGCTGCGCGGGATCGCCCCGAAATAGCTGAGCGCCGTGTCGGTCGGCTTGTTGGTGATCTCGGCCACCCAGGCACGGCGGTAGCGGCCCTGCGGGTCGAATTTCTCGGCCTGTGTCTCGGGGTTGAAGACGCGGAAATAGGGCGTCGCATCGGGGCCCGAGCCCGCCGACCACTGCCAGCCCATGGCGTTGCTGGCGGGGTCCCAGTCGACCAGGCACTCCTCGAACCAGCGCATGCCGATCTTCCAATGGGTCATCAGGTGCTTGGTGAGGTAGGACGCGACAAGCATCCGGGCGCGGTTGTGCATCCGTCCCGTGACATACATCTCGCGCATCGCCGCATCGACGATGACCATGCCGGTGCGCCCACGCATCCAGTCGCGCACCTCCTTGGCGCGCGCGTCCTCGTTCCAGGGAAACGCCTCCCATTCCTCGCGCCAGTTCCGCTCCACGATATGCGGGGTGTGGTAGACGAGGTGATAGGCGAAATCGCGCCAGATCAATTCCTTGAGAAAGGTCTCGGCCCCCGCCTTCCCCTCCTCCATCGCGCGCGCGCCGGCATGCCAGCAGCTCCGCGCGGAAATCTCGCCATAGGTCAGGTTTTCCGACAGCCCCGAGGTGCCGTCGATATCCAGCCGGTCGCGATCCTCGGCGTAAGTCTCGATCCGATGCGCGATGAAGGCCCCCAGCCGCCCGCGCGCCGCCTCTTCGCCCACGTGGCAATGCGGCCGCACAACACCCGCTCCGCGGTCCATCGCATCGCCAAGCCCCCAATCGGCGATGTTCTCGCTTGCGGGCCAGTCCCCGGGTGCCGGGATCGTTGGCGCGACCAGGGGTTCGGCCACATCACGGCCGCGCACAGCCTTCCAGAAAGGGGTGTAGACCTTGTAGAAGCCGCCCGTTCCGGTCTCGACCGTCCAGGGCTCATGCACCAGGTGCCCGGCATGGCTCACGGCCTCGATGCCCGCCGACTTGAGGGCGGATTTCACCCCCTCGTCGCGTGTCCTCGCCTCAGGGTCGTAAAGCCGGTTCCAGTGAACGGCGGTGGCACCAGTCTCCTCGATCAGCGCCTCGAGACACGCAAGCGCCCTGCCCCGGCGACAGATCAACCGGCTGCCAACATCTGCAAGCGTGTCGGCAAACGCCTCGGCCCCCAGGCCCAACCGCCATTTGGGCGCGGCACCATGGCCCTCGACGACCTCGTCACACAGGAAGACCGGTATGACCGGCGCACCGCTGTCGCATGCGGCAACAAGGGCGGGGTTGTCCGTCAGGCGAAAATCCCGGCGGGTCCAGTAGATCACGGGGGCGGTCATTCGGTCGCGTCGTCTCTTGCCTGCTTATGGCCCGAAACCTAGCGCGCGGCGGAAGGGGTCAAGACCAACCCCTGCCTTCATCTTTCCGGAAATACGCATTCCGCACCCGCCACCCGCAATTGCCCCGGGCCAGGGGCGCAACGCGAGCCACCCGCACCCCGCGCCGCGCAAGCGGCGCGCGGGGCGACGACGAAGTCGGCGCAATCCCCGCCGGGGTCTCAGAACGGACCGTCCTCCAGCACACCATCGGCCGACATCTGCGCATAGAGCAGCCCTTCGCGCAGTCCGCGGTCGGCCACGCTCAGCCGGTCGGTGGGCCAGGCCCGCAAGAGCGCCTGCAAGATCGCCGCGCCCGACATGATCAGCGTCTGCCGGTCACGCCCGATGCGCGGGTCACGCCGCCGCCCCTCGGGGCCGAGCGCGAGATATTGCTGGATCACGCTGTCGATCTGATCGGATGTCATCCGCAGCCCGTCGACCTTGTTGCGGTCGTAGCGGCGCAAGCCCAGGTGCGAGGCGGCCACCGTCGTCACCGTCCCGCTCGTCCCGATGATCTGGAACCCCTCGCGCGCCTGGTCGGCGGCGTCGTCATAAGGCGAGAAGGCGGCGAGCTGCTCTTCGAAATACCAGCTCATCAGCGCGAAGCGCGCGCCATCGTCAGCCACATCGGAATACATGTCCTTCAGCGTCGCCACACCCAGAGGAATGGAAATCCAATCCACCACCTTGGCGCGGGGAAAGACCGTCTCCTCGTGATCGAACCCCTGGTGCAGCCGCATGATCGCGCGGGGGCGCTCTACCCGCGGAACGCGGGAAAGATCGATCCAGACCAGCTCGGTCGAGCCGCCGCCGATATCGACGACGAGCAACTGCTCGGTCTTCATCGAAACGAGCGGCGCGCAGGAGACGACGGCGAGCCGCGCCTCCTCCTCCGGCTCGATGATCTCGAGCGCCAGGCCCGTTTCGCGCTCCACGACCGCGATGAACTCGGCCGCGTTGGTGGCGCGACGGCAAGCCTCGGTCGCGACAAGCCGCATCCGGCTCACCTGGTGCTTCGACAGCTTTCTCTGACAGATCTTCAGCGCGCCGACGGTCCGCGCCATCGACGCCCGGCTCAGCCGACCCGAGGCCTCCAGCCCCTGCCCCAGCTGCACGCTTTTCGAGAACGAATCCACGACATGCAGCTGGTTGCCCTTGGGCTGGGCGATCAGCATGCGGCAGGAATTCGTGCCGAGATCGAGCGCGGCATAGAGATCGGCCGGATCGGGCCGGGATGAGGGCGCGAGGCGCCGTTCTACAGTCGACTCCGGGACCGGGGTAAGCGGTACGACCGGGGCCACGGCTCTGGGGAACGGACCGGCGCCGCCTTTGCGCTTGCGCGACATGCGGGCCTCCGAATTTCGTGTTGAATGCAATGTAGCAACTGCCAAGCCCCGTCACAATGGTGTCGTCGGCCCCCTGCCCAAACCGACTCAACATCTTCATGAGAATTATGGGCGGCCCGTCGCCTCGTCCTCGGGCGCCGCTCCGGCTATCTGTGGTGCATGCCGGTGGTCGCTCCCGCCCCGGCTTGTGTCGAAATTGGAGCGTGTCGTGTGTCGCACCTCGCCTATGGTGCGCCAACCGCAGCCCTCCGGCCCTTGGAAAGGACCCGCCGATGCCCGCAGTCACCCATGTCTTCTGGCGCGACATTCCCGCCCAGGTCATCGTGGGCAAAGGGCGTCGTGGGTCCAAGGCCGTGCTGCCGGAGCGCTTCGAGCAGGCGATCGACCGCTGCGCCATGAAGATCGGCGCCAAGGACGAGGATGCCTATCTCGCCGAATGGCGCCGCGTGGACGCGGGCGAGATCGAGGGCGATCCCGATCAGATCGCCGCGGCCGAAGCCGCGCGGCTCGACGCCGAGTACGACACTGACCGCATCAAGCGACTGATCGAGGCCGATGGCTTCGACCGACCCGACACCGATGCCGCCTGAGGCCATGGCCTCGTTCTGGGAGAAAGCGATGGCACTTCTGAAATTCCGCAGCCGCGAGGCGGCCCCCGCAGCACCGGTCAACCCCGGCATCGAGGCCCTGCTTCAGGGCTACTCGATCGAGGTGATGCCGCGCACCGCCGAGAAGGTCGAGGATTTCCGCGATCTCCTGCCCGCGGGCACCCGTGTCTACATCGCCCATATCGACGGCACCCCGTTCGAGGACATGCTGGCGACCGCCCGCCGCATCCGCGACGAGGGCTTCGAGCCCATGCCGCATTTCCCCGCCCGCTCGATCGAGGGGGCGGCGACACTCTCCGACATGATCGACCGCTACAAGGGTGAGGCCGGCGTAAAGCAGGGCCTGATCCTCGCCGGTGGGATCAGTGAGCCGCGCGGCCTCTTCCATTCCTCGATGCAGATGCTGGAAACCGGCCTGTTCGACGGGTTCGAGCGCCTGCACGTCGCAGGCCACCCCGAAGGCAACCGCGACATAGACCCCAAGGGCGGCGAGGCCGAGGTGATGGCCGCCGCGAGGTGGAAACAGGATTTCGCGAACCGCTCGGACGCGGAGTTCGCCATTGCCACGCAATTCGCGTTCGAGGCTGGCCCCGTTCTCGACTGGGCCGACCGGCTGGCAGCAAACGGCGTCACCATGCCCGTCCACCTCGGCATCGCAGGCCCCGCGAAGCTTCAGACACTGATCAAGTTCGCCATCGCCTGCGGCGTCGGCCCCTCGCTCTCGGTGCTTCAGAAGCGGGCCAAGGATGTCTCCAAGCTGCTCCTGCCCTTCGAGCCGACCGAGATCCTGACAGCCCTCGCCAAGGCCAAGGCCGACGGGCGCGGCCAGAACATCGAGCGCATCCACTTCTTCCCCCTCGGCGGCATCAAGACCAACGCCACCTGGGCCATCGACAACGGCGGCGCCGCTGCGCGCCCTGCCTCCCACACCTGAAAGAGAACAGAGCAGATATGACCCGCACCGTTATCGAGTCGCAGACCAAGACCACCGTGATCGGCTTCGACGAGCCGTTTTGCGTGATCGGTGAACGGATCAATCCCACCGGCCGCAAGATCCTGAACGAAGAGCTGGAGCGCGGCGATTTCTCTCGCGTGGAGGCCGACGCCGTCGCGCAGGTCGCCGCCGGTGCGACCGTGCTCGACGTGAACTCGGGCGCGGTCTTTTCCAACAAGATGGGCGAAGACCCCCGCTACGCCGACAACAACTTCGTCGAGCCGATGCTGATGCCGGAACTGATCCGCGTCGTGCAGGCCGTCACCGATTGCCCGCTCTGCATCGACTCGTCGGTCCCCGGCGCGCTCGAGGCCGGGCTCGAGGCCGCAAACGGACGCCCCCTTCTGAACTCGGTCACGGGCGAGGAAGAGCGGCTCGAGGTCGTTCTGCCACTGGTCAAGAAATACAACGTGCCTGTCGTGGCCATCTCGAACGACGACACCGGCATTTCCGAGGACCCCGAGGTCCGCTTTGCCGTCGCCAAGAAGATCGTCGAGCGTGCTGCCGATTTCGGCATCCCTGCCCATGATATCGTCGTGGACCCGCTGGTGATGCCCATCGGTGCCATGGCGACGGCGGGCCACCAGGTCTTCACCCTCGTGCGCCGGTTGCGCGA
>CAZVQL010000140.1:0-8132 GCA_964629305.1 uncultured Roseicyclus sp.
GTCCTTGGTCCATTCGTAGAACCCTGTCGCCGGCACGAGACAGCGTCGCTCGCGGCAGGCGGCGCGGAACGCCGGCTTATCCGCGATGGTCTCGGCGCGCGCGTTGATCAGGAGGGGGCCGTCGGTGGGCGTCTTGTACCAATGCGGAAGGAAGCCCCAGCGCATCGGCCGGTAGCGGCGCCCGTCACAGTCGGAGGTCACAACGCCGACGTCTTGCGTGGGGCAGATGTTGTAGCGCGGCACCTCGGGCAGATCGTTCGACGGCGCGGCCTCGAACAGCCGCGCCATCGCGTCGTTGGGGTGGGTCATGGTCATGCGCCCGCACATGGGGCGCAGCCTAACGCCCGGGATCAGCGGCCGTAAACGGCATTGTAGGCGATCCGGTCGGCGTCTT
This sequence comes from uncultured Roseicyclus sp., assembly GCA_964629305.1. GTDB lineage: Bacteria > Pseudomonadota > Alphaproteobacteria > Rhodobacterales > Rhodobacteraceae > Roseicyclus. Next base: position 395 of record CAZVQL010000140.1, read on the forward strand.
CACGGAAGATGCCGAGGTCGAGCGCCACGTCGAGCGGCATGTTCGCGATTTCGCGGGCGGTCTGGTGGTAGGCCGCACGTTTCGCGGCGGCTGTGCGCAGGCGGGTCATGATCGAGGTCATCGGTTGCGGCTCCTTTCGGGGTTGGTGTTTCGTCTCTCTCGATGACCCTGATATGGTAGCGCTAACGGGTTTCACAATTGACGGTTTTCCAAAGCCGCTTTGCACTTGCTGCATGGCAGCGAAAAGGCCGGCGCGGGGGTCCGCGCCGGCCTCGAGATCAGGCTCAAAGCCCTTATTCGGCGGTGGAAATCCGGCCGTCGGTGTAGGGCGTGTAGGGGCTGTTGGCCCCGATGTAGGTCGCCGCCACCTCTTCGAGGCCCGGACCGAAGTCATAGGCGTTCATGGCGTTGGTCGCGAAGACCGAATAGCCGTCGCCACCGCCGCGCATGAAGTTGTTGGACACGACGCCATAGGTCGCCTCGGGGTCGATCGCGGTCCAGGTTCCGTCCATGTCGACCTCGGCCGACACGATGCGGCTGCCCGGCTCGGCCGAGGGGTTCCACACGAAGCGAAGGCCAGAGACCTGCGGGAAGCGGCCCGCGCCCTCTTCGACCTGGCTCACGCCGTTCTCGAGGGCGGCCAGCACGTCGGCGCCCGACAGCTGGAAGGTCGCCAGCGTGTTCTGGAACGGCAGGACGGTGAAGACCTCGCCCATCGTGACCTCGCCCGCGTCGATCGAGGCGCGCAGCCCCCCGCCGTTGGCGATGGCGATCTGGATGCCCTGGTCTGCCACGCGGTCGAGCATGGCGTCGGCGACAAGGTTGCCCATCGAGCATTCCATCGCGCGGCAGACGCTGCGGTCGCCCTCGATGAACTCGACCGTTTCACCCACGACCTCGCCCATCATCTCTTCGATGGGGCCGGCCAGCTCGGCCACGCGGGCCGCGATGCCCTCGTCCGGCGTGACGCTCGCGTCGAGGAGCATCGTGTTGCCCTCGGCGTAAAGCACCTCGCCCGCGTCGTCGAAGGTCACCTCGAGATGGCCGAGGTATTTCGAGTAGGCATAGGCCTGCACGATCGGCACCATCATGCCGTCGGGGTTCGAGATGAAGGTCGGATAGGGCCCGTCGCGGTCGGGGTCATCCTGGCTGAGGTAGGTGTGCGAATGGCCGCCCACGATCACGTCGATGCCGGTCACGGCCTCGGCGATGCGGATGTCGGCGGGCAGGCCCACGTGGGTCAGCGCGATGACGATATCCACGCCCTGCTCGGTCAGCGCATCCACGTCACCCTGAAGCGCGTCGATCTCTTCCTGGAAGATCACGCTGTCGCCGGGCGAGGAAATCTCCATCGTGTCGCGCGTCAGCGCCGAGACGATACCGACCTGGATGCCGTTCACATCAAGGACGATGGTGTCATCCACACGCCCGTTCAGGGCGGGGTTCTGGCTGACGTCGAGGTTGCCGGAGACGACCGGGAAGGTCACCGCATTCAGCAGCGGCAGAAGACCCTCGGGGCCGTTGTTGAACTCGTGGTTGCCGAGCGCCATGGCATCGAAGCCGATGGCCTCCATGAACTCGCCCGCGGCGGCGCCGTCATAGGTCGTGAAGAACAGGCTGCCCTGGTACTGGTCGCCCGCGTCGAGGACGAGCACGTTTTCGCCCGCGGCTTCCAGCTCGCCGCGGATCTGGTTCACGGCGGTGGCGATACGCGCCACGCCGCCGAAGCACTCGCCCGCGGCGTCATCCTCGGCCGGGCAGGTCGAGTCGAAGCGGTTGATCGGCTGAATACGGCTGTGCAAATCGTTGATGTGCAGAATATGAAGCGTGGTCTCCGCGGCGGCCGGTGCGGCCATGCCGAGGCCCGCGAGGATCGCGGTTGACCCGAGAATCCGTGCAAGCATTGTTGCTCTCCCGTTGGTGTTGGATACGCGGCAGAGTGGCGGCGGAAGTTGTCCAAGTAAAGCGACTTGGTGACGTCAGCGTCACACTTGACGATGCGTCACCGGCGCGCGAAGGGAAGCCATGCATATCTACAAGATCCTTCGGCCCGAAGAATGGGCAGAGTTGGAACGCCTCGGCGAAACCGGCGGCGCGCCGGTGGACCTGGCCGATGGCTTCATCCATTTCTCGACGGCTGCGCAGGTGGCCGAGACGGCGGCGAAGCATTTCGCGGGCGAGGACGGCCTGATCCTCGCCGCCTTCGAGGCAGACGCCTTGGGCGACGCCCTGAAATGGGAGGTCTCGCGCGGCGGGGCGGAGTTTCCGCATCTCTACGCGCCCCTGCGGCGCGCGGACGTTCTGTGGCACAGGGCCCTTCCGCTTGTCGGCGGGGTTCATGTCTTCCCCGAGGGAATGTGACGGCGATGTGGGAACGGTTCGGCCTGTCGGTGATGCAGCGGATGGAGCCCGAGCGGGCGCACGGGCTGGCGATCAAGGCCCTGCAAACAGGGCTTCTGCCCGCGCCGGGGCCGGTGACCTCGCCGCGGCTGGCGGTCGATCTGGCGGGCATGACGCTGCCGAACCCGGTGGGGCTGGCGGCAGGCTTCGACAAGAACGCCGAGGCCGTGGGGCCGCTCAGTCGCGCGGGCTTCGGCTTTATCGAGGTGGGCGCGGCCACGCCCGTGGCCCAGCCCGGCAACGCCAAGCCACGACTCTTCCGGCTGACCGAGGATCGGGCGGCGATCAACCGCTTCGGCTTCAACAACGAGGGGATGGAGGCGATCGCGGCGCGGCTTGCGGCGGCGAAGCCCGCCGTGCCCGTGGGCCTGAACCTCGGCGCGAACAAGGAAAGCCGCGACCGGGCGGGCGATTTCGCGCGGGTGCTCGCGCGCTGCGGGCCGCACGTGGATTTCGCGACGGTCAACGTCTCCTCGCCCAACACCGAACGCTTGCGCGAGTTGCAGGGGCGCGCGGCGCTGGAAGGTTTGCTGGCAGGCGTGATGGAGGCGCGCGCGGGGTTGGCACAGCCGATCCCGATCTTCCTGAAGATCGCGCCGGACCTGACGGGCGATGAACTGGCCGAAATCGCCGAGGTGGCGTTGGCCTCGGGTGTCGCTGGCATCATCGCAACGAACACCACGCTGTCGCGCGAGGGGCTGGCAAGCCGCCACCGTGGCGAGGCGGGGGGCCTGTCGGGCGAGCCGCTGTTCGAGGCATCGACGCGGGTGCTGGCGCGGCTTTACCGGCTGACGGACGGGCGGCTGCCGCTGATCGGCGTGGGCGGCGTGTCGAGTACCGAGCAAGCCTGGGAAAAGCTGCGCGCGGGCGCCACGGCGGTGCAGCTGTACACGGGGCTGGTTTACGGCGGTCTGACGCTGGCTGCGCGGATCGTCGAAGGTCTGGATGCGCGCGGCGCGGCCGAGGGCGTGGCGCGGATCGGGGATGTGACGGGAACGGGGGTGGACGCATGGACCTGACGCTGTGGCACAACCCGCGCTGCTCGAAGTCGCGCGCGGCCCTGGCGCTGCTGTCCGAGCGGGGGCTCTCGCCCACCGTCCGGCTTTACCTGAAGGAGCCGCCGACCGAGGACGAGATCGTCGAGCTCTTGCGGCATCTGCAGGTTCCGGCGATCGGACTGGTGCGGACGAACGAGCGCATCTTCGGTGACCTCGACCTGGCCGACAGCGACGACAACGCGCTGGTGGCGGCAATGGCGGCCCATCCGATCCTGATCGAGCGGCCGATCCTCGTGGCGGGTCAGCGCGCGGTGATCGGGCGGCCGCCGGAGAAGATCCTCGACCTGCTCTGAGCGCTGAGGGGCGCTGCCGCGCGTCTCGGCGCGTCGCGCCTCCGTCAGCGACGGCGGTGGCACCGCTGGCGCGGTGCGGTTGCGCCAGGGGTTCCGGGCCTTGGCGCGGGAGGGTGAGGCCGGGTTTGCGTATTTTTGGAAAGATGAAGGCGGGGGCGCCCTGGGTTAATGGGCCGCGTCGCGTTCGAGGGCCGGGTAGCGCAGGCCAAGAGTCAGGCCGCGCAGGAGAAAGAAGCCGGTGAGCGCGGCCCAGAGACCGTGGTTGCCGAAGGCGGGCATCAGGAGCGCCACGAGGCCCGCGTAGCCCGCGAAGCTGAGCGCCATCATGTTGCGCATGTCGCGTGTGCGGGTCGCGCCGATGAAGATGCCGTCGAGCATCCAGGACGCGCAGCCTATGAGCACGGCGAGCGCGATCCAAGGCAGGAAGGCGCGCGCCTCGATCCGGACGCCCTCGGCGGTGGTCATGAGGTCGATAAGGGCACCCCCGCCGAGCGTGAAGGCGAGCGCGAGGGCGGCGCAGGTGCCGAGGCCCCAGATGCTGGTGAGGATCGCGGCGCGCCTGATGCGGTCGCGCGCGCGCGCGCCCACGGCCTGGCCCACCAGCGCCTCGGCGGCGAAGGCGAAGCCGTCCATCGCGTAGGAGGTGACATAGACGAACTGGATCAGGACCTGGTTCGCGGCCAGCGTCACATCGCCGAAATCGGCCCCGAAGAAGAGGAAGGAGGAGAAGCCCATGAGCAGCAGGACCGAGCGGATCAGGATGTCGGTGTTGACGGCGGCCATGCGCCAGAGGATCACCCGGTCGAAGATGCGCGGCCAGTCGCGCCAGGCGGGCACGGCAAAGGCGCGGCGGCAGAGCCAGAGCCCGAGGATCAGCCCTGACCATTCGGCAAGGAAGGTGGCAAGCGCCACGCCTTCCACCCCGAGGTCTAGGCCAAGGACGAACCAGATGGACAGCACCGCGTTCAGCCCGTTCTGCCAGAGTTGCAGCATGAGGACCGCGCCCGTGCGCTCTTGCGCGATGAGCCAGCCGAGGATGCCGTAGATCGCGATGGCCGCGGGCGCAGAGAAGATGCGCACCTGCAGGTAGGCGCGCACGAGGCTTTCGACCTCGGGGCTGGCGGGCGAGAGCCAGAGGGCGGCCGCGAAGATCGGCATCTGCAGGAGCATGAGGGCAAGGCCGGCCGCGCCCCCGATCAGCAGGACACGGGTGAGAAGGGCCGCGACCTCGGCCCGGTCGCCCGCGCCCAGCGCCTGCGCGGCGAGGCCGACGGTGCCCATGCGCAGGAACCCGAAGGCCCAGTAGATCGAGGTCAGGATCACGGCGCCAAGGCCCACGGCCCCGATCGGTGCGGGGTCGCCAAGCTGGCCCACGACCGCTGTGTCGACCACGCCCAGAAGCGGGATCGTGGCGTTCGACAGCACGACCGGCAGCGCGATCTTCAGGACGCGGGCGTGGGTGAGCGGCGCGGGCGCCGTCGCCTCAGCCATCGCGGGAGGGCATCAGGAAATGCCCCGTTGCCTGCGCGAACAGGCGCTGGCGCTGGTCCTGCCAGGCCTCGACATGGACGCTGGCATAGCGCCGCCCCTGCCGGTTCACGCGTGCCCTCGCATAGGCGTCGCGCGGCAGCCCGGACCGCAGGTAATCGACGGTGAAGTCGATCGTCTTGGGCAGGCGCGGCAGGGTCGCGGGCGTGAGCGTGTCGGGATCGATCCGTCCCCCTTCGACATCGTCCCAGAGCATGTTGAAGCTCAGCTCCATGATCGCCGTCACCTCGAGAAAGGACGCGATGGCGCCGCCGTGCAGGGCGGGCAGGAGCGGGTTGCCGATCAGCTTGTCGTCGTAGTTCAGCACCGCGGTCAGCTCGTCCCCGCGGCGGTCGAAGCTGACGCCGAGAAAGCCGATGTAGGGCACGCCGTCGACCAGGGCCGCGAGGGTCCGGTCGCGGCGCTGCTTGATGATGGCGACGGGTTCGGGGCGGCGGCGGCTCATCGGGCGCCCTCGGCCTTGACGCGCTCGACGGTGAAGGCGCCCGTGGCCGCGGCGACGGGGCGGCCCCTGTCCTCGTCCCAGGCCTCGGCGCGCACGAAGGCGACCGAGCGGGTGACGTGGTAGCACTCGGCCCGCGCGGTGATGCGCTGGCCGGGGGCGGCCGCCCGCATGTAGTCGATGCGCAGGTCGATGGTAGCGGTGCCGGCCAGCGCCTCGGGGTGGCTCATCACGGCCGCTCCACCGCAGGTGTCCATCAGGGCCGAGACGGCGCCGCCGTGGATGACGCCGCCCTTGGGGTCGCCCACGAGCGCGTCGGACCACGGCATCGAGATCACGGCGATGCCATTGCCGATCTCGTCCAGCCGCATCTGAAGCGCCCTCGAAAACGGGATCGCCTCGATGAACTGCCGCGCGATGCGTGCCTTGTCGTCTGCCGTGCCGGTCATGCTTGCCGTCCTTGCCGTCCGGCCTCAATCTCTCCGCTGGTCGCGGCGGGTGCAAGGGCGCGGGGCGCTTTTCCCCGGCCATTTGGCCCGGTATGGTGCTCTTCGACGGGCAGACATGCGGGGGTGGACGCGATGGGAGACGAAACCCGGCTCAGCTTCAAGGAGATGTGCGCGCGCTTCGACGTGACGCCGCGGACACTCAGGCATTACGAGTATATCGAGCTGCTCTTTCCCGAACGAGAGGGCCGCGCGCGCTACTATGGCCCGCGCGAAATCGCACGGATGACCCTGATCATGCGCGGGCGGCGCTGGGGCTTCGCGCTCGAGGAAATCCGCCAATGGCTCGAGATGTACGACGCCGACCCGCAAGGCGGGGCCCAGCGCAAGGCCTGGCTGGCGCTGGCCGATCGACAACTGGACGAGTTGCGCGAACGGCGTGATGAACTGAACGAGATCATCGACGAACTGCAGGCGATGCGCGACCGGACCGAAGCGTCCTGGAGCTGACACCGCCGCCGCGCCGCGCCCCGACGGGTTTCGAAAAGTTGCGCTTTCCCCTGCGTCATCTTTCCTGACGTTTCGTCAACGCAAAAGTGACGTGACGTCCCGTTTACGTCAACGTCATCTTCTCTTGTAATACATGTGACGACTCGCACATCAGGCCGGCCAATGACCCAAATGTTCGACATGGATGATCCGATCATGACCGATGATGTGATGACCATTCGCCAGATGTGCGACGCCTACGAGGTGACGCCGCGCACACTGCGTTTCTATGAGCAGAAGGAGCTTTTGTTCCCCATCCGCGAGGGACAGAAGCGGCTCTTTACCCGGCGCGACCGCGCCCGGCTCAAGCTGATCCTGCGCGGCAAGCGCTTCGGCTTCAGCCTCGAGGAAATCCGGCAGTTGCTGGACCTCTATTACGTTGGCGACCAGCAGGCGACGCAGCTGCGCCGGACGCTGGATATCGCACAGGACCGCTTGACCGACATGCAGCGCCAGCGCGCTGAGCTGGATGTCGCGATCCACGACCTTCAAAGCCAGATGGGCCTCGTCGAGGACATGCTGGCAACCCTCGGCAGCCCGCGCGACGCGGCCGAGTGACACGACCACGGGACGACCAAGACACTTCGGGAGGACGACAATGCCCAGCTACACCGCCCCCACAAAGGACATGCAGTACATCCTGCACGATGTGCTGAAAGTGACCGAGGCCGGCATCCCCGGCTATGACGAGATCGAGCGCGACTTCACCGCCGCGATCCTCGAGGAGGCGGGCAAGATCGCGTCCGAGGTGCTCGCACCGCTGAACCCCGTGGGCGACACCGTGGGCTGCCGGATGGAGAACGGCGTGGTCTACACGCCCCCCGGCTTCAAGGACGCCTTCGCACAGATGCAGGCGGGCGGTTGGCCCGGCATCGACATGCCCGAAGAGTTCGGCGGCCAGGGCATGCCCTACGTGCTGGGCACGGCCGTGGGCGAGTTCTTCTCGTCCGCCAACCAGGCCTTCACCATGTACCAGGGCCTGACCCACGGCGCGGCCTCGAC
>CAZVQL010000141.1:0-2028 GCA_964629305.1 uncultured Roseicyclus sp.
GGTGGCGCTGGAACCGCCGCTGACGCCGCTCCAGCGTGGCGAGGATCAGGGCCACGACCAGCAGACACAGCGCCAGTTGCGCCGCCGCCGCCCGGTCGAAGAGGCCGAACCAGCTGACATAGATGCCGGTGGCGAAGGTCTGGACGCCGAAATAGGCGACGGTGCCGTAATCGGCCAGCGTCTCCATCAGTGCGAGCAGGACGCCGCCCGCGATGGCGGGGCGGGCAACGGGGACGGAGACGCGGAAGAAGGCGCCCCACGGGCCCTGCCCCAGCGTGCGGGCGGCGATATAGGCGGTGGAGGATTGCCGGAGGAAGGCCGCGCGGGCGAGCAGGTAGACGTAAGGATAGAGGACGAGGATCAGCATGGCCGCGGCCCCGCCGAGGCTGCGGATCTCGGGGAACCAGTAGTCGCGGGGGCCCCAGCCGGTGAGGTCGCGGAGCGTGGATTGCACCCAGCCGGGGTGGTCGAGCAGGTCGGTGTAGGCATAGGCCAGCACGTAGGCGGGGTAGGTCAGCGGCAGCGCCAGCGCGATTTCCAGCAGGCGGCGACCCGGGAAGCGGGTGGCGGTGACGAGCCACGCGGTGGAGGTGCCGATGACGGCGGTGCCGATGCCGACGATCACCACCAGCAGCGCCGTGGTGCCCGCGTAGCGCGGCAGGACGCTCCCGGCGAGGCCAGACAGCGTGTCGAGCCCGCCGCCCAGCGCCGCGACGGCGACGGCGCCCATCGGCAGGATGCAGAGGGCGGCCGCCAGCCAGGCCAGCGCGGTCAGGCGGCGCGGGTGGTGGGATCTGGCGCGGTGGGCCATGGGGGTGCGTCTTTGTCCTGTGGCACGTCGGTCAATCCGATCTCTTTTGTCAGGATATGGGGCATTTGCAAGCCGGGGTGCTTGGACCGCGTGGGTCTGTCGCAAAAGCTTCACTTGTGCCGCGTCACAAGTTCGGTATTTCACGAATTATGGAAATAGAGATTACTGACAGATTCGCGGCCCTTGGCCATCCGGCGCGCCTCGATGTGCTGCGCCTGCTCATGCGGCGGCATCCCGACCGGGTGCCGGCGGGTGAGATCGCCGAGGTTCTTGGCCTGAAGCCCAATACGTTGAGTGCGCATCTGGCCGAGTTGATGCGCGTCGGCCTGATCGAGCGGGATCGGGTGGGCACCTCCTTGCGCTACGGCGCGGACCTTGAGGGCTTGCGCGAGATGACGGGCGCGCTCTGGACCGACTGTTGCCGGGGGCGGCCGGATCTGTGCCCGCCCTTTGCCTTGACCGACACGAAGGGAGAAAGACCCATGACCGACCGTCGTTATCGCGTGCTCTTCATCTGCACGGGCAATTCCGCGCGGTCGATCTTTGCCGAATCGATCCTGCGCAAGGTCGCGGGGGATCGGTTCGAGGTGTTTTCCGCAGGCACCCGTCCACAGTCGGAGTTGAACCCGCTGGCCGTGCAGATGCTGGAGGGCAAGGGGTACGACACCTCGGTCTTGCGGGCGAAGCACGTGGCGGAGTTCCAGGGCGCGGATGCACCGGAATTCGATTTCGTCTTCACGGTCTGCGACCGGGCGGCGAACGAGGAGTGCCCGACATGGCCGGGCCAGCCGCTGACCGCGCATTGGGGCACGCCCGACCCTGTGAAGGCCGAAGGGACCGAGGCGGAGCGGATGCTGGCCTTTCAGCAGGCCTACGGGATGTTGCAGCACCGGATCAGCGCCTTTGCCGCGCTGCCGCTGGAGGCGCTGGACCGGATCGCGCAGCAGACCGCGCTGGATGATATCGCACGGCAGGAGAGCCCCGAATGACGACCTATGCGCTGAACGGCCTTGGCCGGATCGGGAAACTGGCCCTGCGGCCCTTGCTGGAGCGGGGGGCGAAGATCGCCTGGCTGAACGACGCGGTGGGCGATGCGGCGATGCATGCGCATCTGCTGGAGTTCGACACGGTGCATGGGCGGTGGGATGCGGAGTTTGCGTCGGATGACGAGAGCATCACCATCGACGGGGTGCGGTTGCCGGTGTTGGGCGAGCGGG
>CAZVQL010000141.1:2038-8107 GCA_964629305.1 uncultured Roseicyclus sp.
CTGCACTGGTGCCTTCAAGACCGAAGCCAAGCTTGCCCCCTATTTCGGTGCGGGCGTGAAACGGGTTGTCGTGAGTGCGCCGGTCAAGGACGGCGGCGCGGCGAATATCGTCTATGGCGTGAACCATGACGTCTATGACCCCGCGCGGCATCGGATCGTGACGGCGGCGAGTTGCACGACCAACTGCCTCGCCCCGGTGGTGAAGGTCATTCACGAGGGGCTGGGCATCAAGCATGGCTCGATCACGACGATCCATGACGTGACCAACACGCAGACCATCGTGGACAGGCCCGCCAAGGACCTGCGCCGCGCGCGGTCGGCGTTGAATTCGCTGATCCCGACGACGACGGGGAGCGCAACGGCGATCACGCTGATCTACCCGGAACTGACCGGCAAGCTGAACGGGCATGCGGTGCGGGTGCCGCTACTCAACGCGTCGCTGACCGATTGCGTGTTCGAGGTGGAACGGGAGACGACCGTGGAAGAGGTGAACGAGATGTTCCGCGTCGCCTCGGAATCGACCCTATCGGGCATTCTAGGCTATGAAACCCGCCCCCTCGTCAGTGCGGATTACGTGAACGACACGCGGTCGAGCATCGTCGATGCGCCCTCGACCATGGTGGTGAACGGGACGCAGGTGAAGGTCTACGCCTGGTACGACAACGAGATGGGCTATGCCCACCGGCTGGTCGACGTGGCTTTGATGGTAGGTGCTGCTCCATGAGCGATGCGGCGCGGCCCGAGGGGCTATCGGCCTATATCGCGGTGACGGCGGCCTATTGGGCCTTCATGCTGACCGACGGCGCGCTGCGGATGCTGGTGCTGTTGCATTTCCACACGCTGGGGTTCTCCCCGGTTCAGTTGGCCTACCTGTTCATCTTGTACGAGATTGCGGGGATCGTGACGAACCTGTCGGCGGGCTGGATCGCGGCGCGGTTCGGGCTGACCTCGACGCTTTATGCCGGGCTGGGGTTGCAGATCGTGGCGCTGCTGGCCTTGGCGCAGCTGGACCCAAGCTGGGGTGTCGCGGCCTCGGTCGTGTTCGTGATGTGCGTTCAGGGCCTGTCGGGCGTGGCCAAGGACCTGTCGAAGATGTCGTCGAAATCGGCGGTGAAGCTCTTGGCGCCCACCGAGGGCGGGGGCTTGTTCCGCTGGGTGGCGCTGCTGACCGGGTCGAAGAACGCGGTGAAGGGATTGGGGTTCCTTCTGGGAGCGGCGCTTTTGGCACTGGCGGGGTTCGTGCCGGCGGTGCTGGGCATGGCTGGCGTGCTGGCGGTGATCCTGCTGGCGGTCGCCGTGAAGATGCCTCCGGGCCTGCCCGCCGGGCGCAAGGGCGCGAAGTTCCGCGAGGTGTTTTCCGAAGACGCCAACGTCAACTGGCTGTCGGCGGCGCGCGTGTTCCTGTTCGGGGCGCGCGACGTGTGGTTCGTGGTCGGCATCCCGATCTATTTCTACGCGGTCCTGTCGGACGGCACGGTCGAGGGCAACCGGGTGGCCTTCTTCACCATCGGGACGTTCATGGCGGTCTGGATCATCCTCTATGGCGGGGTGCAGGCAAGCGCGCCGCGGCTCCTGCGCGCCGAGACCCGAGGGGATGCGGCGCTGATCGCGAGCGCCTGGGTCTGGGCGGGTGCCTTGGCGCTTTTGCCCGCGGCGCTGGCGGTGCTGGTCTGGGCGGCGGGCGCGCCTGCGCCGTGGCTGACGGTGACGCTGATCGGGGGGCTGTTGCTGTTCGGGGTGATCTTCGCGCTGAACTCGGCTTTGCATTCCTACCTGATCCTCGCCTTCACACGGGCCGAGCGGGTGACGATGGACGTGGGTTTCTATTACATGGCGAACGCCGCGGGGCGGCTTCTGGGCACGCTTCTGTCGGGGGTCAGCTACCAGTTGGGCGGCTTGCCCGCCTGCCTTGGCACGGCGGCGGCGATGCTGGTCCTGAGCGCGGTCTTCGCGCGGCGGCTGAGCCCTGTCGCCTGAGGCGTTAAGGACCTGTTGAGGGGTCTTTGCTAGGACCGGCCCGAGATCAAAGGCCGGAGCCATGGCAGAGAACGAGCTGCGCCCCCTCATCATCAAGCGCAAGAAGGTGATCGCCGGGGGCGGCCACCACGGTGGCGCGTGGAAGGTGGCCATTCAGGTCCCTTTCCTTGGTTCTGTCACGGCGTCGCTTCGACGCCAATTCGATGCGGGGCCGCATGAGGTCCCCGAGACGCGTCCTTCTGACACCGGCACCCGAGCTTTCGGGGCACGCCACCCTTTCGGGCGTGTTCGCACCCTGCCTCTGGAAGATTGAAGAATGAGATAATCCCGGGCGCGTCTTGAGTTGGATTTTAGTCGACTCAGCGGCGTGCCAGGGTCTGGCCCGCGGTCGACACGCCCTGTTGGCGTCCATGCGCGTCATAGGTCGTCAATGCCGGGTGCGAACCGGCTAACACCCGACTACGGGCACGCGCGGCACCTGTCCGGGCTGCATCCAGCAGGCGCGCATTCCGCGCGGCCAACGTTGCGATCATGGCGAGGTCATGCTGTGATAATCCTGCCGTTTCCAACCGGTCGACGGCTTGTGCCAGGCGGGTTTCCATACCGTCGAGCCGCGCGAAATCCCCTGACAGCAAGGCGTCTCGCTGGGCCTCCATCTCCGTCGTGATCGCATGCACTGCGGCGTTCGGGCCTTTCATTCCTCGGCCTCCCTATGGCGGGTGAGGGCATGGAACAGCGACTCGGCAAGCCCGATTCCACCTTGCGCCGCGATGGCGCGAGCGTGTTCTTGCCGCAGGAGCGAGGCGAACTGCTCTTCGCCCGCGCCACCGCCGAACGCGCCGCGGCTCTCTCCGAATCCTGCATGTTTCAGCATTTCCTCGAGAAAGCTCGCCTCGAGCTCTTCTGCAACGGCTGCGAGGGCGGCATCTTCGGAGGGCGGCCGAGGCGTGTCACCCATGGCAGGGGCAATAGGGCTGACGGTCATGCGGATGCCTCGGATTGCGGAGATTTTTTCCGAGGCTGACAGAGGGCCGTAAAGAAATCGTAAGGAGAGATGGGTCAAGACAGGGGACCACGACCAAGCGGATGCCCTGTATGGATGACCTGTTCCAGATAATGACCGGCAGTTTGCGACCGGCAGGTCGGCCATCGGCGGACGATGCCGTCGTGACCTTGTCTCCGCAATTTCTTTCCATGTTCAAGGCTTTGGGCGCGATGCCTGGCGGGGCAATGCCGGGCGATCCCGTCGCGGATGTATCCGTCGGGGAAAAGCCCGAAGACGACGCGCCGCAGGGTTGGAGCGGTGTGTTCGGCGGGGCGATTCCCGAGGTTGCGGCGCTTCTTGCTTCACCGGGGCAAGCGCCGCCACGGGGGCAAGACCCGGCTTTTCTTCCTCAGAAGAGTGGTGGCCTTCCGTCGCTTGCAGGGCCTTCGCTGGATGAGCGGGTGTTCCCTGGTGACCCGCCAAGTGGTCGCGGGACGCTGGAAAGAACGCACCAGAAAGCTGCCGATGTTTCGCAAATCGTCGGGCCTGTCGCCTTGGTCGGCGCCGTGATTGGGGTGCCGACCTTGGTTGGTCCCACGGTCGCGGAGGCGACCGTAGGACCCGCCCCCGACCGCATCGACCTGCCGGACCAGCACCCAGCTCCTGCCGGCGGCACGTCAAAGCCCGCTTTGGCGCGCATCGACGAAGCGGCTGGATCTGTGCGTCTGCCGCAGATCGCGATGGCAGATGTTTCGCCTGCGCCAAGACATGCCGAGCCAGTGGCCTCAGCCCCGTCGCCTTTCATCTCCTTGACGCCAGGCGTGCCGCAGGATGGGAGCAGCGTTCCGGCCGATGGCACGCCCGGTCGTCCCCTTGAGACACCCTTGACGCCTGCTGCCCGGCCCGACGCTTGGGGTCGTCTACAGCCAGAGCCTCAGCTGCTCGGGCCTGAGGCGAATGGATCCAGCGCTACCAGCGTCTCAGCCCGCGGGCCTGAAGCCGCCGTAGCGGTAGTGACGGGCATTGCCGCGTTGCCCATCGAGAAGCCTATCGAGCGATATGTCGTCGGCGCGCGCGCGCCCGAGACCATGCATCGTCTGCGGCAGACGGGTGAAACCACTGCCTTTCCTGCGTTGGCAGCTGCGACCTTGGCACGGGATATCGTGGCGGGCCCGTCCCGGCCCGAGGTCAAGCAGAAGCCGGCAGAGGTCGATGTTCAACCGGCACAACGTGCGACGGCGATGTCACCAGCTGTTGTGGGGGCTGCAGTATCGGAAGGGCCGCCCCCGCCCTGGGGTCCGACGTACGCCGGGCGGGCTGTGCCCGGGGCGGTTGTCCCTCAGGCGGCCCCGGTTCTGATAGGCCCTACCCCATTGGCGGCGGCTGCTGGACCGATTGCGGCCGCGAACCCGCAGATGCCCGAGGTTTCCGCCGCCGTCGCCAGTCAGACATCGCAGGTCGACCTGTTGCGCGACGAACCGATGCCGATGGCAACGGAAGCCGCCTCCGTCCTTGCCGCGCCGGGTGTTGCCGACCTGCGCGCAGCTGTTGGAATGCAAAGCGTAGCACCACCAGGTCCCCCCGCATCCACGACGGCGCTGGCCGAGGCCATCTCACGCCAAATGGCGCAAGGGGTCGTGGATCGACCCGAGGCTGAGGGCCTTGTCGAGATCGCGCTCGACCCGCCGGAACTGGGTCGGGTGCGGTTGAGCTTTTCCGACGTTGGCGGGGCGCTGACGCTGGCCATCACGGCAGAACGGCCCGAGACGGCCGAACTCATGCGGCGGCATCTTTCGCTGCTGGTGGAGCAATTCCAGAAGGCGGGCCTCGACGCACCCAATGTCGATATCAACGACCGAGACGGGGGCAACGCCCGCGAGCGAGGGAGCGCGCAGACCAGGGTGGATGTCGCGACCCCTGCACAAATCGAAGACCGGGCGGGAGTGGTCCGGCCGACGGCTTTCGGGCGGGCGTCCGATGGCCTCGACCTGCGGCTCTAGGCCACCGAAGAAAGGAAACCGGATATGGATATCTTGCAGACGCAACCGACCGCAGCGGGCGTGCAGACGGCGGGATCGGGTACGACAAGCGGCACGATCAGTGCCGATTTCGAGACCTTCCTGCGCCTTCTGACCACCCAGATGCAGCATCAGGACCCGCTCAACCCCATAGAGTCGACCGAGTTCGCCAGCCAGCTCGCCCAATTCTCTGGCGTGGAACAGCAGGTGAGGACAAACGATCTTCTGACCGGGTTGCAAAGCGGCCTTGCCGCGCTTGGGATGGGCCAACTCGGCTCGTGGATCGGGATGGAGGCGCGTGCCGAGATGCCGGTCAACTTCGACGGGCAGGCTGTGACCCTGGCCGGTGCTCCGCATGTGCTGGCCGACCGGATGGAGCTGGTGGTCCGCGACGCGCGCGGCGAAATCGTGCAAGAGCTGCCGATCCCCCTCAGCGGCGATAGCTTCGAATGGGATGGCACCGGTCCGGACGGGTCGGTTCTGGCTCCTGGCCTCTACAATTTCGCGGTGCGGGCCCTGTCGGGCGAGGAGGTCTTGGAGGAGCGGGGCGCGATGGTCTACGGCAGCGTGCAGGAGGCCGCGATCGTGGGCGGCGAGATCTGGCTGACGATGACGGATGGCGTGTCCATCCCCTCTGGCGACGTGCTGGGCCTGCGCGATCCGACGGGCTGAACGGCCTCAGATCAGCGCCAGAAGGGCCGCCACGCCAAGACCCACGGCGATCCCGGCAAGGCCGATCCCGATCCGCTCGGGCCAGGGTGAGCGGCGCTCGACCCGCGGCGGGTTGGCCTGTGCCAGCAGCGCGCGCTCGGCCAGCGCGGGCAGGCGGGGACCGAAGCGCGCCAGAACGCGCGCCGTGTTGAACAGGTCGCGCGCGGCGGCCTTGGGCCCGATGTTTTCCTTGATGTATTCCTCGACCACGGGGCGGGCGACCGTCCAGATGTTGATCTCGGGGTCGAGCGAGCGGGCCACGCCCTCGACCACCACCATGGTGCGCTGCAACAGGATCAGCTCGGTTCGCGTCTCCATGCCGAAGCGTTCGGTCACCTCGAAGAGATAGGCCAGAAGCCGCGCCATCGAGATGCGGCT
>CAZVQL010000142.1:0-8057 GCA_964629305.1 uncultured Roseicyclus sp.
GGCCGTTTTCAAGCTCGACCCGGAATGTCGCGTTCGGCAGGAGTTCCTTCACGACACCAGGAAATTCGAGCATTTCTTCCTTGGCCATGGTCACTCCTTGATTGGCGCACCGCGGTGCGGTGCAGGTGGCGGGTAAATGCGCCCCCTTGCGCCGATTTTCAAGGCAAATCTGCGCGCCCGGCGCTATCGGCCCAATGGGCGTGGTTCAGGACCTGCCCCTCGGCGCGGACGCGGGCGATGGCGGCGCGGTCGATATCGGCGATGACCCAGCCCGGTTCGTTCAGCGACCCTTGCGCGAGGACGCCATCCTCGGGGAAGCCAATGTCGGGCGGGCCGAAGATGGCGGCGGCGCCGACGTTCTCGTCAACGGCGGGGGACCAGGGGGCATCGCCCACGGTGGGGGATTGGACGACGACGCACTGGTTTTCGAGCGCGCGGGCCATGGCGCCGATGCGCACGCGGTTATAGCCATGGGCGCTGTCGGTGCAGGACGGAACGAGCAGTATCTCGGCACCCTGATCGGCCAAGCGTCTGGCAAGAAGCGGGAATTCGGCGTCGTAGCAGATCAGGATGCCGATGCGGCCCAAGGGCGTCTCGATCACCTCGAGCGGGTCGCCGGGGACGACGTTCCAGGTTTCGCGCTCGAAGCGGGTCATGACCTGCTTGTCCTGGTAGGCGAGGAAGGGCGCGTCGGCGTCGGGGCCGATGAGCCAGGCGCGGTTGACGGGCCGTTCGCGGTCTTCGTCGAAGACGGGGCCAGAAGGGCAAAGGATGTGGACGCCGTAGCCCTGGGCGAGGTCGGCCATGAGGTGGTCGGCCTTTTGGGCGAGGTCCGAGGCGGCGTGGAGGGAGGCCTCCAGGTCGTGGGCGGCGCCCTGCAGGGCGGCCAATTCCATGCGGCCGTATTCGGGGAAGACGAGAAGGTCGGCACCGGCAGTGGCGGCCTCGCGCACCCAGGCGACCTGTTTCTCGGCGTAGTCGGACCAGCGGTCGAACCGGTCGAGCGGGTAGGCTGCGGCGGCGATTTTCATAGGCGCTTGATCCAGAACTGGAGGGGTTTGGGCGTTTCCTCGGCCTCACCGATGTCGCGCCAGTTGAAATGGGCGATGACACCCGGAAGGGGAGTGTAGCCGAAGTGACGCCAGACCGGGTCGAGGGGCTTGTGGTCGGCCGGGCGAAGGGGGTGGTCGCCCTCGCGCGTCACGCCGCAGAATGTTGCATATGTGAAACCGAGCGCGCGGGCATGGGTTTCGCGATGCGCGAAAAAGCCGGCATATGCGCCCTGCCCTCGATACTCGGGAAGAAGAACAGATTCAGCGCAGTAGAACGCGTCATTCATGTCGATGTCCGAGCCCTCGAAGGCGGCGGCGAAGTCGTCGGCATGGTCGGATAATGGCATTCCGGTTGAGGCGCCAACCATCGTGTCCCCATCATAGGCGGCCACGAGAATGGTGTCGCCGCGGGCGTAACCGGCGAGGTAGCGGCGCTCGTAGTCCAGATCGCCGTCGTAGAGATAGGGCCAGTCGCGGAAGACCGCGATGCGCAGGCGCGCGAGGTCGTCCACATGCGGCGCGATCTGCGCGCCGATGTAGCTGCGGAGCACGAGGCTCATGCCGAGACCTGCGCCACCCAGTCGGCAAGGTTGTAGTAGGTGACGATGCGGGTGATGCGGCCGTCCTGAACGCTGAAGAAACCGCCCGCCGGAAGGCGGTAGGTCTGGCCGTGCGCGGGCGGGAGCCCTGCGTCGGTTTCGAGGTAGGTGCCGTTCACCGTGAACTCGGCCGCGGCGCGGGTGCCGTCGGCGCTGGCCATGACGACGATGTCGGTCAGATGCTCATCGTAGCAGCGGGACATGTGCGCGCAAAAATCGCGGAAGGCCTCGGTGCCGACGCGCACCTGCCCCTCGTTCACGTGATGGGCCACGTTGGGGGCAAGGCAGGCGATCATGGCCTCGGTGTCGCCGTCGTTGAAGGCGGCGTAGTAGCGGGTGATCAGGGCGTGTGTATCGGTCATGGCGCGGAACATAAGGGCGTCGGGCGGCGGACGGAAGATGCAGACGCATTGCTTGACAGAGGCCCGGCCCCTGCCCTACGAGCGCGACAGGCCGCAGACGCCCGCCGCCCGCCGACATCCCGTCACGGTGAAGTTCTGTTCCAGACACGACGTTCGTCATCCACGGCACCAGCCGCGCGGATGGTAATGCGGGCCCCATCCAATCCTTGCGCGGCGATAGCCAGAAGGATCACGGGGTCATGTCATCCCAGAGAAGTTTCGAAAAAGACGATCATGTCGAGCGAGATCCGGCCATGACACGCGGTTTGCCGACACCTGCCGAAGCCAAGGCCGCCGCCAGGCGCCTGCGCGGCGAGCGGGGCGCCGCGGGCCATCCGATCAGCCATGGCGAGGCGCTTGAAATCGTCGCCCGCAGGCACGGGTTCCGCGACTGGAACGCGCTGGCGGCGGCGATCCGCGACCGGGGGCCGGACGGATGGCGGGAGGGTGGACGGGTGACCGGGCGCTACCTGTCTCAGCCATTCAGCGCGACGGTGCTTTCGGCCGAGGCGCTGCGGCCCGGATGGGTGCGGCTGGTGCTCGACCTCGACGAGGCGGTGGACGTGGTGCGGTTCGACAGTTTCTCGAACTTTCGCAAACGGTTGCGCGCAGAGGTTGGGCCGGATGGACACTCGCGTGAGCGCACGTCGGACGGCATCCCGCACATGGTGCTGGACCGCTGAGGGCGGCCCGTCTCAGCCCGCTTCGGTGGGTTGGCCGAAGCGGGCGATCATGCGCTCGACGATCTGGTCGCGGGCCTGCCGGTAGGCGGCCAGCTTGGCCTCGCGGGTTTCGCCAAGGCCGGTGGGGTCCAGGATGGGCCAGTATTCCACGTCGATGTGGAAATGCCGGGTCATGTCGAGGGCGCGGCGTTGGCTGGCGGGCGAAAGCGCGATGATGAGGTCGAAGCCCGACAGGTCGTCGCCCCATTGCTCCATCTCGTCGAAGGAGCGGACGCGGTGGCGATCCAGCTCCACCCCCAGTTCGGCGCAGACGGCCACGGCGAACCCGTCGATCTCGAGGTCGTTCTTCACGCCCGCGGATTGGACATAGGCGCGGTGGCCGTAGAATTTCTTCATCAACCCCTCGGCCATGGGGGAGCGTGTCGCGTTGTGGTCGCAACAGTAGAGCACGGATTGGGGGAAATCCTCGGCCACCGCCCTGCCCCTAGGCCCCGAAATGCAGGACGCAGATGAGCGTGAAAAGGCGGCGCGCGGTGTCGGTGTCGACCTCGGCCTTGCCCTCGAGCCGTTCTTGCAGGATGCGCGCGCCCTCGTTGTGGATGCCGCGGCGGGCC
The DNA here is from genome assembly GCA_964629305.1 of uncultured Roseicyclus sp. GTDB lineage: Bacteria > Pseudomonadota > Alphaproteobacteria > Rhodobacterales > Rhodobacteraceae > Roseicyclus. Next base: position 3,350 of record CAZVQL010000142.1, read on the forward strand.
ATGTCGATCGCCTCGATCTTGGAGGGGGGCATGTTCTTGACGGCGGCGTAGTAGCTTTCGCAGATCTGCCAGTAATCCTTGACCGTCTGGCGGAAGGGCGAGAGCGATAGGTGGAACTCGGCCGCGTCGTCGCCGCCTTCGGTGTTCACGTCGAAGACGAGGCGCTTGTCGCGGATCGCCAACGTCAGGTGATAGGGGCCGGGCGGTGCGGCGCGGTCGTCGCGGGCGGGCAGCGCGAAGCTGTTCTGCTCGAGCAGGTCGAAGATGGCGACGTTGCGTTCCTGTTCGATCTCGGGCGTGGGGGCCGGCATGCCGTCCATGTCGATCTCGATATGGGTGATATGGGTGGTCATGCGCCCTCCCCTTCGTTCAGGCGGTCGAGGCGGGCGCGGACGGACAGCCCGTGGGCCTCGAGGCTTTCGGAGCGCGCGAGCGTCTCGGCCGCAGGGCCGATGGCCTTGAGCGCGGCCGGTGTCATCTGGGCAAGCGTCGTGCGCTTCATGAAGTCGAGCACGGAGAGACCCGAGGAGAAGCGGGCCGAGCGCGCGGTAGGCAGAACGTGGTTCGGGCCGCCGATGTAGTCGCCGATCGCCTCGGGCGTCCATTGGCCAAGGAAGATGGCGCCGGCATGGGTGATCTTGTCGGACAGCGCGTCGGGGTCGGCGACGCAGAGCTCGAGGTGTTCGGGGGCGATGCGGTTCGACAGCTCCGCCGCCTCGGAGAGGTCGCGGACGGTGACGATGGCGCCGAAGTCGCGCCACGAGGGGCCGGCGATGGCGCGGCGCTCGAGGGTTTCGAGGCGCTTGTCGACGGCTTTCGCCACGGCCTGGCCAAAGGCCGCATCATCGGTGATGAGGATGGATTGCGCGCTTTCGTCGTGTTCGGCCTGTGACAGCAGGTCGATGGCGATCCAGTCGGGGTCGTTGTCGGCATCTGCGATCACGAGGATCTCGGAGGGGCCCGCGATCATGTCGATACCGACCTTGCCGAAGACGCGGCGCTTGGCGGCGGCCACGAAGGCGTTGCCGGGGCCGGTGATCTTGTCGACGGGGGCGATGGTGGCGGTGCCGTAGGCGAGTGCGGCGACCGCCTGTGCGCCGCCGATGCGGTAGACGGTGTCGATGCCCGACAGGTGGGCGGCGAGCAGGACGAGGGGGTTCGCCTTTCCGTCGGGCGTGGGGGCGCACATCACCAGACGCTCGACGCCCGCGACCTGCGCGGGGATGGCGTTCATCAGGACCGAGGACGGGTAGGAGGCGAGGCCACCGGGAACGTAGAGGCCGGCCGCCGAGACGGGCGTCCAGCGCCAGCCGAGGGTGGCGCCCTCGGGGTCGGTCCAGCGGGCATCCTCGGGCAGTTGGCGGACGTGGTAGGCGCGGATGCGCTCGGCCGCGCGTTCGAGGGCGGCGCGCTCATCGGCCGGCACGGTCTCGACGGCGGCAGCGATCTCGTCTTGCGAAAAGGCCAGCGTTTCGGGGGTCAGCGCCAGCCGGTCGAAGCGTTCGGTCAGCTCGATCACGGCGGCATCGCCGCGGGCGCGGACATCGGCAATGATGCCGGCCACGACCTCGTCCACCTCGGGTGTATCCTCGCGTTTCATCTCGAGAAGGGCGGCGAAGCGCCCGTCGAACCCTGCATCGCGGCTGTCGAGAAAGATCGGCATCCTGGTCCCTTCCTGATCGCCGGGCCGGTCTAGCGCCTATGGGCGCGGGCGTGAAGGACCCAAACCGCCGCGCATCCAAGACAATGATCCATGTCAATAAGAATCATTAACATTGGCAATAGTATTGCATGGCGGAAATTGACCGACGACCGGCGGTCCGGCTTCCGAATGCCCGGTGGGCGATGGAGAGGAGGACATTCCATGATCAGAGCAACGGTATTGGCCGCGTCCATGACGCTGGCGCTGTTTTCCGGAGGGGCCGAGGCGCAATCGGCGGCCGGTGCGAATGAATATGCCTGGGCCTGTGTCAGCTGCCACGGGCTGACGGGGCATGGCGACGGGCCGTTGGCCGAATACATGACGGTCGCGGTGCCGGACCTGACGCAGATCGCGGCAGCGAACAACGGGGAGTTCCCGATGCTGCACGTGATCCAGGTGATCGACGGGCGCACCGGCGTGCGCGGTCACGGGAGCATGATGCCGGTCTGGGGGGATCGGTTCGAGGCGACCACCGCCTCGGAGGCGGGCGACTATGCCGCCGAGATCGAAGTTAGGGGCCGCGTCCTTGCGCTGGCGACGTATCTGGAGGCGATCCAGCAATAGGCTTGGCCCCCCTGCCCTGACCCGACACGTCCCCACGGGTCAGGGCATATCCAGACGCAGAACGAAGAAGGCGGTGTCGGTGAACCCGTCCCCGTCGCGCATCGCGCGGGGGATCGTGGCGACCTGCCTGAACCCCGCGCGGGTGTAGGCTGCGGCGGCGGGGGCGTTCCAGGTGGCGACCTGCAATTCCAGTTGGACAATCCCCTCGGCGCGCGCGTCATCGGCCAGCGCGCTCAGAAGGCGTGTCATGTGGCCCTGCCCGCGCGACTCGGGGCGGAGGTAGACGGCAATGACCTCGGCCCGGTGCGTGGCGCGGGGGGCGGTCTCGCGGCAGAAGGCGGCGCAGCCCAGCGCGCGGTCGCCCTCCATGAGCGCCCAGAGGCGCATGGTGGTGAGCCAGTCGCGGATCTCGGCCTCGGGCTTGGCGGCCCAGTCGGCGTGGGTCGAGCCGAAGGCGCGCGGGTCGCGGGCCAGCATGTCGAGGCGGATGTCGCGGAAGGCGGCCCAATCGTCAGGCGTGAGCCGCCGGAGCGTCATTCGGGGTGATGCGGCGCGCGGCCCGAAGGGGCGGTGTAGGGTTTCGTCACGTCGCGCAGCGTGACCTCGAGCGCCTCGACATCGATGGCGATGGCCCCGTCGCCCGCAAGAACAAGGGTGATGCGCCCGGTGCCGTCCTCGCCCGGGGTCCAGTCGATCGCCAGGAGCGACAGGACAAGGTCGGGGTCGGCGCGGTCGATGCCCTGACTTGCGACGGCCATGGCATCCTCGATGGCGAGGACGGATTGCACCCGTTCGGGGGCGGTCTTGCCGCCCGTCTCTTCCCAGCGGAAGCGGTTCACGAGCAGCGCGAAGCGGCGGCGCGGGCGGTCCCACGTCATCTCGGTCACGGGGAAGACGGCGTCCTGCGTCAGGCTGGAGATCACGCGCAGATCGTCCGCGTCGAGGGCGCGGAGGGCAACCGCGCGCTCGGCGCCGTCTTCGAAGCGGGCGTCTTCAACCATCTTCCCGTTCCCTCCGGATCAGTGCGCCGACATTGCCGAGCTTTTCCTCGACCCGCTCGTAGCCGCGATCGAGGTGGTAGACACGGCTGACCACAGTCTCGCCCTCGGCGGCAAGGCCCGCGAGGATCAGGCTGACCGAGGCGCGCAGGTCCGTCGCCATGACGGGCGCGCCCCTGAGCTTCTGGACCCCGGTGACGGTGGCGTGGCCGCCATGCACGTCGATCTGGGCACCCATGCGCATCAGTTCGGGGGCGTGCATGAAGCGGTTCTCGAAGATGGTTTCTTCCAGAACCGATGTGCCATCGGCAGTGCAGAGAAGGGCCATCATCTGCGCCTGAAGGTCGGTCGGGAAGCCCGGGAAGGGTTCGGTCACGACATCGACGGCCTGCACGCGATCGCCCTTGCGGGTGACGGTCAGGCCGGTGGGCGTTTCGGTGACGGAGATGCCCGCCGCCTCGAGCTTTTCGGCGAAGGCCGCGACGAGCGAGAGCTTGCCGCCGAGCAGCTCCACCTCGCCGCCCGCGATGGCGGGGGCCAGCATGTAGGTGCCAAGCTCGATCCGGTCGGTGACGACGGGGTGCGTCGCGCCATGGAGGCGGTCGACGCCCTGGATGGTGATCTCGGACGTGCCCTCGCCCTCGATCTGGGCGCCCATCTTGCGCAAGCAGTGGGCGAGATCGACGATCTCGGGCTCGCGCGCGGCGTTCTTCAGGACGGTCGTGCCCTTGGCCAGCGTCGCGGCCATCAGCGCGTTCTCGGTCGCGCCGACGGAGACCATGGGGAAGTCCACGACGGCGCCCTTGAGGCCGCCCCGCGCCTCGGCATGGACGTAGCCGTCGACCAGTTCCAGCCTCGCGCCGAGCCGCTCCAGCCCCATGAGGTGCAGGTCGACGGGCCGCGCGCCGATGGCGCAGCCGCCGGGCAGCGAGACGATGGCGTGGCCGTCGCGGGCCAGCATCGGCCCGAGGACGAGGATCGAGGCGCGCATCTTGCGCACGATGTCGTAGTCGGCGGTGTGGTTGTTCAGCCCGTGGGACGACAGCGCGAGCACCTTGCCGTCGTTCAGCGATTGCACCTCGGCCCCCAGCGATTGCAGGAGCGTGGACATGGTGCGGATGTCGGACAGGCGCGGCGCGTTGGTCAGCGTCAGCGGCTCGTCGGACAGAAGCGTCGCGGGCATCAGCGTGAGGCAGGCGTTCTTGGCGCCGGCAATGGGGATTTGCCCCGAAAGCGGGCCGTTGCCCGTCACCACGATCCTGTCCATCGCCCCTGCCCCTTTGCCTGCCTAGTCGGTCTCGCCGGTGTCGTCCGGCTTGGTGTCCGTGTCATCCGCGCTGCGCGCCCGCGCCTGTGCCTTGCGCCGGGCAAGGTTCGCCTTAAGCGCCGCCTTGAGCCGCGCGTCGCGGTCTGTGGCGGCGTGTTTGCCGCCGGGTCTGTCGCT
>CAZVQL010000143.1:0-7930 GCA_964629305.1 uncultured Roseicyclus sp.
CCCGCGCGCGACCAGCCCCTCGGCGATGGCGCGCCCGATGCCGCGGTTGCCGCCCGTCACGAGGGCCGTGGGTCTGTCGGGGCGCAGGCTCATCTCAGCTTCAGCGTGGCAAGACCGATCAGCGCAAGGATCAGCGAGATGATCCAGAAGCGGATCACCACCTGCGGTTCGGCCCAGCCCTTCTTCTCGAAATGGTGGTGGATCGGCGCCATCAGGAAGACGCGCTTTCCGGTCGCCTTGAAATAGGCGACCTGCACGATCACGCTGACCGCCTCGGCCACGAAGAGGCCGCCGACGATCGCCAGCACGATTTCGTGCTTGGTCGAGACGGCGATCGCGCCCAGCGCGCCGCCCAATGCCAGCGACCCGGTGTCGCCCATGAAGACGGCCGCGGGCGGCGCGTTGTACCACAGGAAGCCAAGCCCGCCGCCGATCAGCCCGGCGGTGAAGATCAAGAGCTCGCCCGTGCCCGGCACGTAATGCACGTCGAGATACTCGGTGAAGTCGACGCGGCCCACGGCATAGGCGATCACGCCGAGGGTCCCCGCGGCGATCATCACGGGCATGATGGCAAGCCCGTCCAGCCCGTCGGTCAGGTTCACGGCGTTGGCCGATCCCACGATCACGAACATCGCGAAGGGGATGAAGAACCAACCCATGTTGAAGAGCACGTCCTTGAAGACAGGCACGGCCAGCTGCGCCGAAAGCTCGTCGGGATGCACCCAGACCGCCACCGCCGAGGCGACCCCGGCGATCGCGAAGCCGATCAGAAGCCGCACGCGCCCCGAGACACCCGCGCTGGAGTTGCGGCTGACCTTGGCCCAGTCGTCGGCAAAACCAATCAGACCGAAGGCCACCGTCGTGCCCAGCACGATCCACACATAGGGGTTGTCGAGCCGCGCCCAGAGCAGCGTCGAGAGCGTCAGCGCGGCCAGGATCAGAAGGCCGCCCATCGTGGGCGTGCCGGCCTTGGTCGCGATGTGATGGGCCGGGCCATCTTCGCGGATCGGCTGGCCGGCCGCGTATTTCCGGCGCAGCGCGTTGATCAGCGGGCGTCCGAAGATGAAGCCGAAGATCAGGGCGGTGAAGAACGCCGCCCCTGCACGGAACGTGATGTAGCGAAAGAGGTTGAAGACGTCCCCGCCGTCCGAAAGCTCACTCAGCCAATACAACATCTAGCGGGGCCCTCGCCTGTGGTCCGCAGCCGCTTGCCCCAGTTTGCGCAAGGCGTCAACCACGCGGGACACCTTGATCCCCTTGGAGCCTTTTATCAGCAACACATCCCCCGGCACGAGCGTCGGCGGAAGCGCCGCGACCATCTCGTCGGCGGTCTCGCTGTGGATGCCCCGCATCGCGCCCGGAAGGGCCGCATGGAGATGCGCCATCAGCGGCCCCACCGTGTGGACCGTCGCGATCCGCACCATCGCCGGATGATCGGCAATGGCCGCATGAAGCGCGGGGCCGGTCGGCCCAAGTTCCAGCATGTCGCCCAGAACGGCAATGCGCCGCCCGCGGCCCTGCGGTTCGGCGGCGGCAAGCACCTCGAGCGCGGCGGCGATGGAGGCGGGGTTGGCGTTGAACGCGTCGTCGATCATCTCGACGGCGAGGTCGTCGGTCTCGCTGAGCACGATCCGTTCCCGCGTGCCGCGCCCATCGAAGGGGGTCCAGCCCGAGAGCGCCAGCGCGGCCTCGGTCGGGTCGGCGCCCGCGGCCTCGGCCGCCGTCAGCGCGATCAGCGCATTCATCGCGTAGTGCCGCCCCGGGGCGCCGATGCGAAAGAGCCGCTCCTGCCCGTGGGTTTCGGCGCGAATGACGGTCGCGCTGTCCGACAGCTGCGCCTCGATCAGCCGCGCCTCGACGCCCTCGGCTTCGCCAAACCGGATGAGCTTTGCCCCGCAAGTCCTTGCCTTGTCGAAAAGAATACCCGCCGTATCCACATCGGCATGGGCCAGCGCGATGCCGCCCTCGCCCAGACCCTCGTAGATCGACGCCTTCTCATGCGCGATCCCCTCGATCACGCCGAACGCCTCGAGGTGCGCGGGCGCGACGGTGGTGACGACCGCGACATGGGGCTGTGCAAGGCGGGCCAGTGGGGCGATCTCGCCGGGGGCGTTCATGCCGATCTCGATGATGGCATAATCGGTGTCGGCAGGCATCCGCGCCAGCGTCACGGGCACGCCCCAATGGTTGTTGAACGACGCCTCGGCGGCGTGGGTCTTGCCCTGCGGCGCAAGCGCCGTGCGTAACATCTCCTTCACGGTGGTCTTGCCGACCGACCCGGTCACGGCGATGACCCGCGCCTTCGTGCGCGCCCGCCCTGCCGCGCCGAGCGCGCGCAGGCCTTCCATCACGTCGCCCACGACCAGCAGGTGCGCGGGGTCCACGCCGTCGGGCACGCGCGAGACGAGCGCCGCGGCAGCCCCCTTGGCCAAGGCGTCGGCGACGAAGTCGTGCCCGTCGCGCGCGGCGGAGAGCGCGATGAATAGGTCCCCCTCGGCCACGCTGCGGCTGTCGATGGAAATGCCCGTGGCCGTCCAATCGCCCGCCACCTGTCCGCCGGTCGCGGCGGCGGCCTCGGCGGCTGTCCACAGGACAGTCATGCGCGACCCTCCAGCGCGGCGACGGCGACGCTGGCCTGTTCGACATCGTCGAACGGGTAGACCACGTCGCCCACCGTCTGCCCCGTCTCGTGCCCCTTGCCCGCAATGAGCAGCGCATCGCCCGGTTCCAGCGCATCGACGCCCCGCAGGATCGCCTCGGCCCGGTCGCCGACCTCGGTCGCCTCAGGGCAGCCTTGCAGTATTTCCATCCGGATCAAGGCCGGATTCTCGGATCTGGGGTTGTCGTCTGTCACAAACAAAACATCCGCGTTCTCGGCGGCGGCCTTGCCCATCAAGGGCCGCTTGCCCCGGTCGCGGTCGCCGCCCGCGCCGAAAACGACGATCAGGCGGCCCATCACATGGGGCCTCAGCGCCTTGAGCGCGGTTTCCAGCGCGTCGGGCGTGTGGGCGTAATCGACATAGACCGGCGCGCCGTTGTCACGGCGGCCCGCCAGCTGCATCCGGCCGCGCACGCCCGTCAGGCGCGGCAGGACGGCGAAGACCGCCTCGGGCTCGTCGCCCGCGGCAATGGCAAGCCCCGCGGCGGTCAGCACGTTCATCGCCTGGAAACCGCCGATCAGCTCCAGCCGGGTCTGCATCTGACGCCCCTGCCAGCGGAACAGCACGTCCTGCCCCGTCTCGTCCAGCCTGCGCCCGGTGATCTTGATCGCCGCGCCCTCGGCATATTGGGCGATGCCCATCACCTCGATCTGCCGCGCGGTACAGGCCTCGGCCACGCGAGGGCCGTAGTCGTCGTCGAGGTTTACCACCGCGACCCCGTCTTCTGGCAGAAGCTCGGTGAACAGGCGCAGCTTGGCGGCGAAATAGGTTTCCATATCACCATGATAATCAAGGTGATCCTGTGTCAGGTTGGTGAAGCCCGCCGCCGCCAGGTGCACCGCCTCCATCCGCCGCTGGTCGAGGCCGTGCGACGATGCCTCCATCGCCACATGGCTCACTCCGGCCTCGGCCATCTCGGCCAGCACCCGGTGCAGCGTCAGCGGCTCGGGCGTGGTGTGGACGCCCGGCGCGGCAAAGGCGCCTTCGACGCCCGTGGTGCCGACGTTCACCGCCTCGTGGCCCAGCGCGGCCCAGATCTGGCGGGTAAAGCTGGCGACACTGGTCTTGCCGTTGGTGCCCGTGACCGCGACCACCGTATCGGGTTGCGCCCCGAACCAGAGGGCCGCGGCATGGGCCAACGCGGCGCGGGCGTCCTCGACCACGACAAGGGCGGCGTCCGATCCGGCCAGCTCTTCCGTCGCGATCTCGGCGCCCTGCCGGTCGGTCAGAACAGCGCCCGCGCCCATGCGGAGCGCGTATTGAATGAACTCACCGCCGTGCACTCGGCTGCCGGGAAGGGCCGCGAACAGCCCTCCGCGCGTCACCTTTCGACTGTCGAGCGTAAGGCCCGTGACGGGCACATCGCCGCCACCCCGAGGTGTCAGCCCAAGCTCGGATAGCAGTCTCGTCCGAGGCGCCATGCCCCCACCCCCGCGCGATCATCTCGAGGTGCTGGATAGCGCATCCATGGCAAGGGGTTCAATCTCGGGTCTGAGACCCAGAAGCGGCGCGCTGCGGCGGATGATCTCGGCGGCGACGGGCACAGCCGTCCAGCCTGCGGTGCGGCGCGGCTCCGGGCCCGAGGTCTCGACAGGTTCCTGCAACATGGTGATCAGCACGTAACGCGGATCATGCATCGGAAAGGCCGAGGCAAAGGTCGTCAGGTTGCGGTCGTCGTAATAACCGCCCGTGGCGCGCGGAAGGTCGGCGGTGCCGGTCTTGCCGCCCACGGCATAGCCCTCGACCTCGCCGAAGCTGGCGGTGCCCTCGGTCACGACGGCGCGCATCAGCTCGCGCATGCTGCGGCTCGTCGCCTCGGAGATTACACGCTCGCCCGCCTGCGGGGCGTCCTGCCGCAGAAGCGTGGGCGCGATCCGCGTGCCGCCGTTCACCATCGTCGCATAGGCGCCCGCAAGCTGCACCAGCGAGGTCGACACGCCGTGGCCGTAGGAAATCGTCATCGTCGACAGCTCACCCCAGCGGCCCGGCAAGAGCGGGCGGGCGTTGGCGGCCTCGACGATCTCGACCGGGGCGGGTTCCAGAAGGCCCAGCTGCTCAAGGAACATCCGCTGACGCTCGCCGCCGATCACCTGCGCGATGCGCGCCGTGCCGATGTTGGAGGAATGGGTGAAGACGTCATGCACCGACTGCGACGGGCCGTAGCTGCGGAAATCGCGGATCGCGAAGCCGGCCATGCGAAGGGGCCCGCGCGTGTCGATCATGTCACCCGTGTTGTAGAGGCCCAGCTCCAGCGCCTGCGCGATGGTGAAAGCCTTGAAAACGCTTCCCAATTCATAGACGCCCTGCACCGCGCGATTGAACAGCGGGCTGTCTGCGGGGTCGCCCTCGAGCAAGGGGCGGGGCCGCGCGTTGGGATCGAAATCGGGCAGGCTTGCCATCGCGACGATCTCGCCCGTGTGCACGTCCATCAGGACGGCCGCAGCACCACGCGCGTTCATCAGCATCATGCCGCCGGCCAGCACCTCTTCGACGGCGGCCTGCACGGTCAGGTCGATCGACAGCGCCAGCGGCGCCTCGCGCGCGGGGTCGCGCAACTCGTCGTCGAACATCGCCTCGATCCCCGCGATGCCGATCACCTCGGCGGCATTCACCGCCTCCTGTCCGAAGCCCGCGCCGCCCAGGATATGGGCCGCGATGGAGCCGTTGGGATAAAGCCGCATCTCGCGCGGGCCGAACAGGAGGCCGGGCTCGCCCAGGTCATGGACCATCTGTTCCTGCTCGGGGCTGAGGTAACGGCGCAGCCAGAGGAACCGCCGCTCGGACGTGAAGCGCGCATAAAGCGCCTCGGCATCCATCTCGGGGAAGATCTCGGCCAGGCCATCGGCGGCGGCGCGCGCGTCCACGATCTCGTGCGGATGCGCGTAAAGCGCGTTGGTGGCGAAGTTGGTCGCCAGCACCCGGCCCTGACGGTCCGTGATATCGGCGCGCGTGGTGTGGATCGAGGCGGTCGAGGCGATGACGCTCGGCTCTTCAGCTTCTGTCGTGGCGAGTGCAGCCATGCGCACGCCCACCGATCCGAAGGCCATGAGGAAGACGAGCGACATCAGCACCAGCCGCCCCTCGGCGCGCTGGCGCAAGCGGTCGCGCTGCGCCTCGTGGCGCAGGCGTAGGTTCTCGCGTTCGATCGCGTCGGGGTTTTCACCCTTGGCGCGCGCGTCGAGGATGCGGGCAAGCGGGCGCAGCGGCGTGCGGAGCGTCATGGCAGCATCTCTCCCTCGGCGGTCGAGGCGCTGTCGAGCAGCTCCTCGGGGGGCAGCGGATAGGGGATCTGTGCGGCACGGCCGAATTGCTCGGGCGCCAGCGGCAAAAGGCCCAGCCGCTCGAAATTCAGGTCCACCAGCTCGCGCAGGCGATCGGGGCGGTTGAGATAGGCCCATTCGGCGCGCAGGATCGCCAACCGCTCCCGCTCGGCGCCGATGTTGCGCTGCAACTGCTCGACGCGGCGTTCGGCTTGCTGGGTCAGGATCGTCTGGTGATAGGCCCAATAGCCCAGCCCGATCACACCCAGCATGGCGAGAAGGGTCGCGAAGCCGCGCATCACAGCACCTCCGGCATGAGGGGCAGGCCCAGTTTCGTGCGGTCGACAGGGGCTGCAGGCGCCTCCGTCCGGGTCGCCACGCGCAGGCGAGAGGAGCGCGCGCGCGGGTTCTCGGCGATCTCGTCCTCGTCGGGCGCGATGGCCTTTTTCGGGGTCAGCACGAAGCCCGGGTCGCGCAAAGCGGCGGCAGGGGCATGGCGCGAGCCGCCGCCCCCCTCGCTCGAGCGTTCGGCGAGGAAGCGTTTGACCACGCGGTCCTCGAGGGAATGGAAGGTCACGACCGCAAGCTTGCCGCCCGGCTTCAACGCGCGCTCGGCCGCCTCGAGCCCGTCAACCAATTGGCGAAGCTCGTCATTCACCGCGATGCGGATCGCCTGGAAGCTGCGCGTCGCGGGGTGGCTTTGCCCCGGCTTCTTGCGGGGCAGGCAGCCCTCGACGATCGAAGCCAGTTGCAAGGTCGAGGTGATGCGACCCTTGGCACGCTCGGCCACGATGGCCTTGGCGATACGGCGCGCGGCGCGTTCCTCGCCGTAATGAAACAGGATATCGGCCAGAAGCGCCTCGGGCGCGTCGTTCACGATATCCTCGGCCGAAACGCCCGCCTGCCCCATCCGCATGTCGAGCGGCCCGTCCTTGATGAAGGAAAATCCACGCTCTGCGCGGTCGAGCTGCATGGAGGACACGCCGAGGTCGAGGGTGACGCCATCGACCGGCGCACCGGCCAACGTGTCGAGGTCGGAAAACGTGCCCGCGACCAGCCGCAGCCGGTCGCCATAGGCCCCGGCCCAGCCGGCGGCCATCTCGAAGGCCAGCGGATCGCGGTCGATGCCGATCACCACATCCGCCCCCGCCTCAAGCAATCCACGGGCGTAGCCACCAGCGCCGAAGGTTCCATCGACCCAGACGCCCGAGACCGGCGCCACCGCCGCCAGCAAGGGGCGCAGAAGGACGGGAACGTGCGGTGCCGCGCCCGTCATTCCAGGTCATCGCCGGACGACGGATCGTCCGGAAGGAGAGAAAGCGCATCGAAATGCTCATCGCCCTGTCCCAGTTCGTCAAGAAGCGCGGCGAAGGCGGCGGCCTGTGCATCCGCCTGTGCCGGGCTAAGGATGTGAAACTTCTCGCCATGTCCTTCGAACACGGCCTCTTCGGAAATGCCGATCTTGTCCCGCAGCTCCTGGCTGAGGACGAGGCGCCCGGTGTCGTCCAGCGTGAACGTGTCCGACTGGGACTTGTAGAAGTAGACCATGGTCCGCTGGGCATCGGTGCCCTGCTTCATCATGGAGATTTTCTTCATCAGCTTGGTGTAGCTGTCCGAAGACCAGCACTCGAGGTGCTTCTTGCGCGGATCGCCAAAGGTGATGTGCATCTTCAGCGGCTCGCCGGGCGTGTAGGCACGATCGCAGTTCTGCAAGACACGACGGAACTTGGCCGGGATCGAAACCCGGCCCTTTCCGTCCACCTTGTTCCGGCTGATGCCGGTGAACTCACGTTCCACGGGCTTTGCCCTTTTTCTGCCTCAATCGCGCCGTAATTCGGGCGCCGGGAACGGAAACGGCGGTTTGAGCAAGCTGCCACTGCTCAAACCGCCGCCCTCGTCCCATTGCTGGGTGTCCGACTACGCAGGCCACCTGGGGGGATGTCTGCTCGCTTGCGCGCCGGATCTCTTTTTTCTGGCGTTAGAGATGCCTGTATGAACCTGCCGTTTTTT
>CAZVQL010000144.1:0-7925 GCA_964629305.1 uncultured Roseicyclus sp.
GTCATCACCACCTGCGCCTATTGCGGCGTCGGCTGCTCGTTCAAGGCCGAGTTGAACGGGGATGAGCTGGTGCGAATGACCCCCTACAAGCACGGGGCCGCGAACCGCGGGCATTCCTGCGTCAAGGGCCGCTTCGCCTATGGCTACGCCACCCATTCCGACCGCATCCTGAACCCGATGATCCGCGACAGCATCGACCAGCCCTGGCGCGAGGTCAGCTGGGAGGAGGCGATCGGGTTCGCCGCGGCCAAGTTCCGGGGCATCCAGGACAAATACGGGCGCAAATCCGTGGGCGTGATCACGTCGAGCCGCTGCACGAACGAGGAAACCTACCTCGTCCAGAAGCTGACGCGCGCCGTGTTCCAGAACAACAACACCGACACCTGCGCGCGGGTCTGCCATTCGCCCACGGGCTACGGCCTCGGCCAGACCTTCGGGACGAGCGCCGGCACGCAGAATTTCGACAGCGTGATGCACACCGATGTCGCCGTCATCATCGGGGCCAACCCGACCGACGGGCACCCGGTTTTCGCCTCGCGCCTGAAGAAACGTCTGCGGCAGGGCGCCAAGCTGATCGTCATCGACCCGCGCCGGATCGACCTTGTGAAATCGGCGCATATCGAGGCGTCGCATCACCTGGCGCTTCGCCCCGGCACCAACGTCGCGGTCGTCACGGCGCTTGCACATGTGATCGTGACCGAGGGGCGCTACGACGAAGCCTTCATCAGGGACCGCTGCGACTGGGACGAGTTCGCCGAATACGCCGAGTTCGTCAGCGATATCCGTCATTCCCCCGAGATGACCGAGATGCTGACCGGCGTTCCGGCCGAAGAGCTGCGCGCGGCCGCCCGGCTTTATGCAACTGGCGGCAACGGGGCGATCTACTATGGCCTCGGCGTGACCGAGCATTCACAGGGCTCCACCACCGTCATGGGCATCGCCAACCTCGCCATGCTCACGGGCAACATCGGGCGCGAGGGCGTCGGGGTGAACCCGCTCCGCGGTCAGAACAACGTGCAGGGCTCCTGCGACATGGGTTCCTTCCCGCATGAGTTGCCGGGGTACCGCCACGTGAAGAACGCCGATACCCGCGCGATCTTCGAGTCTGCCTGGGGCGTGGAAATCGACCCCGAGCCTGGCCTGCGCATCCCCAACATGCTGGACGCCGCCGTGGGCGGGCAGTTCAAGGGGCTCTACTGCCAGGGCGAGGATATCCTGCAATCCGACCCCGACACCAAGCATGTCGCCGCCGGCCTTGCCGCGATGGAGTGCGTCATCGTCCATGACCTCTTCCTGAACGAGACGGCGAATTACGCCCATGTCTTCCTGCCCGGCTCCACCTTCCTCGAGAAGGAGGGGACCTTCACCAACGCCGAGCGCCGCATCAATCGCGTGCGCGAGGTGATGAAGCCCCGCAACGGCTATGCCGACTGGGAAATCACCCAGATGCTCGCCAACGCGATCCTGACGGCCGAGGGGCGGCCCGCGTGGCACTACACCCACCCCGCGCAGATCATGGAAGAGATCGCGGCGACGACGCCCGGTTTCGCCCATGTCGACTATGCCCTGCTGGAGGAACGCGGTTCGGTGCAGTGGCCCTGCAACGACGACGCCCCCGAGGGCTCGCCGATCATGCACGTCGACGGGTTCGTGCGCGGCAAGGGGCGCTTCATCGTCACCGAATACGTGGCGACCGAGGAAAAGACCGGCCCGCGTTTCCCGCTTCTGCTGACGACGGGCCGTATCCTCTCGCAATACAACGTCGGCGCGCAGACGCGGCGGACGGCCAACACCGTCTGGCACGACGAAGACGTGTTGGAGATCCACCACCATGACGCCGAAGTCCGCGGGATCACGGAAGGGGCGTGGGTCAAGCTCGCCAGCCGGTCGGGCGAAACCTCGCTCCGCGCGCATCTGACGGACCGGGTCAGCCCCGGCGTGGTCTACACGACCTTCCACCACCCCGGCACGCAGGCCAACGTGATCACCACCGACCATTCGGATTGGGCCACGAACTGCCCGGAATACAAGGTGACGGCGGTACAGGTGGGCCTGTCGAACGGTCCCTCGGACTGGCAGGAACGCTACGAGGAACAGGCGCGGCAATCGCGCCGCATCCTGCCGGCGGCCGAATGACGCCGAGCCGGTCCATAAAGGCCCGGGCCCTCGGGCCCGACGGCGCGCGGGATGTGACCCGCGCCCTGCCCGAAGAGGTGCCGGTCGCCGTCACCTGCAACGGCACGACGCAGGCGGTGATGATGTGCACGCCTGCCGACCTCGAGGATTTCGCCCGCGGCTTCGCCTTCACCGAGGGCTATGCGCAGCCCCGTCAGGTCGAGCGGGTCGAGATCATCGAAGCCGCACAGGGCATCGAGGCGCGGCTGTGGATCGCCGAGGAGGCGGCCGAGGCGCTTGGCGCTCGGCGCCGCGCGATGATGGGGCCGGTGGGCTGCGGTCTGTGCGGGATCGAAAGCCTGGAGGAGGCGCTGCGCGACCTGCCGCCTGTCACCGGCACGCTTTCGCTCGATGCGTCAGAGGCGGCGGGCGCCGTCGACGCGCTGCGCGCGCATCAGCCGCTCCACGACCTGACCCACGCCGTTCATGCCGCGGGCTTCTACGTGCCGGGGCAGGGTATCGTTCTCGCGCGCGAGGACGTGGGCCGCCACAACGCGCTGGACAAGCTGATCGGGGCGCTTCTGCGGGCAGAGATCGACCCTGCCTGCGGGGCCATCGTGCTGACCAGCCGCGTGTCGGTCGAGATGGTGCAGAAGGCGGTTCTCGCCGGCTGTTCCGTCTTGATCGCCGCCTCCGCCCCCACGGCCCATGCCCTCAGGCTGGCCGAGGGCGCGGGGCTGACGGTTGCCGCCTTCGCCCGCGGCGCACGGATCGAGACCTTCACCCACACCCACCGGATCGTCACGGGAGAGACCCATGTCGCCTGACAAGCTGAGCCGCATGGCCAACCAGATCGCCACCTTCTTCCGCACCCAGCCGGGTCATGACCAGGCCGAGCGGGTGGCGGGCCACCTCAAGGATTTCTGGGGGCCGGAGATGCGGGCGGAACTCAAGGCGTATGCCAAGGGGCACGAGGATCAGCTCGATGATCTCGTCCGCCGCGCGCTTCCGCTGATCTGAAGCGCCACGGGCTTTCGAAAGCCCGTCAGAGCCTTGCAAGGCTATGTGAAAGGCCCTTGCAAGGGCCTTCCAGCGCGCATGTCACAGGTCGCGCCGGTCCACCACCGTCACGCCATCGGCCACGGCCTCGCTCGGATGGGTGACGATCCGCTCGCCGGCCTCCAGCCCCTCCAGCACCTGCGCCATGCGTGCGCCGCGCCGCCCCAGCGTGACCGCGCGTTCCTCGACCACCGCATCGGCCACGACGTAAACGGCCCAGCCGTCGCCGCGTCGGAAGAGCGCGCCGAGGGGCACCTGAAGCACGCTCTCTTCTTCCCACTCCACCACGCGCAGGAAGACCGAGAACCCGTGCCCGAGGCCGGGCCGATCTTCGGCCGGGGTGACGATGTCGAAGATCACGTCGACGCGCTGTTCCTCGATCCCCAGTGCCGAGACACGGGTTTCGGCGGCCGGCTCGATCCGGGTCAGGACCGCCTCGAGCGGGTCCGGCCCGCCCCAGCGCTCCACGATCGCCCGCGTGCCGGGCGCGATGCGCACCGCGTCCGATGACAGGAGATCGGCCACGATCTCCAACTCGGTGGGGTCGCCCACGGTCACGAGCGGCGCGCCCGCTTGCACCGGGTGTTCGCTGATCGTCGCGATGGACAGGACGACGCCGCCCGCGGGCGCAGTCAGGTCGACGCAACATGCCGCGTCGCCTGCGCCACCCTCGGGGCCGACAAGGGCCGCCTGCGCGCGGTCGCGCGTGCCTTCTGCCATCGCGATGCGGGACCGGGCCGAGGCCACCGCCGCCTCGGCCACAGCCAGCACCTGCGTCGCCGTCTCGAGCTGCGTGATCGTGGAAACACCGCGCTCGACCAGCGTCTGCGTCCGCTCGAACTGCATCCGGGCGAAGACCTCTTCCTCCTCGGCGCGGGTCAGGTCGGTGCGCGCGACCTCCAGCGCCGCCTCGGCTTCGGCGACGGCGGCCTCGGCCTGCGCGCGCGAGCGTGCATCCAGCAGCGTGGGCGTTGCGGGTTCCACCCGCGCGACCACGGTCTCGCCCGCGACGACCGGATCGCCGACGGCCACGGGCGCGCGCAGCGCGGTGCCCGCGATGGGGGCTGCGACCTCGAAAAGGTCGCGGATGCGCGTTTTCCCGTCGGCGTCGATCGTCACCTGCATGGGCGCCGAGATCACCTCGATCAGGTCGACCGGCACCGGGTCCTCGCGGAAGGCGACATAGGCCAGCCCGCCCAACAGGGCCGCACCGGCCAGCGACATGCCCATAGTTCGCGTGGTCCAGACCATATCCGTTACTCCCGTGTTTTCATGACGGCCACCAGGTCCATCCGGTCGATGCGGCGGCGCACGATCATCACCGAGGCGAAGCTGGCGCTGAGCACCACCAGGCTTGCCCATGCGAAACTCGCCGGCTCCAGCACCAGCGGAATGGCGTAGAGGTCCGAGGTGAAGCTGGTGGTCAGCGCATGCGCGATCCACGCCCCCAGAAGCCAGCCCACCGGCTGTGCGATCAGCGCCAGCAGCATCGTCTCGCCGACCAGGACCTGGCTGACCTCCCCTCGGGTGAAGCCGAGGATGCGCAGGCTCGCCAACTCGCGCGCGCGCTCCGACATCTGGATGCGCGCGCCGTTATAGGCGACACCCACCGTGATCAGGATCGCGATGGCGGCATAGACCGTGTTCACCACGACGACGTTCTCGCTGATCGTATCCTCGAAACTGGCGCGGTTCTCGTTCATCTCGATCAGCCCCGACAGCATCGGCGTCTCTTGCAGGGCCGCGTGGAGCGCGGGCAGTTGCGCCTCGTCCACCAGAACGTTGGCGACCGAGATCTGCGGGCTGCGCCGGAAGAGCCGGTCGAGATAGCCGATCTCGACATAGGCCCCCAGGCCGAAATACTGCTCGACCAGCCCCGCCACGACCAGCTCATGCGTTTCGCGGCGGCCGGTCATGAATTCGACCTCCAGCATCTCGCCCACGCCGATCTCGAGCTGCTCGGCCAGCCGGTCGGACAGAAGGATGCCGCCCGGCGGCGGGTCGATGGGCTCGCCGCTTGCGCCGATCACGCGGGACAGCTCCGCCCCGTCGGGACGCACCTCGATCGAGATGCGTTTTTCACGCGGCCCGTTGCGAAGCGTCGCGGCGTGGAACTGCATCGCCTCGACCTGCATCACGCCGGGCAGGTTCGCCACATCGGCGAGCGCGGTTTCGGGCACATCCTCGGCGAACATGATCATCGCGTCCTGCCGGAACGACTGGTTGAAGGCGAGGTCGATGATCCGTGTCAGCGCATCGAACATGAAGCCCGAGGCGATGACCGAGGCCGTGGCGGCGCCAAGCCCGAGCGCGGTCAGCGCGCTGCGGACAGGCCAGCGGATGACGCTGCGCAGCACCATGATCGTGGTCTGCTTCAGCCGGAGCGCGGCCATCGCGCGGTCGGCCAGCGTCTTGCGAAAGACGGGTGGGGCGGGGGGCTGCATCGCGACGGCGGGGGCAAGGCGGGCCGCCATGAGCGCCGCGCGCAGCGCACCCGCCATCGTGGTGACGAGGGCGGCCAGCCCCGACATGGCATAGACCCAGAGTGGCACGCGAAAGATCAGGTAGGGGAAATCGAAGAATTCCGCGTATTGCGACGCCATCCCACGCGCCAGGATCGTGCCCCCCGCCCATCCCAGGGCCACGCCCAGCACCGCGATGAGCGTGGCAAGCAAAAGGTAATGCAGCGAGATTTCCACGTCCGAGTATCCCAGCGCCTTCAAGAGCCCGATCTCGGCCCGGTCGAGCGCCACGATCCGGCTCATCACCATGCCGACAAGAAAGGCGGAGATCGCGAAGAAGATCGGCGGCACGACCATCGCCATGCCGCGCAGCTGGTCGATCTCGGTCGCGACGAAAGCGTCCGACATCTGTTGATCGCGCCCATAGGCGCCTTGGCCGCCATATGGATCGAGCAGCAGGTCCAGCGCCTCTTTCACGTCCTCGAGCCGGGCGTCCGCCGTCAGGCGCAGGGCGACATGGTTGAAGGCGCCCGCCATGTCGAAGGCGGCCTCCATCTCGGCCTCGGGCATCCAGATGATGCCGAAGCCCTCGTTGTCGGGCATCAGCGCGCCGGGACCGATGGTGTAGATGAACTCTGGCGACAGCGCCGTCGCGGTGATCGTCAGTGCCCGGCGCTGGCCGTTGAGGTTGGCGTGGAAGACGTCGCCGATCTCGAACCCGTTGGCCTCGGCGAAGGCGGTCGTGACCATCACCTCGCCCGCGCGTTCGGGCGGCACGCCCCCGCGCAGGATCGGCACGTTCAGTAGCGGATCGTCACCCGTGGGCCAGGACAGCATCTGCCCCATCGCCACCTCGACCCGGCCGGGCAGGTCCAGCACGGCAAAGCCCTGCACCCGCGCCTCGGCGGTTGTGACGCCGGGGATCTCCATGATCTCCGACATCAGCCGGTCGGGCGCGCGGCGCGCCTCGGCAAAGACCTCGGCGAAGCGGTTGCGCTCGTAATAGGCGTCGCGCGTGTCGGTCAGCGCGGTGTGCATGCCAAAGGCCGTCAGCAGGATCGCCACCCCGCAGGCCAGCACCACGGCGATCGCCAGCCCCTGAACCCAGAGGCGTTGAAAATCGCGCAGAAGCTTGATGTCGATCGCCTGCATGCCCGCCCTCACCAGCTGATCTCGTGGGGGGCGAGGCGCGTCTCGTTCACCTCGACGCCCGCGATCTTGCCGTCCGCGAAGTTGATCACGCGATGCGCCATGGCGCGGATGCCGGCGTTGTGGGTGATCACGACCGTCGTGGTGCCGAGATCGTCGTTGATCTCTTTCAGCACCTCGAGCACGGCAACCCCGGTCTTGCTGTCGAGCGCGCCCGTGGGCTCGTCGCAGAGCAGCACCTCGGGCTGCTTGGCGATGGCGCGCGCGATGGCGACGCGCTGCTGTTCGCCGCCCGACATCTCGGCCGGGAAATGGTCGAGGCGGTGGGTCAGGCCCACGCGCTCAAGCGCCTCTTCGGCGCGCATCGGGTCGGGGGCCACGTCGGTCACAAGCTGCACGTTCTCGCGCGCCGACAGCGAAGGGACGAGGTTGTAGAACTGGAAGACGAAGCCGACATGATCGCGCCGGTAGCGCGTGAGCGCCCGGTCGCCGAGGTCGGTCAGCTCGAGATCGCGGAACCAGACCCGGCCGGAACTGGCGTGATCCAGCCCGCCGAGGATGTTCAGAAGCGTCGACTTGCCCGAGCCGGAGGGCCCGAGCAGCACGGACAATTCACCGGCGTAAAGCTCGAGATCCACGCCCGAAAGCGCGTGAACCTTGATCTCGCCGGTGTCGTAGACCTTGCTCAGGTCCTCGGTGCGGAAGACGATCTGTGGCATTGCGTGTCCTGTCGCGCCTTGAGTGACACAGGCGCGGGCAGGATGATTTGATTTGTCTCAACCGCGCGCCGATTGTTTGACTTGAGGGGCAGGGGCCACCTCGGCTACCAAGGGACCGCAGCCGTCTCATTATTCGGCCCAAAGTTTCACTATATGGAACATTCCATGTCCGACACCCGCGCCAACCGCCGCTATCGCAGCCAGGAATGGTTCGACAATCCCAACAACCCGGGCATGACGGCGCTGTACCTCGAGCGCTACCAGAACCAGAGCTTCACGAAGGGCGAGCTGCAAAGCGAGCGGCCCATCATCGGCATCGCCCAGACGGGCAGCGACCTTGTGCCTTGCAACAAGATCCACGTCTTTCTGATGGACCGGATCAAGGCGGGCATCCGCGACGCGGGCGGCATCCCGATGGAAT
>CAZVQL010000145.1:0-7900 GCA_964629305.1 uncultured Roseicyclus sp.
CTACTGGAAGGCGATGCTGCGCGGGAAGGAATGGATGGTGAAGCCCGAGAAGGTCACCGTCCGCTGAGACGCCCAAGGGCGGTCCGAACCCTCGGGCCGCCCCAACACAAGAAAGACCGACCGGCATGAAGACCGACCTGATCGCCCTCGCAAGACGCTACGTGCCCGCGCTCGACTGGGGCCGCGAGTACAACCGCGACACGTTCCAGAACGACATGATCGCGGCGGTGATCGTGACGATCATGCTGATCCCGCAATCGCTGGCCTATGCGCTTCTGGCGGGCCTGCCGCCCGAGGCCGGGCTTTACGCCTCGATCCTTCCGATCGTCCTTTACGCGATCTTCGGCACCTCGCGCGCGCTCGCCGTGGGGCCGGTGGCGGTGGTCTCGCTGATGACCGCGGCGGCGGTGGGGCAGGTGGCCGAGCAGGGGACGGCGGGCTATGCCATCGCCGCGCTGACGCTTGCGGTCCTGTCGGGGGGTATCCTCTTGGCGATGGGCCTTTTGAAGCTGGGCTTCCTTGCCAATTTCCTGAGCCATCCGGTGATCGCGGGCTTCATCACCGCGTCCGGCATCCTGATCGCGGCGAGCCAGTTCAAGCATATCCTCGGCATCGACGCGCACGGCCACACGCTGCCGCAGGTGCTCTATACCCTCAACGAGAACATGAACGACGCGAACCCGATCACCATCGCCATCGGCGTGGGCGCGACGCTGTTCCTATTCTGGGTGCGCAAGGGGCTGAAGCCCCTGCTGATCAAGAGCGGCGTGAAGCCCAAGCTTGCCGATGTCGCCCAGAAGGCCGGGCCGGTGGCCGCGGTCGTGGTCACGACGCTTGCCGTTTTCGCCTTCGGCCTTGCCGACCGCGGGGTAGCCATCGTGGGCGAGGTGCCGCAATCGCTGCCGCCGTTGACCATGCCAAGCTTGTCGCTCGATCTTGTCAGCGCGCTCTTCATCCCGGCGCTGCTGATCTCGGTCATCGGCTTCGTCGAGTCGATCTCGGTCGCCCAGACGCTCGCCGCCAAGAAGCGCCAGCGCATCGACCCCGACCAGGAGCTGATCGGCCTTGGCGCCGCCAACCTCGGCGCGGGCTTCACCGGGGGTTACCCGGTCACGGGCGGCTTCGCCCGCTCGGTCGTGAACTTCGATGCGGGCGCCGAGACGCCGGCCGCCGGTGCGTTCACCGCCGTGGGCCTCGCCATCGCGGCGCTGGCGCTGACGCCGCTGGTGTTCTTCCTGCCCAAGGCGACGCTGGCCGCCACGATCATCGTGGCCGTGTTGTCCCTTGTCGATTTCTCGATCCTCAAGACCAGCTGGGGCTATTCCAAGGCCGATTTCGCCGCCGTCACCGCCACGATCCTCCTGACCCTCGGCCTGGGCGTTGAGACGGGCGTGTCGGCGGGCGTGATCCTGTCGATCCTGCTGCATCTCTACAAGACGTCGAAGCCCCACGTGGCCGAGGTGGGCCTTGTCCCCGGCACCCAGCATTTCCGCAACATCCACCGCCACGCGGTCGACACGGACCCGTGCCTGCTGACCATCCGCATCGACGAAAGCCTTTACTTTCCCAACGCGCGGTTCCTCGAGGATTACGTGCTTGACCGGGTCAGCGACGACAAGGAGATCCGGCACGTGGTGCTGATGTGCTCGGCGGTGAACGTGATCGACTTTTCCGCGCTCGAGGCGCTCGAGGCTCTGAATCTACGGCTCAAGGACATGGGCATCACGCTGCACATGTCCGAGGTGAAGGGCCCGGTGATGGACCGGCTGGAGAAGTCGCACTTCCTCCACGACCTGACGGGCCGTGTGTTCCTGTCGCAATTCGACGCCTGGGTCGCGCTGACCGCGGACGAGACGCCGAAAGCGGCGGAGTAGAGCCGCCTCAGTCCACCGCGCTCAGCGCCGGGCGCGCCTCGGGTGCCATCGCGCGGCCGTCCGCGTCGAAGAACGTCACGGCCTCGGCATCAGCGCCGATGTGCAACCGCCCGCCTTCCTTCAACAGGCTGCCGCGTCCGTCGCGCAGGATCACGCGCTCTTCGCCGAGGCGAAGGTGGATCAGCGTCTCGGCCCCTAGCGCCTCGACCAGCATCACCTCGGCCTCGGGGCCTTCGCGGGTGATGCGCAGGGCCTCGGGGCGGACGCCCACTGCACTTGCGCCCGGCCGCGCGGCACCGGCGAGCGAGGCCATCGCCTGCCCGGCGGGCGAGCCGATCTCGTAGACATTCATCGGCGGCGCGCCGATGAACTCGGCCACGAAGCGGCTGGCGGGGCGTTCGTAAAGGTCCATCGGCGTGCCGATCTGCTCGATCTTGCCCTCGGACATGATGACGATGCGGTCGGCAAGGCTCATCGCCTCGACCTGGTCATGGGTCACGAAGACAAAGGTCGCCCCAAGCCGCGTGTGCAGATCCTTCAACTCGGCGCGCAGCTGCGTCCGCAGCTTGGCGTCGAGGTTCGAGAGCGGCTCGTCGAACAGGAACACCGCGGGTTCGCGCACGATCGCGCGCCCCATCGCGACGCGCTGGCGCTGGCCGCCCGACAACTGCCGCGGCTTGCGGTCGAGATACTGGGTGATCTGAAGTGTCTCGGCGGCTGTTGCGATGCGCTTGTCGATCTCGGGCCGGGGCATGCCCTGGTTCTTCAGCCCGTATTCCATGTTCTTTCGCACCGACATGTGCGGGTAGAGCGCGTAGTTCTGGAACACCATCGCGATGTCACGTTCGCCCGGTTCGAGCTTGTTCACCACGCGGCCCGCGATCTCGACCTCGCCGTCGGTGATGCTTTCGAGCCCCGCGATCATCCGCAGGATCGTGGACTTCCCACAGCCCGATGGGCCGACAAGCACGATGAATTCCCCATCGGCGATCGAGACATTGGCCCCCTTCACGGCGCTGACGCCGCCCGGATAGGTCTTGCCCACGTTTCTCAGGTTCAGCTCGGCCATGTCTTATTTCTCGCTTTCCACAAGACCCTTCACGAACAGGCGCTGCATCGCCAGCACCACGAGGACGGGGGGCAGCATGGCAAGGATCGCCGTGCCCATCGTCAGGTGCCAGATCGGCAGGCCCTCGCCCACGTTCACCATGCGCTGGATGCCCATGACGATGGTGTAAAGGTCCTGGTCGGTGGTGATCAGGAACGGCCAGAGATACTGGTTCCAGCCGTAGATGAAGAGAATGATGAAGAGCGCCGCGATGTTGGTTTTCGACAGCGGCAAGAGGATGTCCCAGAAGAACCGGATCGGCCCCGCGCGGTCGATCCGCGCGGCTTCCACCAGCTCGTCGGGGATGGTCAGGAAAAACTGGCGGAAGAGGAAGGTCGCTGTCGCCGACGCGATCAACGGGATGATCAGGCCCGAGTAGCTGTTGAGCATGCCGAGGCTGGCGACGACGTCGTAGGTCGGCAGGATCCGCACCTCGACCGGCAACATCAGCGTGATGAAGATCAGCCAGAAGAACAGCATCCGGAACGGGAAGCGGAAATAGACGATCGCGTAGGCGCTGAGGAGCGAAATGGCGATTTTCCCGAAGGTGATGCCAAGCGCCATCAACAGGCTGTTCATCAGCATGGTCGACAGCGCCACGCCCCCCACGGCGGGCGAACCCTCGGTCAGCAGTTGCGTGTAGTTTGCGACGCCCTGGTCACCGAACCATATCGGGATTGGCGATTGCGCCAGCGCCTCGCCCGGATGGGTCGAGGCGACGAGCGCCATCCAGACCGGAAAGCCGAGAAAGACGATGCCGGCGATAAGCACGACATGTGTCAGGATCTGCGAAATCGGGCGGTTCTCGACCATCAGTACTGCACCTTCCGTTCGATGAAGCGGAACTGGACAAAGGTCATCGCGATCACCAGCGCCATCAGCACCACCGATTGCGCGGCGCTCGACCCGTAATCCTGTCCGACGAAGCCCGTGGAATAGACCCGGTAGACGAGGATCGAGGTAGCGTCCGCAGGCCCCCCGTTCGTCGTCGCATGGATGATCGCGAACGTGTCGAAGAAGGCGTAGACGAGGTTCACGACCAGCAGGAAGAAGGTGGTGGGGCTCAGCAGCGGGAAAACGATCGTCCAAAAGCGCCGCGTGGGCGATGCCCCGTCGATCGCCGCGGCCTCGATCAGGGATTTCGGGATCGACTGGAGGCCCGCGAGGAAGAACAGGAAGTTGTAGGAAATCTGCTTCCATGCGGCTGCGATGATGACCATCAGAAGCGCCTGGTTGCCGTTGACGTAGTGGTTCCAGTCATAGCCCCAGATCGCCTCGAGCCAGTAGGCGACGATGCCGAGCGAGGGGTTCATCATGAAGAACCACAACACGCCCGCCAGCGCGGGGGCGACGGCATAGGGCCAGATCAGGAAGGTGCGATAGGTCGTGGCCGACTTGATGACGCGGTTGGCCGCCACGGCCAGCGCCAGTGCCATCGACATCGATAGGAAGGTAACGGCCAGTCCGAAGACCAGCGTCGTCCAGAAGCTGCGCAGGTAGCCTGCATCGTTGAAAAGCCGGGTGAAATTCTCGAACCAGACGAAGGTGCGCGAGAAGCCGAAGGCGTCCTCGATGTAGAACGAGGTTTCCAGCGCCTGGTAGGCTGGCCAGATGAAGAAGACCAGAGTGACCACGATTTGCGGCGCCACCAGGAGGTAGGGCAGCCAGCGGTTCTGGAAGACGACACGTTTCTGCATTGGGCCTGCCTGCAAGGAAACGGTCGGGCAGGGGGCGCGCCCCCGCCCGACCGCATAAGGTTTGGGATCAGTTCGCGGCTTCGAAGCGGCGGAGCAGGTCGTTGCCACGCTCGACAGCGGCGTTCATCGCCTCTTCCGCGGTCTTGTTGCCCGACCAGACAGCTTCCAGCTCCTCGTTGATCACGTCACGGATCTGCACGAAGTTGCCAAAGCGCAGGCCCGCGCTGTTGGCGGTCGGCTGGTTCAGCGTCAGCTGCGTGATCGCCACGTCGGTGCCCGGGTTCTCGGCGAAAAAGCCGCGCTCTTCCATCAACTCGGCCGCGGCCAGCGTGATCGGAACGTAGCCCGTGGACTGTGCCCAGTCGGCCTGGCGCTCGGCATCCGAGAGGAAGTTGAGGAACTGCGCCGTGCAGGCGTATTCCGCATCCTCATGGCCCCGCAGGACCCACAGCGTTGCACCGCCGATGACCGAGTTCTGCGGCTCGGACCGCACGCTCGTGTCGATCGGCATCGGCACCTGCGTGAACTCGAAGCCCTGGATGTCAGCGACGAAGCCGCCGAAATACGCCGAGGAGTTGATCCACATCGCCGCTTCGCCGTTCACGAACTGCGGGCGCGAGTCGCCGCGGCGGCCGCCGTAGACGAAAAGGCCCTCTTCGGCCATGTCGGCAAGGCGCTGGATATGCGCCACGACGGCGGGGTTGTTGATCGTCAGCTCGGTGTCGGTGCCGCCGAACCCGTTCGAGTTGGTGCCGATCTGGATGTCATGCCAGGCCGAGAAGTTCTCGATCATCGTCCAGCTCTGCCAGCCCATCCCGAAGGGCGAGGCGACGCCGGCCTCTTTCAGCGCGCGGGCGGCTTCCACCACGCCGTCCCAGGTCGTGGGAACCTCAAGGCCGTTCTCTTCGAACAGCGTCAGGTTCACCCACATCACGGGCGTGGACGAGTTGAAGGGCAGCGACAGCATGTTGCCTTCGGTGTCGGAGTAGTACGAGATCACGCCGGGCAGGTAGTCGGCCTCGTCGAATGCGATGCCCTGGTCGGCCATCAGCTGGTAGACAGGATAGATCGCGCCGTTGTCGGCCGCCGACATCATCGTCGCGGTGCCCACCTCGAAGACCTGAACGATCTGCGGCTGTTCGCCGGCGCGGAAAGCGGCGATCGCGGCGGTCATCGTCTCGGTGTAGTTGCCCTGGTAGACCGAGTTGACGACGCACTGGTCCTGCGAGGCGTTGAACTCGGTGGCGAAGGCATCGGTCTGCTCGCCCAGCTGACCACCCATGGCGTGCCAGAATTCGATCTCGGTCTGCGCGGCGGCCGCGGCGCTCAGGGCAAGGACGCTGACGGCGCTGGCCGTCGCAAGGCTGCGAATCTTCATATGGTGTCTCCTCCAACCGGGGGTGCCGGCTTCGCTGTCAAAAAAACAAAGGGAGGAACCATCGCGGCCCCCCTCCGCGTGGCGCTTAGCGCTCTTTTGTGACGGGCATGTTACGCAGCAGGCCGTTTCGCGCAAGCCGTTTCGCGCGCAAGCATTTTTTGCGCTAGCCGAGGACCGAGAAGCTCGACTCCCGGTTGATCTCCCGCTTTCGTGAAAAGAAACCGGCGCTTATCTCGCGTCCGATATGGTCGAGCGTCAGGGCCATCGGCACGACATCGTGATCGGCCCCGCCTTCACAATAGTCGATAAGCCGCGCCATCAACCTGCCCGCGACGGGCGCGTTCTTGTACTGGTTCCCGCTGGTCCCGCAGGCCATGTAGAACCCTGGCAACGCGGACTTGTCATAGATCGGGATCCAGTCGGTCGCGGCATCGTAAAGCTCGACCACGCCGCGCATCCGGCTGGGAATGCCCAGGGACGGCATCCGTTGAGCAAAGCGCAGCGCCTGCGTCGTCCACTGGTCGGTGAACTCGGCGCTCCAGTCGCGGTCATCGACCCACTGATGGGCGTCGCAGGCCGGGTCCTCGGACCCGATCAGGATGTTGTTGCCCCGCTCGGGGCGGCAATAACAGGCGATGTCGCTGTCCGAGACGATCAGCCCGTCATGCTCGAAATCGAACCCTTCGGGCGCGGGGACATGCACCACCTCCTGCCGCAAGGGCCGCGTCTCGATCGTCATGTCCTCCAGCACCCCTGCCATCGCGTTGATCCGTGCGCTGGCCGGTCCGCCCACGTTCACGACGACGGGCGCGTGGATCTCCGAGCCGTCGGCCAGCCGGACGCCTGCCACGCGGCCCCCCGAGGTCAGGATCTCCACCACCTCTGCGTTGAACCGGAACCGCGCACCGTGCCGCTTGGCCGCTGCCGCGATGTTCTGCGCGGACAGCGCCGGGTCGGTCACGTAGCCCGCCGTGGGCCAGAAGACCCCACCGGCCAGCGCGCCGCCCGTCGGCTCGCCGAACCCGTCGTCTTCCATGCGTTTCGCGGGCGCGAAGCGGTCCAGCCGGTAGACCGGCAAGCGGTCCATGATGCGGTCCGCGTCCCACTCCTCGTAGGGGCAGTCGAGCGCCCGGCTCATCGCCATGTGCTTGTCCAGCCCGCCGTTCGCCTCGGTTTTCATGACGAGGCAGCCGGTTTGCCTGAATTCGGCCAGGGCCTCGCCCGCGGGCGCCTCCAGGTAATCGCGCCAGCGGTCCCAGTCGTGGAACCCTTCCCACGCCATCGCGCAGCCTTGAAGCGTCGAGTAATGCACCCGAACGATCGCGCAGGACCCCGCCGTCGATCCGTGCCCAGCGGCCCCCTTCGCATCGAGCGAGATGACCGATTTCCCCGATTTCGCAAGCTCGTAGGCCACTGCGGCCCCGATCACGCCTGCGCCGATGACGATTGCGTCTGCCGTCTGGTTCATCCCGTTCTCCCCAAAATGGCCCTACCCGATGGGCTGAGGGCGGGACCTGCTTTTCGGCAACCTTTCGCCCTCGCCTTCATCTTTCCAGAAAATATGCTGGGGGGTCCGGGGGGCAAAGCCCCCCGGCGGGTCGACGCCGAAGGCGGCGAAATGGCACGGGGCAGCACCGTCAGGCGGCCAGCTCGATCCACACCGGCACGTGGTCCGAGGGCTTCTCGCGCCCCCGAACAGCCTTCTCGATCCCCGCATCCCGCATCCGGTCGGCGGCCTGCGGGCTGAGCAGCAGGTGGTCGATCCGGATGCCGTTGTTCCGGTCCCAGGCGCCGGCCTGGTAATCCCAGAACGTGTAAAGCCCCTCGGCGGCCGAACGCGTGC
>CAZVQL010000146.1:0-7887 GCA_964629305.1 uncultured Roseicyclus sp.
GGGCGGCGAGATTCGAACTCACGACCCCCTGTACCCAAAACAGGTGCGCTACCAGACTGCGCCACGCCCCGACCTGGGTCTGCTCATATCCCCCGGCGGGCGGCCAGCGCAAGCCCGAGCGGTCACTCGTCCGCGCAAGGCCAGCTAGCAAGGTCCTGGCCGATCGAGGGATGGCGCATTTCATCACCTGCTGACAGACCGAGCTGGTCGGCCATGCCACCGTTAATCTCGAGGACATATTGAATGTCCTCGCCCCCCGGGATTGGCGTTCGATCAAGGGGAATGGCGTTTGCGTGGATGCGCTGCACCGTGCCGGTGGCGTCCGCGAAGATCATGTCGAGCGGGATCAGCGTGTTCTCCATCCAGAACGACACCGCCTGCGGGCGTTCGTAGACAAAGAGCATGCCCGTCATGCGCGGCATCTCGGGCACATGCATCAGGCCCTGCGCCCGTTCCTGCGGCGTATCGGCGACCGATACCCGGAAGCGCACTGTGCCGAAATCTCCGCGCATCTCTACGCGATCCTCTTGGCACGCAGCCTCTGCCCCGCTTACGGGTGCTGCGGCCAGAACCGCGGCCGCAACGATACTCCACCAGATGCGCATGGCACCTTCCTTCAGACGTAATCCCAGGCGCGCACCTCGGCGGCCATCTTGCCGCGCGGGCCATCGACGACCTTCATCGCCACGGCCTCGCCAGGCATAAGATCGGCCAAACCGCATCGCCGCAAAACCTCGACGTGCACAAACACGTCCTCAGGATGCCCGAAGACATTGGCAAAGCCAAAGCCTTTCGCCTTGTCGAACCATTTGACGCGTGCGGCCACGAAGACCGCGTCCGGCGCAAGATCGACAGCAAAGCCCTCGGCAGGATCACCCAGACCCTCGGGCGGCGTGATGGAAAGCACTTCGCTTGCCTGCACGCCGCGCGGCGTCATCTGAACCCGAACCGAGATGCGTGCGTCATCCGCGACGGATCCTTGTCCGAAATTGCGCAATACGTTCGCATGAAGGAGAATATCAGGCCCGCCCTCATCCGCGATGATGAAGCCGAACCCCTTGGAAATATCGAACCACTTTACACGTCCCTCCACGACGGGAGCGACATCTTCAGTCTCTTCAGCCATACTGGCCAGTCCCATTTTTGCGCCCATTGGGCCGTCCCCTGTGGTACATTTGGTTAACAGTGCAGGGAGACACAAGCAGAAATTATTGCCTTTTGAAAGTAAAGCAATTTCACGCTTCGCGAAATTGCAAAGCGCCATTCGGCAATTCTATACACACCGGACGGTCAAATCATAGGCAAGATTGCCTTCAAGGATTAAGGCGTTGCACGGCCCACTGCTCTGTTTGGGTATCTCGCGTCCAGCGAAAGCGGTCGTGTAGCCGAAATGCACCATCCGCCCAAAACTCGATCTCGACCGGCGCGATACGGAAGCCGCCCCAAAAGGGCGGTCTTGGCGGCGTAGGGCCCTTCTGGGCGGTCACGCGCGCGACTTCGGCCATCAGGCTGGTGCGGCTGTCGAGCGGCTGTGACTGCTTGGAGGCCCAGGCACCCAGTCGGCTCTTGAGCGACCGAGAGGCGTAGTAGGCATCGGCCTGCGGCCCCTCTTCCCGCGTGACGGTGCCGCGCACGCGGATCTGGCGGCGCAGCGACTTCCAATGCATCACGAAAGCCGCCTTGCCCGAGGCTGTGATCTCTCGCCCCTTGGCACTCTCGTAGTTGGTGTAGAACACGAACGCGCCCTGCCCCGCGCCCAACGCCTCGATCTCTTTCAGCAAGACCATGCGCACGTTAGGCAGCCCGTCGGCATCGACGCTCGCCAGCGCGATGGCGTTCGGATCGTTGACCTCGCTCCCCTCTGCCTCGGTCAGCCAGGACTGGGCGATGACGAAGGGATCGTCGCCCGCGAAAATACCGGTTCTGTCACTCATGTCGCTCTCCCGAGACCGTCCCTCTGAAAGGTTGAGCTAGCGCCCGGTCGGGCGGCCTGCAAGACTGGCCATCTTGAAGCCCCGCGGTCGATGGCTTACCAGACCAACGACACAGCATGGCGTATGGGGACAGCGATGGGGTTGATGACGGGCAAGCGCGGGCTCATCATGGGGCTCGCAAACGACAAGTCCATCGCATGGGGCATCGCCAAGGCCGTGGCCGCCGAAGGAGCGGAACTTGCGTTTTCCTACCAGGGCGAACAGCTGCTGAAGCGGGTGAAACCGCTGGCCGAAAGCCTTGGCTCCAACCTGATGATCCCGTGCGACGTGGGCGACGAGGCGTCGCTTGACGCGCTCTTTGCGGAGCTTCAGGAGAAATGGGGCAGCCTCGACTTCGTCGTTCATGCCATCGGTTTCTCCGACAAGAGCGAGCTGCGCGGCCGCTATGTCGAGACGAGCCCGGCGAATTTCGCCATGACGATGAACATCTCGGTCTATTCCTTCACCGCCGTCTGCCAGCGCGCCGAGAAGATGATGCCGAACGGCGGTAGCCTGCTGACGCTGACCTATTACGGCGCGGAAAAGGTCATGCCGCATTACAACGTGATGGGCGTGGCCAAGGCCGCGCTCGAAGCGTCGGTGATGTACCTGGCCGAGGATCTGGGCCGCGACGGCATCCGCGTGAACGCGATCTCGGCGGGCACGATCAAGACGCTGGCGGCCAGCGGCATCGGCGATTTCCGCTATATCCTGAAGTGGAACGAGAACAACGCGCCCTTGCGCCGGACCGTGACGCAGGACGAGGTGGGCCAGTCGGCGCTCTACCTTTTGTCGGACATGTCGAGCGCGGTCACGGGCGAGGTGCTGCATGTCGACTCGGGCTATCATGTCATCGGCATGAAGAACCCCGAGGCACCCGACATGAGCCTCGAAAAGAAGGAGGGCTAGGCCCATGATCACGCCCCTGCCCCACGAAAAAGGCTTTCACGTCAGCTGGGACCAGCTGCACCGCGATGCGCGCGCTTTGGCCTGGCGGCTGGACAAGCGCGGGCCCGGTGAGGCTGGCGCCTGGCGCGCGGTCGTCGCGATCACGCGGGGCGGCATGGCGCCCGCGATGATCGTCGCGCGCGAGCTGGACATTCGCACGGTCGACACGATTTCGGTGAAATCCTACCACGCGGGCGGCGGCAAGGCCGACAAGCAGCGCGAGGCCGAGGTGCTGAAAAGCCCCGACGAGGCGATGATGGGCGATGGCGAGGGCGTGTTGATCGTCGACGACCTTGTCGACACGGGCAAGACGCTGGAACTGGTCCGGCAGCTTTACCCCAAGGCTCATTTCGCTACCGTCTACGCCAAGCCCAAGGGCGAGCCGATGGTCGACACCTTCATCACCGGGGTAAGCCAGGACACCTGGATCTTCTTCCCCTGGGACATGGCGCTGCAGTATGTGGAACCCTACCGCGGCAAGGACTGAGCCCCGGCTCAACGCCCTGTCAGTGCATCCTGAAGCACGCCGCGCACGGCATCTGCGGGCACGTCGCCGGTGACGAAAGCCTCCCCGATCCCGCAGGCGAGGATGAAGCGAAGCTGGCCGTCGACCACTTTCTTGTCCTGCGCCATGAGCGCCAGAAGGCCATCGGCATCCGGCAATTCCCCCGGGATATCAGACAGATCGCGCTTCATCTTCATGTCCGACAGATGCGCGCGTACGCGGCTCGGGTCCTCTTGCGCGCACAGCCCCAACCGCGCGGATAGCTCGAAGGCCAGCGCGCAGCCGATCGCCACGCCCTCTCCATGCAGCAGCCGGTCGGAATAGCCCGTCGCGGCCTCGAGCGCGTGGCAGAACGTGTGCCCGAGGTTCAGAAGCGCGCGGTCGCCCTGTTCGGTCTCGTCGCGCACAACGATGTCGGCCTTCATCTGCACCGAATGGCGCACCGCCTCGGCCCTGAGGGCCGCATCCCCCGCGGCCAGCGCCGGACCGTTCGCCTCCAGCCAGCCGAAAAACGCCGCATCGCCCAGCAGCCCGTATTTCGCGACCTCGCCGTAGCCCGCCAGAAAATCGCGCGGCTCGAGCGTGCCAAGCACGTCGATATCGGCCAGCACGAGGCTGGGTTGGTGGAAGCTGCCGACAAGGTTCTTGCCGTGTTCCGTGTTGATCCCGGTCTTGCCGCCGACCGACGAATCCACCTGTGCCAGAAGCGAGGTGGGCACCTGTACGAAGCGCACGCCACGCCGCAGGATCGCGGCGGCGAACCCCACGAGGTCGCCGATCACGCCGCCGCCGAAGGCCACGACCACGTCGCGCCGCTCGACCTTTTCGGAAAGCCACCACTCGACCACGCGGATCAGGTTGGGCCAGCTCTTCGTGCCCTCGCCCGGCGGCAGGATCAGCGCGGCGCTGTCGATGCCATCCGCGCGCAGCCCCGCCTCGAGCGTCGCAAGATGGAGTGCCGCCACCCGCTCCTCGGTCACGATCCACACCTTGGGCCGCCGAAGGATCGGCGCGATCTCGGCGCCCGCGCGCGCCACCAGCCCCGCGCCGATCCTCACGTCATAGGCCCGCTCACCCAGCGGCACATGCACCGTCACCGTCATGCCTCGTATCCCTCCACCGCGCCCGCGCGCGCCAGTTCCGCCATCACGTGCTCGGCCGTGTCGTCGATCGACCAGGCCGGCTCCACATGCACTTTCAGCGGCGCCTGTGCGTAGAGGGGCGCGCGCGCATCGTGGATCTCGGTCAGGGTCCGCTTGGGGTTTTCGGTCCGCAAGAGCGGGCGCGTCGTCTTGTGCCGGACCCGCTGCCACAGCAGCTCGAGGTCGGCCTGAAGCCACAGCACCGCCGCCTCGCGCATCAAAAGCGCGCGGTTCGCCTCGGACATCCACGCGCCACCGCCCGTCGACAGGATGCAGGGCGGCCCGTCCAGCAGCCGTGCGATGACCGCGCTTTCCTTTTCGCGAAAGAACGGCTCGCCGTAGCGCTCGAAGATTTCGGCGATGCTGAGCTGCGCCGAGGCCACGATCTCGGCGTCCGAGTCGCGCATCTCGACCCCCAGCCGGGCGGCCAGCGCGCGGCCCACGGCGGTCTTGCCCGCGCCCATCATGCCGACAAGCACGACCGTTCGCAGCAGGCGTTCCCCGGTCCGTTCACGCGAATGTGGCGTTGTTTCGCCCATGATTCCGAAATTTCTTTCCCGTGACTGGCGCAATCGCGCCTCGCATGGCTTATAAGGAATTCAGAACGGCGGCAAACGTCGATCCGCAGCCCGTGGCGGCGCGGAACCGAACCGAGGCAAGACGGGCAAGGATACCAAGGACATGGGGCGCATCATCCGGTTTCTGCTGTTGCTGATCGTGCTGGGGGTGCTCGGGCTGATCGGGTATTCCTACTCGGGCTACCTTGTGCCCGAGCAAACGACAGTCACGACCCCGGTGGAGCTCGATGTGGACTAGGACCGCCCTTTTCCTGCTATGCGCCTCGGCCATGCCGGCCCCAGCGCAGGAGTTGCCGGAGCTTCCGCCCGAACTGAGGGAGCTGTCGGAACTGCCCGAGGTGGCCACGCCCGACTGGTTGTCGGACACGGTGACGCGGCCCCACGGCGATATCGCGACCTCGGCCCTGCCGCCCGAGGTCACCGTGATGCCCCTTGGCGCGGTCACGATCGAGGCGGTCGGCCTTCTTCCCGGTAGCATCACGGGCCTGCCCCCCGATCTCTGGGGCGCCTCCGAGACCGAGACACTGGCGCGCCTCTTCCGGGCGCAGCCGGTGCAGGGGCTGCCCGCGATCCAGGCCTTCACCGAAACCCTCGCCCTGTCCGAGCTTGACCCGCCGGGTGATGCGCTGCCCGACCTGCCACAGCTCTTCCTGGCCCGGGTCGACATGCTGCTGGCGCGCGGTGCCCTCGACCAAGCGCAGGCACTGATCGAGCGGGCGGGCGCGGCCAACCCCGAGGTCTTCCGGCGCTGGTTCGATGTCTCGCTCTTGACCGGACATGCCGACCGCGCCTGCCAGACGATGGAGGCCAGCCCCGACATCGCGCCCACGCTTCCGGCGCGCATACTGTGCCTCGCGCGGGAGGGCGACTGGCCCGCCGCCGCGCTGGCGCTGGACACGGGCGAGGCATTGGGCCGCATCACCACCGATGAAGGCGACCTGATCGCCCGCTTCCTCGACCCCGAGCTCTTCGAGGGCGAACCGCCCCTTCCACCCGACCCCGAGCTTACGCCGCTTGCCTTCCACATGCGCTCGGCCATCGGCGAACGGCCCGCAACGACCGACCTGCCGCTTGCCTTCGCCCATGCCGATCTCAGCGATCTTGCCGGATGGAACGCGCAACTCGACGCCTCGGAGCGGCTCACGCGCTCGGGCGCGATCGAGGCGGGCCAGTGGCTGGCGATCTACACCGCCCGCGTGCCCTCGGCCTCGGGTGGCGTCTGGGACCGGGTCGCGGCCCTGCAGCGCTTCGATGCCGCCCTCATGGCGGGCGACGCTGCCGAAGCCGCAGCCCGCCTGCCCGCGGCCTGGGCGGCGATGGAGCAGTCCGGCCTCGAAACCGCCTTCGCCGAGGCCTATGCCCAACGCCTGCTGCGCACCCCCCTGACCGGAGAGGCCGGCCTGTTGGCACGACGGATCGGTTTGCTGTCCTCGGTCTACGAAGAAGTGGCGCAGGGCGCCGTCCCCCAGACCGAGGCCGAGCGCTTCGCCTTCGACATTGCCCGCGGCCTGCCCGCGACAGCGCCCCCCGGCGCCGGAATGACCGCAAACGCGGTGGCCCGCGCCTTCGCCGCCGAACGGCCCGACCATCGCTACGCCTGGTTCCTGCAGAACGACCGGTTGGGCGAGGCGTTGCTGCGCGCGGCGCTGGTTCTGTCCGATCCCGCGCGCGATCCCGACGACATCACCGACGCGCTGGTGCTCTTGCGGGAGGTCGGGCTGGAGGACGTGGCCCGCCGCGCGGCCCTGCAACTCGTCCTTCTCGAGGACTAGGGACATGGCCGGAACCGAAGCGGCGCGCTGGATCTCTGCCTTCCTCGATGCGCAGGCCGCCGAACAGGGGGCCGCGCGCAACACCCAGCTTGCCTATGGCCGCGACCTGAACGATGCGGCAGGCTGGCTTCAGCGACAGGGCGAAGACCTGTCCACCGCGCAGCGCGCGACGCTCGAGGGCTACCTGGCCCATCTCGATGCGCAGGGCCTTGCGCCGGCCACCCGCGCCCGCCGGCTTTCGGCCCTGAAACAGCTCTACCGCTTCGCCCATGACGAGGGATGGCGCACCGACAACCCGGCGCTGCAGATCAAGGGGCCGGGCCGCAAGCGCAGCCTGCCCAAGACGCTGACGATGGAAGAGGTCGACGCGCTGCTCGCCGCCGCCGAGCATCACGGCCGCAGCCCCACCGATCGCCTGCGCAACACCTGCCTGATGCAGGTGCTCTACGCCACCGGCCTGCGCGTGACCGAGCTGGTGGCCCTTCCCGTCGCGGCCGTGCGCGGCGATCCGCAGCTTCTGCTTGTCCGCGGCAAGGGCGGCAAGGAACGCATGGTCCCCCTCTCGCCGCCCGCGCGCGCCGCGATCACCGAATGGCTCGCCCACCGCGACGCCGAGGAGGCGCGGCAGAAGGCCGAGACGGGCGCGAAACCCTCGCCCTTTCTCTTCCCCTCGCGCGGCAAGGCGGGACATCTGACGCGCATCCGCTTCTTCACGCTGATCAAGGAGCTGGCGCTTGCGGCAAACCTCGACCCCGCGCGCGTCACACCGCACACGCTGCGCCACGCCTTCGCCACGCATCTTCTGCAAAACGGCGCCGACCTGCGCGCGATCCAGGCGCTTCTCGGCCATGCCGACATCGCCACCACCGAGATCTACACCCATATCCTCGACGAACGCCTCAAGCGCCTGGTGCTGGAAAACCACCCGCTCGCCACCCTCACGCCCTCCGCCCGTTAACCCCGCATCAA
>CAZVQL010000147.1:0-7846 GCA_964629305.1 uncultured Roseicyclus sp.
GTGAAGCCGTTCATCAGGTTCAGCGTCGCGGGGTTGAACGGGTCATGCGGCGCGATGAGCGGGGCGAAAACCGCGGACAGGACGAGGATCAGCGTCACCGCCGCCGACAGCATCGCCACCGGCGAGCGGCGGAAGGAATGCGCGAGGTCGCTGTCCCACGCCATGGACAGGCGGGACCGGGCGCGGGCCGTCTGAACGCTCTGTTCGGGAAGATCGGTCATGGCGTCAGCTCCTCAACCGGGGGTCGATCGCGACGTAAAGCAGGTCGACGATCAGGTTGATGCCCACGAACATCACCGAGATCAGCATGAGGTAGGCCGCCATCACCGGGATATCGACGAACTGGATCGCGTTGATGAAGAGCAGGCCGACACCGGGCCACTGGAACACCGTCTCGGTGATGATCGCAAAGGCGATGATCGAGCCGAGTTGCAGGCCCGTCACCGTGATGACGGGCACCAGCGTGTTCTTCAGCGCGTGGCGGAAGTTGATCGCCTTGGTCTTGAGGCCGCGCGCACGGGCGAAGCGGATGTAATCCTGCCGCAAGACCTCGAGCATTTCCGATCGCACGAGCCGCATGATCAGCGTCATCTGGTAGAGCCCCAGCGTGATCGACGGCAAGATGAGGGCCACCAGCCCCGATTTCGTGAGGAAGCCCGTGGTCCACCAGCCAAGGTCCACCACCTCTCCGCGTCCGAAGCTGGGCAGCCAACTGAGTTCCACGGCAAACAGGTAGATCAGCAGGATGCCGATCAGGAAGGTGGGCAGCGACACGCCGATCAGGCTGAGCGTCATGATCGTGTTGGCCGCCCATCCGTCGCGGCGGATCGCGGTGAAGACGCCCAACACGATCCCGAAGACCAGCGCGAACAGGCCCGAGACGGCGGCCAGTTCCAGCGTGGCGGGCAGGCGTTCGGCGATGATCTCGGCCACGGGGCGGCCCTGCCGGTAGGAAATCCCGAGGTCGCCTTGCACCGCGCGTTGCAGGAAGTTCCAGTATTGCACGAAGAACGGGTCGTTCAGCCCCAGGTTCTCGCGCAGCCGCTCGATATCCTCGACGGTGCGTTCCTGCCCCAGCATCGTGTCGACCGGGTCGCCCACGTAACGGAACATTGCGAAAGCCACGAGGCCCACGACAAGCAGCACAAGCCCCGATTGCAGAATTCGGCGGATGATGTAGCTCAGCATGTGCCTGGCTTTCCTGTTCGCGTTCCACCGTGCTGTCGCATCGCTTCGACAAGGTCAAGTCCGGCGCGCCCGGCCCCCGCGTCAACCACGCCCATGCGGGGCGGACCAGTCCAGTTCGGGGCCCGCCGGTACGATGCCCAGCGGGTTTCGAAGCTCGGATGGTGAAAAATAGCCCGTTTTGTAGATCTCGAAATCCACCGTGCCGGCGACGCCCGGCATCTGGAAGATCTCGCGGGCGTAGGGCCAGAGGTTGGGGTAATCCATCAGCCGCCGGATGTTGCACTTGAAGGCGTAGTGATAGGCGATGTCGAAGCGCGCGAGCGTCGGGAAAAGGCGCAGGTCGGCCTCGGTGAAGGTATCCCCGCAAAGGTAGCGGTTCTCGGCCAGATGGGCGTCGATGGCGTCGAGGGTTGCGAAGACATCGGCGACCGCCGCGTCGTAGGCATCTTGAGTCCGGGCAAAGCCCGCGCGATAGACGCCGTTGTTCAAATCGCGGTAGATCCGCGTGTTCCAGTTGTCGATCACGGGCCGAAGCGCGGCGGGGGCAAGGTCGGGCCCGTCGAAGGCGTCATTCAGCATGCGCACGATATCCGCGCTTTCGTTCGACACCGCGCGGTTGTCCCGCCGGTCCCACAGCAGCGGAACCGTGATCCGCCCGGTGTAGGGCGTCGCCGCCTGTGCATAGACCTCGTGAAGCGCGCGCACGCCCTTCAGGCCGTCGGCAAAGGGCCCCTCGGCATCATGGACCCAGCCGTCCTCGGTGCGTCGCGGGCGGGCATAGGAGACACCGATCGCCCCCTCCAGCCCCTTGAAGACCCGCACGAGCAGCGCGCGGTGTGCCCATGGGCAATTCCACGCGGCATAGAGGTGGTAACGCCCCGCCTCGGGCGGAAAGCCGGAACTGCCGTCGCGGGTGATCCAGTTGCGGATGGTCGATTTTGCACGGCGAAATTCGCCGTCCAGCACCGTGTCCGGGCCGGGATCCTCGGCGTGGTAGGTGCCAGAGATCATCACGCCCATGGCGCTTCCCCCATGTTCGCAAGCGGCGCGCCAGTCCCGTGACCGGCGCGCCGCGCCGTTTCAGTCGGCGGCGCCGACCTGCACCCAGCGCAGGATGAAGAAGTTGTCGGGCCGCTGCGTCAGGGAGATACCGTTCGCGACGCCCCAAAGCAGGGGCTGCACGTAGAGCGGCACGTAGACCATGTCCTCCTGCACGATGGCCGCGGCCTCATCCAGCATGGCCTGGCGGGCCGCCTCGTCGATCTCGGACTGGATCATCGGCAGCATCTCGTCGATGCGCGGGTTGGTGTAGCCGCCGAAGTTCCAGGTCCCCAGCCGCTCGCCCGCGGTGTGGACCAGGAAGCGCAGCGGATGCTCGGCGTCGAAGGTGCCGGGCGACCAGCCGAGCAGGTACATGTCGAAATTGTCCGCGCGCAGTTCCGGCCAGTAGTTCGAGACCGGCATCGCGTCGAGCGTCACGGTCAGGCCGATCTGCGCCAGCATGCCGACGATGGCCTGGCAGACGCTTTCGTCGTTGAGGTAGCGGTCGTTGGTGCAGGACAAATCGAAGGCGAAACCGTCGGGGTAGCCCGCCTCGGCCAGAAGCGCGCGGGCGGCCTCGGTGTCGAAGGCGGGCCGGGCGTCATTCGCGGTCGAGAAGCCGCGCGCCGAGGGCGGGACCAGCTGGCTGGCGGGTTCGGCCGCGCCGCGCATGATCGTCTGCAGGATGGCGGGCACGTTCACAGCCTGTGCCACCGCCTGCCGCACGCGGACATCGGTAAAGGGGTTCTCGGCCCCGTTCCGGAGGGTTTCGTGATCATGGGCGAAGCCCAGCATGATCACCCGCGTCTCGATGCCCCGGAGCACGATCGCTTCGCCGCTTGCGTCGATGCGTTCGGCATCCTGCACCGGGACCGGGTCGATCATGTCGATCTCGCCCGACAAAAGCGCTGCGACCGCGGTGGCGGAGTTCTGGATCGGGGTGAAGACCGCGCGGGTCAGGTTGTGCTCGGGCTCGCCCCACCAGCCCTCGAAGGGCAGGAGTACGGTTTCGAGGTCGGGCTGGCGGCTGTCCAGCATGAACGCGCCGGTGCCGTTGACGTTCAGCGTAGCGAAGTTCTCGGCATCCCGCGCGGGGCGCTCTGCGCCATTGGCGGCGGCCCAGCCGCTGTCCATGATCATCCAGTTGGCGATCGAGTCGGGAAAGATCGGCTGGGGTGAGCTTGTCATGATGTCTACGGTGTAGTCATCGACCGCGACCACGTCTGAGACCGGCGCGAACCAGCTGCGCACGTCCGACTCCTCGCTCGCGGCGCGTTCGTAGCTGAAGAGCACGTCTTCGGCGTTGAACTCGGCCCCGTCATGGAAGGTCACGCCTTCGCGCAGCGTGAAGCGCCAGCCGGCGCCGTCCGGCAGCGGCTCCCACGCGGTGGCCAGCGCTGGCTCGATGCTCATGTCGCGGCCGCGGCGGACAAGCCCCTCGTAGACATTGTTGAGAAAGCCCAGCACCGGGGCCGAGCTGACGGCGTGCGGATCCATCGTCTGGGGGTCGGTGGTGGCCGCCCAGCGGAAGGTTTCCGAAATGGCAGGCGTGGCCAGAACCGCGGCAAGCGCGGTGGCCGTCAGAAGGCGTTTCATTGATCACATGTCCCCTGTTTGTTTGTGCGGCAGCCTGACGCAGGTTGCGGGAGGATGCAAAGGGGCGGGTGTCACGGCTCCGTGATGGACACTGACAAGCAGATGACTTTCGACGTCTAGCCCCAGACCAGGTGGGTGACGTGGTAGAACACGGGCGCGGCGAAGATCACGCTGTCGAGCTGGTCGAGGAACCCGCCCTGTCCGGGGATCAGGTGGGACCAGTCCTTGACCCCCTTGTCGCGCTTGATCGCGGCGAAGACGAGGCTGCCGAACATGCCCGCGGCACTGGCCAGCGCGGCCATCGCCGCGGCGCCGAGCGGCCCGAAGGGCGTGATCCAGCTGAGAGCCGCGCCGATCAGCGCCGCCGCCGCGATACCCGTCGCCATCCCCTCCAGCGTCTTCGGCGACAGCTCCGGTGCGATCTTCCGCCGACCAAAGCGGCGGCCCGCGACATAGTCGAAGAGGTCGCCGAACTGCACCACCATCGCCAGGAACACGATCAGCAGGACCGAACGGTCCTCGGCCCCCGGTCCCATGTCATAGGTCAAAAGGGCAGGCACATGGCTGATGCAATAGACGCAGATCATCAGCCCCCACTGCATCTCGGCCACGCGGACGAGGAAGCGGCGCGGATCGCCCCGAAGCGCCGAGACGATGGGCAGCAGCAGGAAGGCGTAGACGGGAATGAACACGGTATAGAGCGCGGTCCACCCAAGGCCCACGAAGACGTATTGCAGCGGCAGGATCACGAAGGCCGCAAGGGCCAGCGACAGGTGATCGGCCCTGCGCTTATAGGCATAGGTCAGGAACTCCCGCAGGGCGGCGAAGCTGGCGAAGGCGAAGAGCAGCAGGATGCCCACTTCGCCCGAGAAGACAGCGAGCGACAGCAGGATGACCATCGCCCACCACGAATGCACGCGGGTCATGAAGGTCTCGACCACCGGGTCGGTCTGGCCATGGGGCAGGCGCGCGCGCAGGAACTCGCCCAGAAGCGTCAGCGCGGTCAGAAGGCCGACCACCCCCATGGCGAGGAACAGGATGTCGAGGGCGGTCTGTTCGCTCATGGCTCGGCATCCAGCGGTTCGGGCCTGAGCGCCACCAGCGCCTCGGCCGCGCGCGCAAGAAAGGCGTCCTTGGTCTCGCCATCGGCGACATGGAGGGGCGCGCCGAAAGTAACGGTGCAGATCAGGGGCAGGGGGATGACCTCGCCCTTCGGCATGATCTCGTTGAGGTTGGCGACCCAGGACGGCACCAGGTCCACGTCGGGCCGTGCGCGCCCGATGTTGTAGAGGCCCGCGCGGAAGGGCAGCAGCGGGTCCTCGCCCATGTTGCGGTTGCCCTCGGGAAAGATGATCAGGCTCGCCCCCTCGTCGAGGGCGGTCAGGATCGCCTCCATCGGGTCTTCCGTCCTCGCTTCGGGGCGGCGGTCGACGAGGACGCAGTTGAAGACCTCGGGGCCGACGAAGGCGCGCAGCTTCGTCTTGAGCCAGTAATCGGCGGCGGCCACCGGCCGGGTGCCCTTGCGGATATGGGCGGGCAGGCAGGCCCAGATCATCGGCATGTCCGCGTTCGACACGTGGTTGGCGAAATAGACGCGCTGCCGCGCGATGGGCTCCGTCCCGCGCCAGTCGGCACGTACGGCGGTGATGAAACGGGCGACGAAGACCAGCGCATGGCCCACAAGGCGCGCCGCCAACCGGCGCGGCCAGCTTCGCCGCGGTGCCGCTGTTGCCATCTCCGTCCTCCCTTGGGGCGACTGTGACGACCGGGTGAACGTGGCGTCAAGGGGCGGGCCCCGCCGCCCGTCCGGTGCCCCCGTGGCGCGTCTCGACATCGTGCAAGCCGATGGGCTAGCGTCCGACCTCATCCGGTGGCGCTTCGCACCCCTTTCCAACGCTGGAACAGAATGGACGACACTCGCCTGATCTTCGGCCTTGGCTCGGGGCGTTGCGGCACGACATCCCTTGCGAACCTGCTGAACGGCCAGCCCGGCGTGGTGTGCTTTCACGAAAGCAACGCGATGGGCATGGCGTGGTCGGGGGCGGAGCATGCCGTCCACTCCGTCCTGAACGACTTCGAGGGCGTTCTCGCGGGCGGGCCGCGGGCCATGTCGGTCGACCTGGGTGCCTATCACAGGATGGCCGGCAAGGACCCGCTGCATCGGCTGACGACGCTGGAGCGGGTGCGCGC
This sequence comes from uncultured Roseicyclus sp., assembly GCA_964629305.1. Classification (GTDB taxonomy): domain Bacteria; phylum Pseudomonadota; class Alphaproteobacteria; order Rhodobacterales; family Rhodobacteraceae; genus Roseicyclus. The sequence goes on from CAZVQL010000147.1 coordinate 6,016, forward strand.
GATCGGCGATGTCGCCTCCTACTACCTGCCTTATGTCGAGATGATCCTTGAGCGGGCGCCGGGTGCGGTCTTTCCCTGTCTGCGCCGCGACCGGCAGGAGACGGTGGACAGTTTCGTCAAGAAGGTGACGGTCGGACCTGCGCCCGTGAAACCCAAGGGGCTGACGCTTGGCAAACGACAGGCTGCCCCCCCGCTGCGCCAGCGCAACCACTGGGTCGACCACAACGGACGCCAATGGGTGGCGGCCCCGCGCTACGACAACTGCTTTCCGCATTACGAGCCGGGCCTGTCACTGGCCGAGGCCATCGGCCGCTACTACGACGAGTATTACCAGACCGCCGAAGCGCTGGCCGCACGCCACCCGGCCTCGGTTCGCATCTTCGACGTGACGGCCCTGAATTCCGAGGCTGGGCAGGCCGCGATCCTCGCGTTTTGCGGGCTCGAACCCATGGCGGCATATCGCCCATCCCACCTGAACCGCGGTTGACTGCTTCACCCCTCGCGCGATGCTGAGGGCGGTGGCCTCGATAGGCTCGGGGCCCGCAAACCAATGGAGTGGATCGGGATGAAGGTCGGGATTGTCGGCGCGGGCATGGTCGGATCGGCGGCGGGCTTTGCGCTCACGCTGAAGGGGATCGCGACCGAGGTCGTGTTCATCGACCTGAACACCGCTCGCGCGCGGGCCGAGGCCGAGGATATCGCCCATGCCGTGCCCTTTGGCGCCCCCGCCGTGGTGCGCGCGGGCGGCTACGGCGATCTCGACGGGGCAGGGGTGGTCATCCTTGCCTGCGGGGTGTCGCAGAAACCGGGCGAGACGCGGCTTGCGCTGCTCGAGCGCAACGCCGAGGTCTTCCGCGCCGTGGTGGGCGAGGTGATGGTCAACGCACCCGATGCGATCCTGCTGGTAGCGTCGAACCCGGTCGACATCATGGGGCAGGTGACGCAGACGCTTTCGGGTCTGCCGCCGGGGCGCGTGATCGGCTCGGGCACGATCCTCGATACCGCGCGGTTCCGCTGGCTCGTGGGGCGGCATCTCGGGATTTCGCCCAAGTCGGTACATGCCTACGTGCTTGGCGAACATGGGGACAGCGAGGTTCTGGCCTGGTCCAATGCACGCGCCGGGTCGGTGCCGCTCACCAGTTTCGCCGCCCAGATCGGCGCGCCGCTGACCGCCGATGTCCGCGCGCGGATCGACACGGGCGTGCGCCGCGCGGCCTATACGATCATCGAGGGGAAGGGCGCTACCTGGTACGGCATCGGTGGCGGGCTGGCGCGCATCGTGGCCGCGATCAAAGGCGATGAACAGGCGGTGCTCTCGGTCTCGACGGTCGAGCCGGAGGTCGCGGGCATCGGCCCGGTTGCCCTGTCCCTGCCGCGGCTGGTGGGGCGTGAAGGGGTGACGGCGACCCTCTGGCCCGAGCTGGACGAAGAGGAGGCCGAAGGGCTGCAGGCCTCGGCCCGCATCCTGCGCGACCAGGTCGAGAAGCTGGCGTTATGAGCCGTCGAAGAGCGCCTCGCGGATCTCGGGGCGCAAGAGCTCGCTGATGCGCTTTTCACCGTGGCCTTGTGCCTCGGCGCGCTGGAAGAGATCATGGACGGCTTTGGACATTGGCGTCCCGTGGCCGGAGCCATCGAGATAGTCGGCGATATAGCGCATGTCCTTGGCGGCGTTGCCGACGGAAAAGACGTAGCCCGAGAAATCGCCGTCGCGCGCTTTGCCGATGATCCGGTTCAAGACGCCGGAATTGGCCGATCCGCATTGCACCACGTCATGCAGCTGGCCCCAGTCGATCCCTTCGTCGGCGGCGGCGCGGAAGGCTTCCGTCACCAG
>CAZVQL010000148.1:0-7803 GCA_964629305.1 uncultured Roseicyclus sp.
ACGTCGACGACGCAGATATAGGCCCCGAACGGGTAGGTCATGTTGGGCGGGTCGTAGTAGCTGACCGCCTCCAGCCCCGGCTCCACCCCCGGGATCGCCTGGTTGTAGGCGGCAAACGCGATTTCCTTCATCGTCTTGAACCGCTCCGGCGCGCCCTTCACGACGAACCGATCGATGTCGAACTCCACGTCGTCGTCATGGACCTCAAGAAGGTAGGCCGCGATCATCTGCGCCTTGGCGCGGATCTTGCGCGCGGCCATGGCCGTGGCCGCCCCGGCGACGGGCGTGGATCGCGATCCGTAGGTGCCGAGGCCGTAGGGTGCGGTATCCGTGTCGCCTTCCTCGAGCGTGATATCGTCGGCCGGGATGCCGATCTCCGAGGCGATGATCTGCGCGAAGGTCGTGGCATGGCCCTGGCCCTGACTGATCGTGCCGAGCCGCGCGATGGCCGATCCGGTGGGATGGATGCGGATCTCGCAGCTGTCGAACATGCCAAGGCCGAGGATATCGCAGTTCTTCACGGGTCCCGCGCCCACGATCTCGGTGAAATGCGTAAGCCCGATCCCCATGAGCTTGCGGGTCTTGCCGGCCTTGAAGTCCTCGAGCCGCTGCGCCTGTTCGGCACGCAGCCCTTCGTAATCCACGGCCTTCAGCGCCTTGTCCCAGGCGGTGTGGTAATCGCCCGAGTCGTATTCCCAACCGAGGGCCGACTGGTATGGGAACTGGTCGGCCCGGATGAAGTTGATCCGGCGCAACTCGGCCGCATCCATGTTCAGCTTGATCGCCAGAACCTCGATCATCCGCTCGATGAAATAGGCAGCCTCGGTCACACGGAAGGAGCAGCGGTAGGCGACGCCCCCCGGAGCCTTGTTGGTATAGACCCCATCAACGGCGAGATAAGCGATGGGAATGTCGTAGGACCCGGTGCAGATGTTCATGAAGCCGGCCGGGAACTTGCTCGGGTCGGCGCAGGCGTCGAACCCGCCATGATCGGCGGTGGTGTGGCACCAGAGCCCGGTGATCTTCCCATCCTTCGTCGCGGCGATCTTGCCCTGCATCCAGTAGTCGCGCGCGAAGGCGGTGGACATCAGGTTCTCCATCCGGTCCTCGATCCACTTCACCGGCTTTCCGGTGACAATGGAGGCGACGATCGAACAAACGTAGCCGGGATAGACGCCGACCTTGTTGCCGAAGCCGCCGCCGATATCCGGGCTGATGACGCGGATATTGTGCTCAGCGATACCCGAGATCAGGGCCGCCACCGTCCGAACGGCGTGCGGGGCCTGGAAAGTGCCCCAGAGCGTCAGCTTGCCGGTCACCTTGTCCATCGAGGCCACGCAGCCGCAGGTCTCGAGCGGACATGGATGGGTACGGTGGTAGTAGATCATCTCCTCTGCGACGACATCGGCCTCGGAGAGCACGGCCTCGGTCGCCTCCTTGTCACCTTGCTCCCAGGTGAAGATGTGGTTGTCGTGCCGACGCGGCCCGTGGGGTCCTTCCATCTTGCCCGCGATATCCTCGCGCAGGACGGGCGCATCGGGCTCGAGCGCCTTGAACGGATCAACGACGACCGGAAGCTCTTCGTACTCGACCTCGACCAGCTCGACCGCATCGGCGGCGATGTAGCGATCCTCGGCAATGACATAGGCAACTTCCTGGCCCTGGAAGAGCACCTTTCCATCGGCCAGCACCATCTGCTTGTCGCCCGCAAGCGTCGGCATCCAGTGCAGTCCGAGCGGCGCAAGATCGGCTGCCGTCAGAACGGCAACCACGCCTGGCAGCGCCAACGCGGCCTCGGCGTTGATCGAGACGACACGAGCATGGGCATAGGGCGAACGCACGAAATCACCGAAGAGCATATCGTCGAGCTTGATGTCATCGACGTAGTTGCCCTTGCCTTGCGTGAAACGCACGTCCTCGACACGCTTGCGCGCGCACCCCATCCCCTTGAGGCCGGCGGTGCGTTCTTCGGGGGTATCGACGGCGTCCTTCATTCCGCGGCCTCCTTCTGAGCGTTGAGCATGTCGGCCGAGGCGAGGATCGCCTTGACGATGTTCTGATACCCCGTGCAGCGGCAGAGGTTGCCGGCGATGCCGAAGCGGACCTCTTCCTCGGTCGGTGTCGGGTTTTCCTGCAGAAGGCGGTGCGCCCGCGTGATCATGCCGGGCGTGCAATAGCCGCACTGAAGCCCGTGGTGTTCGCGGAACATCTCCTGGATCACGCCGAGGCTGCCGTCAGGGTTCACAAGCCCCTCGACCGTGGTGATGTCGGCCCCGTTGGCCTGTGCGATGAAGACCGTACAGGCCTTCACCGACTTTCCGTCCATATCGACGGTGCAGGCGCCGCAGTGGGATGTCTCGCATCCGATATGCGGGCCCTTGACGCCCAGCTGCTCGCGCAGCGTGTGGATCAAAAGTTCCCGTGGCTCGGCCAGCACATCGCGCGCCTTGCCATTCACGGTGATCTGGTAATGCTGTTTGCTCATCGCTTGTTCCTCCCCGGTGTCGCGGCGCATCAGGCGCGCGAGACCGCCCTTTCGATGGCGCGGCGGATGATGACCCCCGCAACGTGGCGTTTGAATTCGACCGGTCCGCGATTGTCTTGCATGGGGTTGATGACCTCGAGGCAGGCCGCGACCGCCGCGCTTATGTCATCGCTTGAACAGGACGTACCGATCAGGGCTGCTCCCGCGCCTTCGGACCACACAGGTGTGTCGCTCAGGTTGGTCATGGCGATGGATGCATGCGTGCATGTACCACCGTCCATGGAGATCAGAGCACCGCAAGCCGCCGTCGCGTAGTCCCCGATCTTGCGCTTCTGCTTTTCGTACGCGTAGCCGGACCCCGCGGCTGGGCGAGGGATATAAATGCGCGTGAGAATTTCCTCGTCGTCACGAGCGGTGAAATAGGCCGACTGGTAAAAGTCGCGGGCTTTCACCCTGCGCGTGGCATCGGCGCCTTCAACCTCGTAGGTAGCATCGAGGCACTGCATGAGGCCGGGCATGTCATTGCCAGGATCACCGTTGGCGACATTGCCACCGACCGTCCCCGCATAGCGCACCTGCGGGTCGGCGATCTGAAGTGCTGCCTCGCGCATGATGGGCAGCACCTCGTGCAGGCCGGCATGCGTGATCAGTTCGTGCTGCGTGACCATCGCACCGATTGAAACGGTGTCGGCTCCGATCTCGATCCCCTTCAGGCTGTCGATGTCCTGAAGGTCGATCAGATGCCCGAGGTCCGCCATGCGCAGCTTCATCATCGGGATCAGGCTGTGACCGCCTGCGACGACCCGCGCCTCGTCTCCATGAGTTTTCAGAATTTCGATAGCCGACGCCACATCCGTCGGCCGGTGATACTCGAACCCGGCTGGTATCATTGCTGTTGTCCTCCCTGCGGCCGCATGTCGCAGCCGTGCGGACTATGTCGAGGAGGCGACGCGCGCCTCCAATAACATGAAGCGAATGGCGCATCACCGTGCACGAACTGCGAAATGCGTGCGCGAATGGCGAAATCAGACGCCAAGCGCCTCCCGCACCGCGCCGATCTTGGACCGGCTGACAGGAATCTTCAGGCGATCGTCGATCGCTTCGAACAGCAGCGTCCCTGTGTCCTTATGGCGGGTAAAGCTCGAAACATGGACAGGATTGACGAGGTAACTCCGATGCGTGCGGATGAAGCCCGCATCAGACAAGCGTGCGTCGGCTTCAGTGATCGACCACGGGCAAAACAGACGTCGGCGGCCGGCGTAAATGATCGTGTAGTGCCCCTCGGCACGGATTGCCGCGATATCGGCGCGGGCCACGAATTGTGTATGGCCGTCCTTTTCATAGGGTACGCCGGGGGCGACGACAGGCTCTTCCCGAACGGGTTGCGGCTGGATGAACTCTGCCGCTTCGGTGGCCGCATTCCCCGACGCATCCGCAGCCACGACCGTCTCGGTTCGCGGCGGTTCGAAAAACGTAACGCCGGTCAAAAGGAACGCACTACAGATCAGGAAGGCCGCGACGGTGACACCCATCGCGAGCACCTGGTTGCTCAGCGCAGGCCCGGCAGCGGCGGGGGTCGCATCGGGCCACAGGACGAATCCCGTCTGCCAGATTGCAAGATAGTGAACAGCCGCGACCGCAAAGCCGAAACAGAGTGTGCCGACAAGGATGTTCCTGTTCGATCTTTGATCATAAGCGACCGCAATCGCGAGACTGGCCAGCACCACCGATGCGGCCGTTGAGACGAGATAGTCTCCGATCCCGTTCAGCGGGCGACAGACCTGCATCCCGTACATGCCGACGAAATGCATCAGCACGATACCGATGCCGAGGATCGAACCGGCCAGGATGATGGACCTCTTGGAACGCGGCCGGAAATGCAGAACCAACAAGGCAAGCCCCGCGAGCAGAATCGCGATCAGCGCCGACATCAAGGTGATCAACGCGTCGTAGTAGAAGGGAAACGGCAGTTGCAGGCCAAGCATCGCGACGAAATGCATCGACCAGATCCCGCCGCCAAGCGCGACCGCGGACATCGCGACAACGAGTTTGCGCCTTTGAACCGGATGCTCAGATGCGCCACGCGTTAGAGACAGCCCAGTGAAACCGGCCATCATGGCAACGGCGATGGAAGCCAGTACCAACCAAGGGTTGTGGGAGACAACAAGCACTGTTCCGGTTCCACATGCCTCTGAACGTGTCGCGGTATGTAGCACATGGCATTGCGGCTCGTCATTTGCAGAACGGGTGCGCCAGCGCCGACCGGATCGGCGAAATGCACGGCCGCGATGCGGGACCGATCACGGGGTCGAATCGAACCGCCCCTTGCGACAGGCGGATATGAGGCGCGAGAACCGCCTCTCAAGGAACAAGGGCATAGCGGGGCATGACAGACGTGGCGGCGCCGCGTCTCAGATCATCATTCGAAGAGCGCGCACTTGTGCGGCATTGTCATCAGCCGGGGTGCCGTCTGGGCCGAGGGTGTTGTTCTCGAAGCCGATCCTGACCTTGCCGCCTCGGCGCACTGCTTCCTGCAGGCAAGCCGCCTCGTGCCCGCCGAAGGCGCAGACCGCCCAGTCGACAGACGGCCCGAGCGGTGCGAGCGCCGTCAGGAACGGCTGTAGATCATCCGGGGTGGCGTCACGCGGCGGCGTGTAGGCGCCAAGCACGAAGATGCACTGCACCGGGCCCGGGATGTCGCCGCGCGTGACCAGTTCGACCAGGCGTCCGGCGTCGTGGAGGTCGAAGAGGATGTGCTGCAGCGGGATACCCGCCTCGGCGGCCCAGGCGTAGAACTGCTGCGCCTCGGGGTCGGGTCCGTCGCCCGGCCAGATCTCGCGCAGCGCGGCCGAGGCGCCTTCGGGGAGCACGTCGCGCACCACCTGCCGCTGCACTTCGGGGCCGAAGATGCCGGCGGCCTCCGTCGTGATCTGCACTGGCATGTCGGGCACGACCCGCCACATCTCGGCAATCAGTTCACGGTAGAGACCGGCGTCGAGACTGTGGCGCCCGTCCGCGTCGCGGACATGGGCATGTAACGCCTCGGCCCCTTCGACAAAGGCGGCGCGAGCGGCCTCGACCGTCTCGGCGATGGTCAGCGGCAGCGCCGGGTGATCCCGCTTGCCGCGCCGCGCGCCGTTCGGCGCGAGCATGATCCGCGGAAGCCGCGCAAGGCGCGAGGTCACGCAAGCGCCCTTTCCACGGCGCGACCCAGTTTGCCGACCAGCTCGTCGAGCTGCGCGTCCTCGATGATGAAGGGGGGCGCGATCAGCACGTGGTCACCGTCGCGCCCGTTCACCGTGCCGCCGGCCGGGTAGACGATCAATCCTTCGTCCATCGCGGCTTTCTTCACGCGGACATGAAGTTTCCGGGCCGGATCGAAGGACCGCTTCGTCGCGCGATCTTCGACCAGCTCGATTGCGCGGAACAGGCCCCTGCCCCGGATGTCGCCGACATGGGCGTGCTGGCCGAATTGCGCCCTGAGCGCCGCATCGAGCGCCTCGCCCTGCCGCTGCACGCGCGTGATCAGATCGCGGTCAAGGAGCGCGCGGAGCACCGCGTGGCCCGCCGCCGCCGACAGCGGATGCGCGTGGTAGGTGTGGCCGTGCTGGAAGCTGCCCGAGCCTTGTGCGATCGCGTCGTAGATCGCGGCGGTGCAGAGCATCGCGCCGATCGGCATGTAGCCCGCGCCAAGCCCTTTCGCGATGGTGACGATGTCGGGCGCGATCCCGTCCTGCTCGCAGGCAAACAGGGTGCCGGTCCGGCCCATCCCGCACATCACCTCGTCCAGGATCAGCAGCACGCCGTAGCGGTCGCAGATCTCGCGGATGCGCTGGAAATAGCCGGGAACCGAAGGCACGGCGCCCGCAGTCGCACCGACGACGGGCTCGGCGATGAAGGCCATCACCGTTTCGGGGCCAAGGCGCAGGATCTCGGCCTCGAGCTCATTCGCGGCGCGCTGGCCATAAGCCTCGGGCGTCTCGTCGTCACGCCGCTCGTGGTATTCGAAACAGGGCGCGATGTGGTGCGTCTCGACCAACAGGGGCGCGTATTTCTCTCGCCGCCAGGCGTTGCCACCCGCGGCCAGCGCGCCCAGCGTGTTGCCGTGGTAGCTTTGCCGCCGCGCGATCAGGCGGTGGCGCTGCGGCTGTCCGATCTCGAGGACATACTGCCGCGCAAGCTTGATCGCCGCCTCGACCGCCTCGGACCCGCCGGACAGAAGGTAAACCCGGTCAATCCCCTCGGGCGCGTTGGCCACCAGAAGGTCGGCCAGCTCTTCGGCAGGCTCCGATGTGAAAAAGCCGGTGTGGGCAAAGGCCACGCGATCAAGCTGCTCGTGGATCGCCGCGCGTACACCCGCATCGGAATGGCCGAGGCACGACACCGCCGCGCCGCCCGACCCGTCGAGATAGGCGCGCCCATCTGCATCGTAGAGGTAACAACCCTCGCCGCGCACCGCCGTAGGCAAGGTGCCGGTGCCGCGTCCGAATACATGGCCCATGGCCGTCACTCCCCCCGCACCACGAAGACCGATTGCCGGGCGTGGCGCACGACCCGTGCCGCGTTCGGTCCGAGCAGGTAATCAGAAAGCTCCGGTGTATGCGAGGCCATCACGATGGCATCGACATCAAGCCGGTCGGCGGCGGTGATGATCTGGTCGTAGACGCGGCCATGCATGACATGGGGATGCACCTCGACTTCGTCGGGCACGTTCTGGGCCACCCAGGCGGTCATCGCCTCGCCGACCTTGTGCAACGCCTTTTCCTCGAACCCGCTCTCGAAGAAGCTGCCGACGACGGACATGCCGAAGTCGGGCACAACAGTGAGAACATGCAGCACGCCGCCGTCGGCGTCGCGCAGGCGCAGCGCGGCGGGCAACGCCTTGGACCAGCTGTGCGGCGCCGAGAGGTCGATGGGCAAGAGAACCGTCTTGAACATGGGAGTGTCCCTTTCCGCTGGCCTCAGAAGGCCGGTTTGGTCTGACGTCGGCGCTGCAGCATGATCACCAGCCCCAGAAGCAGCAGCGCGGGGATGTAGAACACCTGCTCGGGCATCCTGTCCTGCGCGACCTGGATCGAGGCCAGCGTCACCGGATTGTCGGCGTAGAAGTCGAAGTCGATCAGCGCCTCTGCCGTCTCGGTGCCGAACATCGGCTCATCAAGGCGCATCACGTCCCCCTCGGGCAGAAGCAGCAGGCCGCTGTTGGACAGCCGTTCAGCCGCGGTGGCACCGGTCGCATCCACGACCAGCGTCGTCTCGGCCGTCTCGCCGGTGTTGAAATCCGGCCCCCGGATCAGCAGCCGCAGGCGTTCGCCCTC
>CAZVQL010000149.1:0-7791 GCA_964629305.1 uncultured Roseicyclus sp.
ATTGGGCTGGCTGCCAGTTTAGGAATGCAGCTGCCCCGGTCAATATGATGTCCCTATCACAACTCGGGCATCCTTCGCGTCTCGCCCCATCGCGTGTTGCCCCGCCGCGCGACCTGCCCTAGTCAGTCGCCAACGGACGGGCAGAGGGAGGTGCCGGGGTGGCGCGGAGCGTTCTCATCACCGGGTGTTCGTCAGGCATCGGCGCGGCCGCGGCCCAGAGCCTGCGCGCGCGCGGCTGGACGGTGATCGCTGCCGCGCGAAAGCCCGAGGATATCGCCCGTTTGCAGGCCGAAGGCTTTGCCGCCGTCCGCATCGACCACCACGACAGCGCCAGCATCGTCCAAGGCTGGGCCGAGGCCGTCACGCTTGCAGGCGGGCGGATCGACGCGCTGTTCAACAACGCGGGCCACGGGATGCCCGGCGCGGCCGAGGACCTGCCCCGCGGCGCGCTGGAAGAGGTGTTTTCCTCGAACCTCTTCGGGTTGCATGAGCTGACCTGCCTTGCCATCGCGCACATGCGCGCCGAGGGGGCTGGGCGGATCGTGCAACATTCCTCGGTCGTGGGGTTCACGGCGCTGAAATGGCGTGCGGCCTATGTGGCGACGAAACACGCGCTGGAGGGGCTGACGAACACCATGCGGGTCGAGCTGCGTGGGACGGGCATCCACGTCTCGATCTTGAACACGGGGCCGGTGACATCTGGGTTCCGCGACCGGTCGATGGCGCAGTTCGATCGCTGGATCGACCCCGAGGCGTCGCGGCATGCGGATTTCTACCGCACGAAATGGACGGCCCGCCGCGAAGCCGGGCGTGACCTGTTCGAGCTGGGGCCGGAGGCGGTGGTGAAGAAACTGGTCCACGCGCTGGAAAGCCCCCGGCCACGGCGACGCTACTACATCACGCTGCCTGCCTACGTGGCGGCGGTGCTGACGCGGATCCTGCCCTATGCGGTGCAGGATCGGATCATCGACCGGCTCTAGCCTTTTGGCGCGGGCGCGCTAGGCTCCGGGCCTCGGACGGACGGAAGGAAAAGACAGTGGAAGACCCCCTTTTGATCATCGCGCTTCTGGCCTGCCTTGCGGTGCTGGTCATCCTGCTTCTGGGCATCAACTCGTTCCGCAAGGGAACGGCGGAAGCGGCGAAGGAATCGAACAAGTTCATGCGTTGGCGCCTGATCGCGCAATTCGGGGCGGTGGTGCTGATCATGCTCTTCGTCTTCGTCCGTAGCCAGTCGGGGGGCTGAGACATGGTGGTATTGAACAAGATCTACACGCGCACCGGTGACGCGGGCGAGACAGCGCTGGGCGACGGCAGCCGGGTGGCGAAGCATTCCGCGCGTGTCGTGGCCTATGGCACGGTGGACGAGCTGAACGCCGCACTTGGCGTGGCGCGGCTGCATGCGACGGGCGAGATGGCCGAGCAACTCAAGGCGATCCAGAACGACCTCTTCGACCTGGGTGCGGACCTGTGCACGCCGAACATGGAAAAGGACGGTGAGCGGGAATACCCCGCGCTGCGCATCATCGCCGAACAGGTCGCGCGGCTGGAGGCCGAGATCGACGCGATGAACGCGCGGCTGGAGCCGTTGCGCAGTTTCATCCTGCCCGGTGGATCGCCGCTGTCGGCGCATCTGCATGTCTGCCGCACCGTCGCGCGCCGCGCCGAGCGGATGAGCGTGGAGTTGGGCACGGTCGAATCGATCAACGCGGAGGGGGTGAAGTACCTCAACCGCCTGTCGGACTGGTTTTTCGTCGCGGGCCGGATCGCCAACAACGACGGCAAGGACGACGTATTGTGGGTTCCGGGCGCGAACCGGTGACGCAGTCACCGGCGAAAGGTCCAGTGGACCTTTCGGCGACCGGAAGGGCGGAGCCCCGGCCCGATGGGGCGGGCGCAAACCGGTGAAGGCGAACCGCCCGCATGGGACGTGCGGACGTCGGGTCGCACCCTCGGCCGCCGTCAGCCGTGCGTTTTCGATTGGCGGTGACATCAAAGCCGCCCATACAGTGACATGCTGTACGCCCCGTTGCGCTCTGTCCTTCATCACGCCCGCTACCTGCCGCTCTGGTCGGCGCTGACCGCCCTGCGCGGGCGCAGCTTCGAGGACCGCTCCGAAGGTCTTGGCGCGACGCTCGAGGCGGTGATGCGCTGGTTCCCCCCCGCCCAGACGCGGTTCGACCGCGAGGCGCTGCGCGTCTTTCCCCAGATGCCGCGCGCCGCGCGGGCCCGGCTGGGCCGCGAGATGGGTCGCCAGATGGGCCAGACCCTTTTCGAGATCTACCACGACGCCGAGTTCCAGACACGCCACCACCGCTTCCACGTCTCGGGCCCCGGCCTTGCCACGCTGAAGGCGGCGCAGGCCGCGGGACGGGGGGCGATCATCGTCTCAGGCCATTTCGGCCAGTGGGAGGCGGTGCGCGCCGTCATCAAGATGCACGGGATGGAAAGCGGCGCGGTCTATCGCCCGCACAAGAACCGGCATTACGAGCGTCGCCTTCGCGCCGGGATCGAGGCCGCTGGCCTGCCGATCTTCGCCACCGGGCGCCGCGGGACGATGGCACTGGTCCGCCACCTGCGCGCGGGCGGGATCGTGTCGATCCTGCTGGACGAGAAGGCGCCGGCGGGGGTGCCCTTGCCGTTCCTGGGGCATGACGCGCTGACCTCGCTGTCGGCGGCGGAACTAGCGTTGAAATACGACCTGCCGATGATTCCGGCCTATGGCATCCGGGCCGGGGACCGCCATTCCTTCGACGTGGTTTTCGAGGCGCCGATCCCCCATGGCGACCCCGTCGCGATGACCCGCGCCTTCAACGACAGCCTGTCGGCGCGCATCCGCGCCAACCCCGACCAGTGGTACTGGATGCTGCGCCGCTGGGAGGGCGCGTAGCGGCCCCTCAGCGCATCGGCGGAAAGATCGCCTCGCTGAGGGTGCAGTCACGCTCGACGTCGCGTCCGCAGTCCCGCGGCTCCAGCTCGCGCGTCAGGCACAGGCGCACCTCCTGCACGCGGCCCGCACGGCAGGTGACGGTCATCATCTCGTCGGCAAACGCGGGGTTCTCCTCGAGAAAGGCCTCCTCGATCACCTCGGCGGGCAGGCGCACCTCGCGGTCCAACCGGCGCAGAAGCTCGGGCCGCGCGACGCGTTCGTAGGCGAGCCGCGACAGGCGGTAGTAGTCTTCCGCCGACAGACCCGTGCAGGTGCCGTGCTTGCGCCACTGGTGCCAGGCCAGGCCCGAGGACCCCATGATATCCACCATCTCACCCGTCATGGCGCGCGAGGGCGGGCGCTCGGACGTGGGGCAGAAGCTGGGCCACCCCTCATCATACTGCGGCCAGAGGCCGTGGAGCGTGAAGCCGTATCCCTGCCCGGCATCGCATTGCGGCGAGCCGCGATCGTCCCCCTCCAGGGCGCACCAGCTGGGCGTCCAGCTGAGCGACAGCACGTAGTAGTCGAACACGCCGGCCCGCTCGCCCTCGGCCGAGGCCGCGCCCGCAAGCCAGATCAACACCAACACCAACCGCTTCATTTCCTCTTCCCTCTTGCGTCGCTCGCGCCTATATACGCCGCGACTTCCCCGAAATCGAGGAATGGCGGAGACCCCTCCGCCGCCGGCCCGCCCGGCAGGGGATGAGGCATTTCTGAAGGACGGATCACGATGAACAAACCGATCATGGCCAAGGCCACCGCCGTCTGGCTGGTGGACAACACCACGCTCAGCTTCAAGCAGATCGGCGATTTCTGCGGCCTGCACGAGCTCGAGGTGCAGGGCATCGCCGATGGCGACGTGGCCCAGGGCGTGAAGGGCTTTGACCCGATCGTGAACAACCAGCTGACGCAGGAAGAGATCGACAAGGGCGAGGCCGATCCGGCCTATACCCTGAAGCTCAAGTTCAACCCCGCCGCCGTCGGCGAGGAAAAGCGCCGCGGCCCGCGGTACACGCCGCTTTCGAAGCGCCAGGACCGGCCGGCTTCGATCCTGTGGCTGGTCAAGTTCCACCCGGAACTCAGCGACGGCCAGATCTCGAAGCTGGTGGGCACCACCAAGCCGACGATCCAGACCATCCGCGAGCGGACGCATTGGAACATCAACAACATCCAGCCGATCGACCCTGTAGCGCTCGGCCTCTGCAAGCAGTCCGAACTGGACGCCGCCGTGCAGAAGGCCAACGCCAAGAAGGCGAAGGACGGCGAGGTGATGACCGATGACGAGCGCATGAAGCTGGTCTCGACCGAGCAGAGCCTCGGGATGGAGCCCGAGCCGAAGATGCCGACGGCGATCTCGGGGCTCGAGACCTTCTCGCTTGGCGGGTCGGACGAGGAAGAGGACAAGCCCGAGCGCCAGTATGACGCCGAGAGCCTGTTCAACCTGCCCGCGGGCGACGACGACGACGAGGATGAAGAGGACGACCGCCGCTGAGACGCGGCGCGGCCTCTGCCCTGCGAAACCCCGCCCCTCGTGGCGGGGTTTTTCTTTTGTCGCGTCAGTGCGCCGCCACGGTCACGTTGTCGAGCAACGTCCGGCCACCGTCCACGGTGATCACCTCGCCCGTGACGAAGCCCGCGCCTTCGGACGCCAGGAACTGGACCGCGCCCGTCACCTCGCGGGCCGAGCCGATGCGGCCCATGGGCGTGCATTGGCGGATTTCCTCACGCAGGCCCGAGGTCTCGTTGAGTGAATCCTTCAGGCTCGCTGACATGAGCGAACCGAAGGCGACCCCGTTCACCCGGATGCGATGCGGCGCCAGCGCCACGGCAAGGCTGCGGGTGGCCTGGTCCAGCGCCGCGGCGCTGATCGAATAGGCCATGAGGTCGGGGTGCGTGCGCCGCGCGGCGATGGACGACACGTTGATGATGGAGCCGATCGCCCCGTCGCCCTCGCGCTCTTCCTCTTCGGCGCGCGCGATCATGCGCTTGGCCACCGCCTGGCTGAGCCTGAGCGCGGTGAACATGTTCTGCTCGAGCAGCGTCTCGACCGAGGTGTCGGCGGGGTCGAGCGGATCGGTCGTCATCACCTGACGGCTAGCGTTCACCAGGATGTCGATCCCGTCGAACGCATCGACCGTGGCCGAAACGAGGTTCTCGATCGTCAGCTTCTCGCGCAGGTCGCCCGCGAAATACTGCACCTGGCCCTGGTCATCCTCGGCGATCTCGCCGCATTCGTCGGCCAGCCGCGCCTTGTCGCGGTCGGCGAACATCACCTTTGCGCCGCGGTCCACGAAATGCCGCGCGATGGCGAGGCCGACGCCGTTGGCGGCGCCCGTCACGATGGCGGTCTTGCCCTGAATCGAAAGTGTCATGTGTTGGATCTGGTCCCCGGATGCCGGCGCTTACCGTTTCGGCTTCGCCGCCTCGTAGATCTTGTAGCCTTCGAGTTCCCCAAGAAGCCGCCCGGTTCCGAATGCGGCCTTCAGGGCGTCTTCATAGGGCAGATGGCGGTTCGCCACCATGAAAAAACGCCCCCGCGGGCTCAGCATCCGGGACGCTGCCGCGATGAAGGCGCGCCCCAGCGACGGGTCGGCGCGACGGCCGGTGTGGAAGGGCGGGTTGGCGAGGATCGCGTCATAGGGTGCCTCGGGCTCGAAGCGGGTCACGTCGGCCCAGTGGAACCGCGCGCGGTCGTCGTCGATATTGGCGGCGGCGGCCTGCAGCATGGCGTGGTCTGCCTCGATCAGGTCGAGCGTCTCGATCCCCTCCTGCTCGGCCAGCACCTCGCCCGCGATGTAGCCCCAGCCTGCGCCGAGGTCGGCCACACGGCCCGTCAGCTCGGGCACCAGTGCGACCAGCAACTCGGACCCGCGATCCGGCCCGTCGGCAGAGAAGCCGCCGGGGACGGTCAGGTAGCCCTCCTCGGTCTCGACGGGTTCGGGCATCCAGTCGATCACCGCCTCGGGCAGCGTCTCAGGCCGGGTGAGCCACACGAGCTTGCCATGCGCCTTGGAAAAGGTGCCGTCGATCTCGAAGACACCCTTCAGCGCCTTGATGATCGCCTCGATCCCCTCTTCCTTCTGGCCGTCGACCATCAGAAGGCCACCGGGGCGGAGCGCGCCGAGCGCCTCGGCGATGCTGCCGAGCGTCCCGGCCTTGGCCTTGACGATCTGCACCAGCGCCGCGCCGAAGCTTTCGCCCTCGGGCAGATCCGGCGTCACGGTCAGCCCGCGGGCAGCCAGCAGGTCATGGTCGGGCGCGAAGCCCTGCACGCAATGGACGGTTCCAAGCGACGCGAAATCGCCATCGCCGCGCGCCCGCATCACGAGGCAGGGGCCATCAGGCAGGGCAAACTCGCCCGCCTCCAGTGCTAGGGTCCATCTGTCAGGGGTCATCGGCGCAGGAAAGGACTGTTTTCGTGCAGCATGTCCGGGAAGCGAAAAACCGGTTCCCACTTTTTCGCGACATGCGCTTCAGTCCTCTTTCTCCATCGTGCATTGCAGCGGGTGCTGGTTGCGCCGGGCGAAGTCCATCACCTGCGCCACCTTGGTTTCCGCGATCTCGTAGGAGAAGACGCCGACCACGGCAACGCCCTTCTTGTGGACGGTGAGCATGATCTCGACCGCCTGGGAGTGCGACACGCCGAAAAACCGCTCGAGAACGTGCACGACGAATTCCATCGGCGTGTAGTCGTCGTTCAGCAGCAGCACCTTGTACATCGGCGGGCGCTGCGTCTTCGGCTTGGTCTTGGTGATGACGTTGGTTTCGCCCTCGTCCTTGGGCTTGTCCGCCATCATCCGCCAGCGGTCGGTCTGCATCGCGTCTCCATTCCGCTTGGGGCCACGGGTGGCCTGCGCATGGCGGCACTATATAAGGCAGATGGCGATTCAGAAAAGAGGGGCGTTCCGTCGATGGTTTCCCGCCTGACCACCATCGGCTTCGATGCCGACGACACGTTGTGGCAGAACGAGGCGTTCTTCCGCCTCACGCAGGCGCGCTTCGCCGAGCTTCTGGCCGACCATGCCGAGGCCGATCACCTGCACGCGCGATTGCTCGAGGCCGAGCGGCGGAACCTTGGCCACTACGGGTTCGGGATCAAGGGGTTCATGCTGTCGATGATCGAGACCGCGATCGAGGTGACGGACGGTCGCGTGCCCGCCACCGTGATCGGCGAGATCCTGTCGGCCGGGCAAGAGATGCTGTCACATCCGATCGAGCTTTTGCCCCACGCAGGCGACGTGGTTGAGCGGCTGGCCTCGTCCCACCGGCTGGTTCTCATCACAAAGGGCGACCTGCTGGACCAGGAGCGCAAGCTGGCCCAATCGGGCCTGGGCGATATGTTCGACGCGGTCGAGATCGTCAGCCAGAAGACGCGCGCCACCTACGAGACCGCCTTTGCCCGCCACGGCGACGGCGCGGACCGCGCGATGATGGTCGGCAACTCGATGAAGTCCGACGTACGCCCCGCGCTCGAGGCCGGGTCCTGGGGTGTCTTCGTCCCCCACGGCCTGACGTGGGAGCTGGAACACGCCGACGCGCCCGAGGGGCACGCGCGGTTTCACGAGATCGTGGACCTCGGCGCACTGCCGGTGCTGATCGCCGAGATCGAGGGCTGACGACAAGGTGAACCGTCTGGAATTGACCGGCCCGGTCGCTGCGGCAAAAGCTGGCACATGATCGACTCTGCCATCCTGCCCCTGCAACGCCGCCTGCTGGCCCCGCCGGGCCAGTGGCTGGCCGCGCGCGGGGTGCGCGCCGACCAGCTGACGCTGGCGGGCTGCGCCGTGGGGCTGGCCGCGGCGGGCGCGGCAGCGCTGGGGCTTTACTGGCTGGCGCTTCTGGGGCTGGTGCTCAACCGGCTGGCG
>CAZVQL010000150.1:0-7745 GCA_964629305.1 uncultured Roseicyclus sp.
GGAAGGCGAAAGCTACCGGCCGCGGTTCTTTGCCTACCTGTCGTTCTTCACCTTCACCATGCTGATGCTGGTGACGGCCGATAACCTTCTGCAGCTTTTCTTCGGCTGGGAAGGGGTCGGCGTGGCCTCCTACCTGCTGATCGGGTTCTACTACCGCAAACCGTCCGCAGGGGCCGCCGCGATGAAGGCCTTCATCGTGAACCGGGTGGGCGACTTCGGGTTCCTTCTAGGCATCTTCGCGCTCTTCTGGATGACGGATTCGATCCAGTTCGACGTGATCCTGCCGATGGGCGCGGAGCTGGCCGAGATGAGCATCTCCTTCCTCGGGATGCAGCTGAACGCGGCCGAGACCATCGCCTTCCTGCTCTTCATCGGCGCGATGGGGAAATCGGCGCAGCTGCTGCTCCACACCTGGTTGCCCGACGCGATGGAAGGTCCGACGCCGGTCTCGGCGCTTATCCATGCCGCAACCATGGTGACGGCGGGCGTGTTCCTTGTCTGCCGCATGTCGCCGGTGATCGAGTACGCCCCCACGGCGGGTGCCTTCATCATCATCATCGGGGCGATTACCGCGTTTTTCGCGGCGACCGTGGGCCTGGTGCAGAACGATATCAAGCGCGTGATCGCCTATTCGACCTGTTCGCAGCTGGGCTACATGTTCGTGGCCGCAGGCGTCGGCGTCTACTCGGTCGCGATGTTCCACCTGCTCACCCACGCCTTCTTCAAGGCGATGCTTTTCCTTGGCGCAGGCTCGGTCATCCACGCGATGCACCACGAGCAGGACATGCGGAACTACGGTGCGCTCAGGAAGAAGATCCCGCTGACCTTCTGGGCGATGATGATCGGCACGCTGGCCATCACCGGCGTCGGCATCCCGACCACCTATTTCGGTTTCGCCGGCTTCTTCTCGAAGGACGCGGTGGTCGAGAGCGCCTTTGCCTTCGGGGGCCAGCTGGGCAGCTTCGCCTTCTGGGCGCTGATCGTGGCGGCGATGTTCACCAGCTTCTACTCGTGGCGTCTGATGTTCCTGACCTTCTTCGGCGAGGCGCGGGGCAACAAGCACACGCACGACCACGCGCATGAAAGCCCCTGGACCATGCTGGTGCCGCTGGGCGTTCTGGCGGTGGGCGCGGTCTTTGCCGGTGTCGTCTGGTACAACAGCTTCTTCGGCAAGACCGACCAGGTCGCCACCTTCTTCGGGGTTGAATACGTCGACACCTACGCCGAGGGCGGCCACGGAGGCGAAGAGGCGGCCCATGGCGCGACGGACACCCATGGCGAGGCCGCGGCCGAGGGCGGTCACGGCTCCGATCACCACTATGTCTTCACCAGCCCGCCGGGCGAGGGCGCGATCCACGCGGCCCCCGACAATGACATCCTGAACGAAGCCCACTACGTGCCCACCTGGGTCAAGTGGAGCCCCTTCTTCGCGATGATCATCGGCTTCCTGACCGCCTATTGGTTCTACATCCTGAACCCCTCGCTTCCGGGCCGCCTCGCGGCGGCGCAGCGCCCGCTCTACCTGTTCCTTCTGAACAAGTGGTACTTCGACGAGATCTACGACTTCCTCTTCGTGAAGCCCGCGCGCTGGCTGGGCCGCACGCTCTGGAAGGGCGGGGACGGGTCTATCATCGACGGGGGGATCAACGGGCTGGCGCTGGGGATCATCCCCTTCTTCACCCGCCTCGCGGGCCGGGCGCAGTCCGGGTACATCTTCACCTATGCCTTCGCCATGGTGCTGGGGATCGTGATCCTCGTCACCTGGGTGACGCTTCGGGCCGGAGGCTAAGGCACGATCATGCTGAACAACCTGCTTTCCATCGTCACCTTCCTGCCGCTCGTCTCGGCCATCGTGCTGGCCGTGTTCCTGCGCGGCGATGATGCCGCGGCCCAGCTGGGTGCCAAGCGCGTGGCGCTTTACAGCACGCTCGGCACCTTCCTGATCTCGCTCGCGATCCTGGTGGAGTTCGATCCCAACAACACCGGCTTCCAGCTGGTCGAAGAGACCGAGTGGCTTTTCGGGCTGAACTACAAGGTCGGCGTCGACGGCATCTCGGTGCTGTTCGTGCTGCTGACCACGTTCCTGATGCCCATCACCATCGCGTCCTGCTGGGGCGTCACGCATCGCGTGAAGGAATACATGATCGCGATGCTGGTGCTGGAAACGCTGATGATCGGCGTTTTCGTGGCGCTCGACATGGTGCTGTTCTACCTGTTCTTCGAGGCGGGCCTGATCCCGATGTTCCTGATCATCGGCATCTGGGGCGGCAAGGACCGCATCTATGCGTCCTTCAAGTTCTTCCTCTACACCTTCCTCGGCTCAGTCCTGATGCT
Organism: uncultured Roseicyclus sp.; assembly: GCA_964629305.1. Classification (GTDB taxonomy): domain Bacteria; phylum Pseudomonadota; class Alphaproteobacteria; order Rhodobacterales; family Rhodobacteraceae; genus Roseicyclus. Next base: position 2,335 of record CAZVQL010000150.1, read on the forward strand.
GGTCGCGATGATTGCGATGTATGTGGATGCGGGCACCACCGACATCCCGACGCTGCTCAATCACCAGTTCGACGCAGGTCCGATGTCGATCATGGGTTGGCAGATCGCAGGTGGGATGCAGACGCTGCTCTGGCTGGCCTTCTTCGCGAGCTTCGCGGTGAAGATGCCGATGTGGCCGGTCCACACCTGGCTGCCCGACGCGCACGTTCAGGCGCCCACCGCGGGCTCGGTCGTGCTGGCCGCGATCCTCTTGAAGATGGGCGGCTACGGCTTCTTGCGCTTCTCGCTTCCGATGTTCCCCGTGGGCTCGGACATCATGGCGCCGCTGGTCTTGTGGCTGAGCGTCATCGCCATCGTCTACACCTCGCTCGTCGCGATGGTGCAGGAGGATATGAAGAAGCTGATCGCCTATTCGTCCGTCGCACACATGGGCTTTGTCACCATGGGCATCTTCGCGGCGAACCAGCAAGGCGTCGACGGCGCGATCTTCCAGATGATCAGCCACGGCTTCATCTCGGGCGCGCTCTTTCTCTGCGTGGGCGTGATCTACGACCGGATGCACACGCGCGACATCGACGCCTACGGCGGCCTCGTCGTGCGGATGCCGGCCTATGCGGCGATCTTCATGCTCTTCACCATGGCGAACGTGGGCCTGCCGGGCACCTCGGGCTTCGTTGGCGAATTCCTGACGCTGATCGGTGTCTTCCAGGTCAACACCTGGGTCGGCGTCTTCGCCGCGACCGGCGTGATCCTGTCGGCCTGCTACGCGCTTTGGCTCTACCGCCGGGTCGTCTTCGGCGACCTGATCAAGGAGAGCCTGAAGTCGATCACCGACATGGACCGGCGCGAGCGCGCGATCTTTGCGCCTCTCATCGTCATGACCCTTCTTCTGGGCGTCTACCCAAGCCTTGTGACCGACATGATCGGCCCCTCGGTCGAGGCGCTCGTTTCGCAATACGACACGGCGCTGGCGGCCCATTCGGCCGATAGCCAGTTCGCCGCGAGTGCCGAGGTAAGCCAATGATCGGTTCCGACCTTGCCATCCTGATCCCCGAGATCGTCCTTGCCCTGTTTGCCATGGGTGCGCTTCTGGGGGCGGTCTACACCTCGAAGGACGGGCTTGCGCCCGCGCTGACATGGGGCACGGCGATCCTGTTCGTCGTGATGGCCTTCTACATTGGCGTCACGGGCAACGGCACGCGGGAAGCCTTTGGTGGCATGTTCGTCGACGACGCCTTCGCGCGCTTCGCCAAGGTGACGATCCTTCTGTCCGCGGCGGCGGTCCTGCTGATCGGCATCGACCGGATGGCGCGCACCGACATTCTGCGCTTCGAATACCCGATCCTCGTCACGCTGGCCGTCATCGGCATGATGATGATGGTCTCGGCGGGCGACCTGATGGCGCTCTACATGGGGCTCGAGCTGCAATCGCTGGCGCTTTACGTCGTTGCCTCGCTCAGGCGCGACAGCGTACGCTCGACGGAAGCGGGCCTGAAATACTTCATCCTCGGCGCGCTCTCCTCGGGCCTTCTGCTTTATGGCGCGTCGCTGGTCTACGGCTACGCGGGCACGACGCTTTTCTCTGGCATCATCGAGACGGCGACCGCGGGCGAGATGCCGGTGGGCCTTCTGATCGGCCTTGTCTTCGTCATGTCGGGTCTTGCCTTCAAGGTCTCGGCCGCGCCCTTCCACATGTGGACGCCGGATGTCTACGAGGGTGCGCCCACGCCCATCACCGCGCTGTTCGCCACCGCGCCCAAGGTCGCCGCCATGGCGCTGTTCGCCCGCGTCGTGCATGACGCCTTTGGCGGCGCGGTGGGCGATTGGCAGCAGATCGTGGCTTTCCTCGCCGTCGTCTCCATGTTCCTCGGTGCGATCGCCGCGATCGGACAGACCGACATCAAGCGCCTGATGGCCTATTCCTCGATCTCCCACATGGGCTTTGCCCTGATGGGCCTTGCCGCAGGCACCCAGCAGGGGGTCGAGGCGATGCTGATCTACATGGCGATCTACGTGACGATGAACATCGGCACCTTTGCCTTCATCCTGTCGATGGAAAAGGATGGCCGCGCGGTCACGGAAATCAGCGCATTGTCGAGCTTCGCCAGCCGCGAGGGGACCAAGGCAATGGCGCTTCTGGTCCTGATGTTCAGCCTTGCGGGCGTGCCGCCGATGGTGGGTTTCTTCGGGAAATACGCGGTCCTCTGGGCCGCGGTCGAGGCCGGCATGGCGTGGCTTGCCATCGCGGGCGTCATCGCTTCGGTGATCGGGGCCTATTACTACCTGCGCATCGTCTACCTGATGTATTTCGGCGAAGACCGCGAGGGGCTGGATGGCCGGATGGGCGTGTTGCAATACGGCGGCCTGATGGCGATGGCCGCGCTGATCGCGCTGGCCTGGTTGCCGGGCGTCAACCTGCTGGGCCTCGAAGGCATGGCGGCGGCCGCCGCCGAAACCCTGGTCCGCTAGGGTGGCGGACTGGCCCGCGGGCGTGGGCCGTCAGGTCCTGCCCTCAACCGACAGCACCATGGCCGAGGGCGCGCGTCAGGCGCCCTCTCTCTCCGGCCCCACCTGGATTTGCGCGCTGGAACAGACCGCCGCGCGGGGTCGGCGCGGGCGGGCCTGGGCCAATCCACCCGGCAATTTCGCGGCCTCGCTCGTGCTGCGCCCCGAGGGCGCGCCCGGCCACGCCGCATTGCGCAGTTTCGTCGCCGCGCTGGCGCTTCGCGACGCGTTTCTCGCGGCAGGCGCGCCAGAGGCGGCGCTGTCGCTCAAATGGCCCAATGACGTTCTTCTGAACGGCGGCAAGGTTGCCGGCATCCTGCTGGAGAGCATCGGCGCGGGCGGTCGGATCGACAGCCTGATCATCGGCATCGGCGTCAACCTCGCCGCGGCCCCTGCCGCCGCCGAGGTCGAGCCGGGGGCGGTGCTGCCCGTCAGCCTGAAGGCCGAGACGGGCGTCACCATCACGCCCGAGGATTTCCTCGACCTGCTCGCCCCCGCCTATGACCGGTGGGAACGGCAGTTCACCACCTACGGCTTCGCGCCCATCCGCACCGAATGGCTCGCCCATGCTGCCCGGCTGGGTGAGACGATCACCGCCCGCACCGCGCGCGACGAGACCGTGGGCCGCTTCACCGACGTGGACAGCGACGGGCATCTCGTGCTGGAAACGGCGAAGGGCCCGCAGCGCATCGCGGCGGCCGATATCTTCTTTTGACGGGGGGGGAAGGGGCCATGCTTCTCTGCATCGACTGCGGCAACACCAACACGGTCTTTTCCGTCTGGGACGGTGACGGGTTTATCGCGACCTTCCGCACCTCGACCGAACATACCCGCACCGCGGACCAGTATTTCGTCTGGTTCTCGACGCTCATGGCGCATCACAAGCTGGCCGTCGACATCACCGAGTGCATCCTGTCCTCGACCGTGCCGCGCGTCGTGTTCAACCTGCGCGTCCTGTGTGACCGCTATTTCGGCTGTCGCCCGCTTGTCGTGGGCAGGCCCGATTGCTTGCTGCCGCATCCGCCCCGCGTGGACGAGGGCACGCAGGTGGGCCCCGACCGGCTGGTGAACACCGCGGGCGCCTTCGACCGGCATGGCGGCGACCTGATCGTGGTGGATTTCGGCACCGCGACGACCTTCGACGTCGTGGCCCATGACGGGGCCTATGTGGGCGGCGTGATCGCACCCGGCGTGAACCTGAGCCTCGAGGCGCTGCACCACGCCGCCGCCGCCCTGCCGCATGTCGACGTGACCAAGCCCCAAAGGGTGATCGGCACGAATACGGTTGCGTGCATGCAGTCGGGTGTGTTCTGGGGCTACGTGGGCCTTGTGCGCGGCATCTGCGACCGCATCCGCGCCGAGCACGAGCGCCCCATGCGCATCATCGGGACGGGGGGGCTTGCCTCGTTGTTCTCGCAGGGCGATGTGCTATTTGACCGGATCGAAGATGATCTGACCATGCATGGCCTGACGGTCATCCACGACTACAACAAGGACCAAGGCGCCATATGACCGACCGGAACCGGCTGATCTACCTCCCCCTCGGAGGCGCGGGGGAGATCGGGATGAATTGCTATGTCTACGGCTACGGCCCCGCGGGCAAGGAGCGGCTGATCGTCGTGGACCTTGGCGTGGCCTTCCCCGACATGGACGGCCAGCCGGGCGTCGACGTGATCCTGCCCGATATCGCCTGGCTGCACGAGCGGCGCGACCGGATCGACGGCATCTTCATCACCCACGCGCACGAGGATCACGTGGGCGCGGTGGGCCATCTCTGGGGCCAACTCCGCGCGCCGGTCTATTGCCGCCGCTTCACCGCCGTCCACGCCACGCGCAAGCTGGAGGAGGCGGGCCACAGCATCGAACAGGTGCGCACGGCCCCCGTCTGGCCCGAGGCGGTCAAGGCCGGTCCCTTCACGGTGCAGTTCGCGCCCGTCAGCCACTCGATCCCCGAGGCCTCCGCGCTCGTGATCGACACACCCGAGGGGCGCGTGGTGCATTCGGGCGACTTCAAGATCGACCGCGACCCGGTGGTGGGCGAACCCTTCGACCCCGAACTGTGGGGCCAGATCGGCGCCGATGGCGTGCTGGCTTACATCTGCGACTCGACCAATGTCTTCAATCGCCACGCGGGCCGCTCGGAAAGCCAGCTGCCCGAACCGATCGGAGAGCTGATCGCGGGCGCAAAGGGCATGGTCGTCGCCACGACCTTTGCCTCGAACATCGCGCGGCTGAAGACGCTGGCCGATGCGGCTGTCGCCAATGGCCGCTCCGTCTGCCTGATGGGGCGCGCGATGAAGCGCATGGTTTCGGCCGGTGAGGAATCGGGCGTTCTGACGAACTTCCCCCGCACGCTCAGCCCCGAAGACGCGCTGGATGTGCCGCGCGAGAACCTGATGCTGATCGTGACGGGCAGCCAGGGCGAACGCCGCGCGGCCTCGGCCTCGCTCAGCCGCGGCACCTATCTCGGCCACGAGCTGAAGGAGGGGGACATGTTCCTGTTTTCCTCCAAGACGATCCCCGGCAACGAAGTGGGCGTCGCCCGCATCAAGAACGCGCTGGCCGAAAAGGGCGTCGACGTGATCGACGACAGCCACGGGTTCTACCATGTCTCGGGCCACGCCAACCGCCCGGACCTCGAGGCGATGCACGACATCCTGCGCCCGCGCATCCTGATCCCCAACCACGGCGAATACCGCCACCTGCGCGAACATGCGCAGCTGGCGCTCTCCAAGGGGATGACCGGGATCGTGGCGGCCAACGGCTCGCTGGTCGAGCTGTCGGGCAACGCGCCGCGGATCGTGGAATATATCGACGTGTCGAAGACCTATCTCGACGGCACGGCCTTTGTCGGCGCGCTGGACGGGGTGATCCGAGAGCGGATGAAACTGGCACTGAACGGGATG
>CAZVQL010000151.1:0-7735 GCA_964629305.1 uncultured Roseicyclus sp.
ACGGGCCATTCCACCAGCCCCGCGACCTCGGCCAGAAGGCCCTTGTCCTCGACCAGCTCCATGCCGCTTGCAAAGGCCATCTGCTCGGCCTCGTGGCGGATGTGCTCGGCGCGCTCCTCGGCGCGGAGCATGACACGCGCGCGCTTCAGCTTCGCCTCGTAATCAGCGAAATTCGCGACGGAAAACCGGCCCGGCGCCATGAAGCGATGCCCTTCGGTGGTGTCGCCCGCTGCGATACCATCGACGTCGAAGGGGACAACCTCGGACCCGGCTTCATCCGACAGCAGGCAAAGGATGGAGTGGAGCGGGCGCACCCAGCGCAGGCTGCCCGCGCCCCAGCGCATCGACTTGGGCCAAGGGAAATTGCGGATCACCCGCGGGACGACCTCGGCGATGATCTCGGGCGCGCTGCGGCCCGCGCGTTCGATCACGGCGAAATAGACGTCGCCCTTCTTGTCGGGGCGCACCTCGAGTTGGTCTTTCGTCACCCCTGCCCCGCGCAGGAAGCCCTCGATCGCCTTTTCGGGCGCGTCGGTGCGCGGGCCGCGGCGCTCCTCTCGAGTGGTGGGGCTTTGCGCGCTCAAGCCTTCGAGCGTCAGGACCAGCCGCCGCGGCGTGGCGAAGGCCCCGGCCGAGGCATAGGTCAGCCCCGCCTCGACCAAACCGTCAGTCACCAGCCGCTTCAGGTCGTCCGCGGCGCGGGCCTGCATCCGGGCGGGGATTTCCTCGGAGAAGAGTTCGAGGAGGAGATCGGGCATCGTTCAGATCCAGTCGAGGTTGACGCGGGTGACGGGGTGGTCGGCGGACACGGCCTCGCGCAGGGCGGCGAAACGCGGGCGCAGGTCGCGGAACTTGTTCTCGTGGGTTTCGGCGACGGTCAAGCCCACGAGATCGAACAGGTTTTCGGCCTGCATGTGTTCGAGCAGGTCCAGCTCGGCCCCCTCGATATCCATCTTGAGAAAGGCGATGCGGCCACCGGCCTTGGCGGCCTCGGCGCGGATCATGTCGGGCAGCGCGATCATCTCGACGTCGATGGTCGCGCCCGCTTCCTCGTTGATGTTGCGCCCGCCGGGGATGACGGTGGATTTCACCGAGCCACCCTTGGGGTTGTCGTCGAAATTCGCGGCGCGCATCAGCTGGACGCTGCCGGCGGCGACGCCCACGGCGACGTTGTGGAGGATGACGTTTTCCATCCCCTGAACGCGAGCCGAGAGCTGGCCGAAGGCGTAGGGGTCGGGCTCGAAAGCGTGGACGGTAGCGCCGGTTTCAGCCAAGGGCGCGGTCACGTCGCCCACGTTGGCGCCGCAGTCGAAGACGACATCGCCCGGTTTCAGCATCGACAGGACGCCTTGCATCAGGCCACGGGCGAAATTGGCGCGTTCGTTGCGGGCCTGGCGACGCTTGAGCTTGTCGTAAGCCTCTTTCAGGGCCGCGTGTTCGGTCTGCAACTCATCCACCGCTCAATCCTCCAGGCTGCCGTTCCACTGGTGCCACGCATAGGCGCGGCCGTCGGGGAAAACGGCGATGACGCGGTCCGCACCCGGGCGCACCTCGGTCTGCGAGAGGATCGCCTGTGCCTCTCCGGCTTCCAGGGCCGCACCGATGGCGGGGGCGTCGAAACAGTCGAACCAGTCGGGCGCGATAAGCGGGGCCGCGTCGGCGTAAGGGGCGGCGCGCGCGATCAGGGCGGTGGGGTCGGCCACGGTGAAACAGCCGCGGAACCGCAGCGGCGAGGTGTCGGCGTCGATGCCGGAAAAGCCTGTGATCTCGAGCGGCTCGGTGCTGCCGTCGGGCAAGGTCACGGTCAGGGCGGCGCGGTCAATGGGCTCGTAATAGGCGCGCGTCTGGAACCACCACTGCGCGCCCGCGAAGATGGCGGTGACAAGAACGATGGCGATGACGACCCAGCGCCCGGATGTCATGCCGCGGGTGCCTCCGCGGTCCAGCCGCCCGCCTCGGTCTGCACGAAGGCGTCTGCGCAGAGCTTGGCCAGCGCGCGGACGCGGCCGATGTAGGCCTGGCGCTCGGTCACCGAGATGACGCCGCGCGCGTCGAGCAGGTTGAAGAGGTGACTGGCCTTGATGCACTGGTCGTAGGCCGGGTGCGCCATGACGATGCGCTTGCCGGTCTTGGGGTCCTCGGCCGGTTCTTCGAGCAGGCGCTGGCACTCGGCCTCGGCGTCCTCGAAATGGCGGAAGAGTTTCTCGGTCGTGGCCGCGTCGAAGTTGTGGCGGGAGTATTCCTCTTCGGTCTGGCGGAAGACGTCGCCATACTTCAGCGGGATCGGCGCGGAGGGGTCGTTGAAGGGCATGTCCATCACATGGTCGATGCCGAGGACATACATCGCGAGCCGCTCCAGCCCGTAGGTCAGCTCGCCCGAGACGGGGTGACAATCGTGGCCGCCGACCTGCTGGAAATAGGTGAATTGCGACACTTCCATGCCGTCGCACCACACCTCCCAGCCCAGGCCCCAGGCGCCCAGCGTCGGGCTTTCCCAGTCATCCTCGACAAAGCGGATGTCATGGAGCGACATGTCGATGCCGATCGCCTCGAGCGAGCCGAGGTAGAGGTCCTGGAGGTCGGGCGGCGAGGGTTTGATGAGAACCTGGTACTGGTAGTAATGCTGCAGCCGGTTGGGGTTTTCGCCGTAGCGCCCGTCGGTCGGGCGGCGCGAGGGCTGGACATAGGCCGCGGCCCAGGGGCGCGAGCCGAGGCTGCGCAGCGTGGTGGCCGGGTGGAAGGTGCCCGCGCCCACCTCCATGTCGTAGGGCTGCATGATCGCGCAGCCTTTCGACGCCCAATAGCTCTGCAGGCGCAGGATGATTTCCTGGAAACTCTTCGGCGTGTCAGGCATGGCGTCGCTCGGGCGTTTGGATCGGCCCGGCATCTCTAGTGTCACACTCCGGTGCGGTCAACGCGGGGGCGGGGCGCATGGCTTGCCTTTGCGCAGTTTTCTGGTGCATTCCGGCAGAGTTTGGATAACGTCCCGCGCGACGGGACCTGGCGGCGTCGCAAGGGCGGCGCGCAACAGGGGTGACTAAGGGTTTTGAGACAGATGCAACTTCACGGACTTCGCGGGCTGCCGGCCCTTCTGATGATCGCCGTCATGGGGCTGGTGATGGTCCTGCCCGGCCCGTCGCGGGCGCAGGAGGCCGTGTTTATCCAGGTCGAGAGCCATTCCACCCTGGGCGAGACCGAGCGCCGCGCGCGCGCCTATGCGCAGATCGTGGAAAACGTGAACGCGTTCCGTGCGCAGACCGGGCTTTATGCCATCGCGCTCGGGCCTTATGCGCCGCCCGATGCCCAGCGCCTGTTGCAGGAGCTGCTGAGCCGCGGGCTCGTGCCGCGTGACAGCTTTGTCGTCAACACCGCCCCCTTCGTGAACCAGGTCTTCCCGGTGGGCGCCAATGCACTGGCGCAACCCGCCCAGCCCCTGGCCGCCGAAAGCGCGGAAGAGGTCGCCGAAGAGGTCGTCGCGACCATCGAGGCCGAGGTCGCCGAGCCGGTCGTTCCCGAAGAGACCGTGCAGGAGGCCCGCCAGAGCGAGGCGCAACTCGATCGCCCCGCGCGCGAGGCGCTGCAGATCGCGCTGGAATGGTTCGGCTTCTACAATTCCGGGATCGACGGCGCCTTCGGCCCCGGCACGCGCAACGGCATGGCCGCCTGGCAGGAAGCGCGCGGCCTTGAGGCGACGGGCGTTCTGACGACGCGGCAGCGGGCACAGCTGCTTGGCGAATACCAGGGCGAACTCGCTGCCCTGGGGATGGAGACCGTCCGCGACGAGCGCGCCGGGATCGAGATCGACCTGCCCTTGGCGATGGTCGAGTTCGCCAGCCACAATTTCCCCTTCGCACAGTACGACCCCATCAACGACAGCGGCGTTCAGATCCTGCTGATCAGCCAGCCGGGCGATCGCAACACGCTCTTTGGTCTCTACGAGATCATGCAGACGCTCGAGATCGTGCCGCTGGAGGGTGAGCGCGAGCGGCAGGGCGACCGGTTCGTGCTGACCGGCCGGTCCGACACACTGCGCAGCCACACCGAGGCGCGCCTGATCGGCACCGCCGTCAAGGGCTTCACGCTGGTCTGGCCGCCCGAACGCGACGACCAGATCGCGCGCGTTCTGCCGATGATGCAGCAAAGCTTCACCGCGCTCGACGGCGCGCTCGACCCCGGCGCGATCCCCGAAGGCGTGGGCGAGGATGTCGACATGGTCTCGGGCCTCGAGGTGCGGCAGCCGGAAATGGTGCGCTCGGGCTTCTTCATCGACGCGCAAGGTTCCGTGCTGACCACGACCGAGGCCGTCGCGGGCCAATGCGCGCGCATCCTCATCAACGAGGCTTATCCGGCATCCGTCGCCTACAGCGACGACGCGCTCGGCATCGCGGTGCTGCGCCCCGAGCAACGGCTGGCCCCGCTCGCCTTCGCCGAGATGGCCGCCGCACCCGGTCGGTTGCGCTCGGACATCGCGGTTGCGGGCTTCCCCTTCGAGGGGGCGCTGAGCTCGGCCTCGATGGCGTTCGGCACGCTGGCCGACCTGCAGGGCATCAATGGCGAAGACACGGTGCAGCGCCTCGACGTGGCGACCGAGATGAGCGAGGCCGGTGGCCCCGTCCTCGACAGCACCGGCACGGTGCTGGGCATGGTTCTGCCCGGGATGTCGTCGGGCCGCGCCCTGCCCGAAGGCGTGACGCTGGCGCTGCGCGCAGACAAGTTGGGCGAGGTGCTGGCCGCGGCCGGCGTCGCGCCCACGATCTCGGCCCGGAGCGAGGCGATGAACCGCGAGCGGCTCGCCCGGCTTGGCGCGGACATGACCGTCACGGTCAGCTGCTGGAACTGAGGCCCCCGCCGTTCAGGCGGCCGGGCGGAAGACCAGCGACACGCCGTTAAGGCAATGCCTGAGCCCCGTGGGCTCGGGCCCATCATCGAAGATATGCCCGAGATGGCTGCCGCAGCGGCGGCAATGGCATTCGGTGCGCAGGATGAAGATCAGCTGCCGGTCTTCCATCGTGCCGATGGCATCGGGCAGCACGTCCCAGAAACTGGGCCAGCCGGTTTCGCTGTCGTATTTCGTGGCCGCGTCATAGAGCGGCAGGTCGCAGCCGCGGCAGTGGTAGAGGCCGGGACGCGCCTCATCCAGCAGGTCGCTGGTGTAGGCGCGTTCGGTCGCGCCCTCGCGCATCACCGCAAATTGCGTTTCGCTCAGCATGGCACGCCATTCGGCCTCGGTCCGGGTGATCTCGAAGGGGCCGGGCGCGATGGCGGCGAGAACGCGGCCCGGTCGGATCGCCGGAAGAAACGCGGCGGCAAGGGCGGTGCTCAGAAGGTGGCGACGGGTGGGCATGGGTCCCTCCAATGGATGGGAAAGAGACCGGGCGAGGCATCGACAGACTGGGGACAGGGGGCGGCCCGGAGGTCCGGGCCATCTGCCGAGCCGGGCATGGGGTGCCCGGTGCCTCACCCGGTGGGGTGGGCCGACCTGCGTGTTTGGCGCATCGCAGGCCAGCCCGGTTACGGCGGCGAGGGATCTGCACCCCGCCGCCGAACTGGGGATCAGTTGGCGTCGGGCAGAAGCACCGTGTCTATCACGTGGATGACGCCGTTCGACTGGTCGACATCGGCCTGCGTGACGGTTGCCATGCGGCCCTGTTCGTCCTCGATCATGACGCGGCCGTTGACCATGCGGGCGGTGAAGGTGCAGCCGCCAACCGTCTCGATCGGATGCGCGCCGCCCGAGGCATTGATCATGCCGACGATGTCATTCGAGAAGGCCTCGGCCGCGACGACATGGCAGGTCAGGATCTCGGCCAGACGGTCGGCGTTGCGCGGCTCGAGCAGCGCCTCGACCGAACCCGCGGGCAGGTCGCCGAAAGCTTCGTCGGTCGGTGCGAAGACCGTGAAGGGGCCATCGCTGGCCAGCGTGTCGACAAGGCCCGCCTCGGTCACGGCGGCGACGAGCGTGGTGTGGATGGGCGAGTTCACCGCGTTCTCCACGATGTTGCGCTCGGGGAACATCGGCGCGCCGCCGACGGTGGGCACGCCCTGTGCAAGGGCGGTGCCCGCGATCAGCGTGGCGGCGAGGGTGGCGGTCAGTGTGGTGCGGGACATGGGTGTCCTCCGTCTGTCGGTTTCTGTTGCACCAGCCCCGTTGATCGGGGCGGCGATGTCGAAAACCACGAAGGCCGGGGCGCCCCGGTTTCAGGGCGGCACGATTTTTTTGATCACGGATGCGTGAGCTGCGGATCAGAGCGCGACGAGCGTGCCGACCGCAAGGATCGCGCCGGTCGGCGCACCGGTGGGGGAACCGCCCGGCGGCTCGTCCGAGATGGCGACCGCCGCGCCTGCCCCGAAAAGCTCCGTCACCTCGGGGGGCGGATCGATTACGGTCAGCGGATCGTCACCGAGCAGACCCAGCGGGATCGGCGCGGCATCGGGGCCGGGCAGAAGCCAGACCTGTTGCGCGCGCCCCGGCGTCGGCCCGCCTGCCACGCGGCGCAGCTGCAACTGACCGGAGGGATCGCGCGTGGCCGCAAGACCGAGGCCCGAGCCCTCGACCGGCACCATGTGCGTCAGAAGGATCGTGCCCGGCGGGATCGCGCCGCTGGCGATGTCCGGCACCTGTCCGGGGATGGGCGCAGGAACGGTCGCCTCCTCGGGCAAGATGACCACGCCGACCGCAACCGCTGCCACCGCCGTCGAGAGCCCTGCAAGACCGCGCCACAGGCCCAGGCTGTTCCAAAGCCCCTGCCGCGCGGGCGCGGCGCCGAAGAGGCGCGCCTCGACATCGGCCTGCAGATGCGGGGGCGGCGTGACCGGGTCGACCTCCTCCTCGGCCATGGTGGCAAAGCGTGCCTCCCACGTGCGGACGCTGGCCAGCAAAGCGGGATCGTCGCGCAGCCGTTCCTCGAAGTCGCGGCGCGCGTCCTCGTCCATCAGCCCCAGAACGTATTCCGCGGCCAGCGCTTCGGGCATGTCGTCGGTCGGATCGGTCATCGCGACAGGCACTCCCTCAGGCTGATGAGGCTGCGGCGCAGCCAGGTCTTCATGGTGTTGAGCGGCACGGCGTAGCGGTCCGCAAGCTCCTGGTAGCTGGCCCCGTCGAGATAGGCCCCGCGCACGGCGGCCGCGCGATCCTCGGGCAATTCGCCAAGGCATTCGACGATACGCCGCGCCTCGCCCGCCGCAATCACGCTCGCCTCGGGCGATGGGCCGGGGGCCGCAACCGGGGCGATGGCGTCTAGATCGGCGGTCGGCGCGGGGGCTGCGCGCAGTCGGTCGATGGCATGGTTGCGCGCGACCGTGATCAGCCAGGTCATCGGGCTATGCCCGGTGACGCGGTAGCGATCTGCGCGGTGCCAGAGTTTCACGTAAACCTCCTGAAGCGCCTCTTCGGCGAGGCTGCGGTCCTTCAAGATACGCAGGCAGATGCCAAAGAGTTTCGCCGAGGTCGCAGCATAAAGAGCAGAAAAGGCCGCGCGGTCGCGCAAGGCGACACGGGCGATCATTGCCTCAAGCTCTTCGTGGTCGGACATGCGCGCGCTCTCTCCTGCCGCGCACCATGTACGGCACGGGCGCGGTTTGGCCAGCCCCCGTTTTTCGCCCTTCCCCTTGCAGCCCCTCGCGATATGTTGCATCCCCGCGGCATCGGCGCAGACCACCCCCGGACACGATCGAGGACCCCATGGCAGACGGCAGCTTGAGCATGGACGCGAAACCGACCGAAGAGATCTCGGTC
>CAZVQL010000152.1:0-7708 GCA_964629305.1 uncultured Roseicyclus sp.
GCGCCTTGACCAGTTCCTTGTTCATGTAGGCCTCGAAGGTCAGGCGCTGCACGTCCACATCATGGCAGAGCGACACGAAGCGTTCCCGGCGTTCGTCGGACTTGTAATAGGCATCCTGCATCGCGCCGAGGATCTTGAAGACCGACTTGTGCTCGCGCATGAACAGCTTTCGCGCCAGTTTCAGGTCCTTGATCATGCCGGTCTGAAGCTTGGTCGCGGCTGCAATGGCCGCCACGCGACCGCCCATCATGGCGTAGTAGATGCCTTCGCCCGAGGACGGCGCGACAACGCCCGCGGCATCGCCTGCCAGCACCACGTCGCGCCCATTGTCCCATTCGTCGAGCGGGCGCAGCGGGATCGGCGCGCCCTCCTTGCGGATGGTCTTGCAATCGGCCAGGCCAGACGCCTCGCGCAGGTCGGCGGTGGCCTTCTTCAGGTCCACCTCTTTCAGGAAGCTGCCCATGCCGATGCTGGCGGATTTGCCATGCGGGAAGACCCAGCCGTAGAAATCTGGGCTGATGCGGCCGTCATAGACCACGTCGCAGCGGTCGGGGTGATACTCGCCGCGCGGGCCGGGAGCCTCGACGATCTCGTGATAGGCGATGACGTAGGGGATCTTGTCGCCATCCTTGATCTCGGTGCGGGCGACGTTCGAGCGTGCGCCGTCGGCACCGATCACCATACGGGTGGTCAGCTGACGATCCTCGCCGCTGGCCTTGTCGCGGTAATGGACGTGCGTGCCGTCCTTGTCGCGCGTGATCTTTGTGTAGGTGCCTGTGACCCGTGTCGCCCCAGCCTCCTCGGCGCGGGTGCGGAGGAATTCGTCGAAATGCTCACGGTCGACCATGCCGACGAAGCCGTTCTCGATGGGAATATCGACGCGCCGCCCGGTGGGCGAGATCATCCGAGCGGTGGTGATCTTGGCGACCAGTTGGTCGTCGGGGATGTTGAAATCGCGGATCAGCCGCGGGGGAATGGCCCCGCCGCAGGGCTTGATCCGGCCGGCCCGGTCGATCAGCGCGACGGTATGGCCCGAGCGCGCCAGATCCTCGGCGGCGGTGGCGCCCGACGGCCCCCCGCCAACAACGACGACATCGTATTTCATGGTCATTCTCCCGGAACGGCTGCGCCGGTCTGCGGCGCCATGGAAACCTTGCCCTCCATCACCCGCAACGCCATCACGGCGGAGGCGAGGTAGAGAAGGGCCTCGAAACTGAAGACCGCGCCGAAGGCGGCGGGGTCGGGCATGCTGGTGCGGGCGAGATCGGCCAGGCCTGCGCCCGCCAGTCCGCCAAAGCCTGCGGCGATGGCCTGCGCCGCGCCCCAAAGGCCCATCCGCGTGCCCTCGCGCGCGTCCCGGCCCTCACCGGCCAACGCCATCATCGAGCCGATGGCCGCGACGGCGAACATGCCGTTGAAAAAGCCCATCGCGACGACCGCGGGCAGAAGTGGCGCACCCGGGCCGACCTGACCCAGCGCGCTGATGCCCAAGAGGGCCGCCGCCGATCCGATGCAGCCGATCACCACCCACGCCTTCAGGCTGAGCAGGCGTAGTGCCGTGCCCGCGACGCCGACCACGACCATGCCGAGGAAGACGCCACCGTTCTGCGCGCCCGACAGCGTGGTGGACTGGCCCGGCGTGAAACCGAAGACGAGACCGGAGTAGGGTTCGAGGATCAGCTCCTGCATGAAATAGGCGGTCATGCTGAGGAAGACGAAAAGGGTGAACATCCGCGCCTTGGGCTCGGCCCAGACCTCGCGCAGGCCTTCGATGAAGGGGGCCGCGGCCTCTTGCGGGCGGGCGACCACGCGCGCCTCGATGCCGAAGACGGCAAGGCAGGTGACGGCGAAGGCGCCAAGGGTGACGACACCGACGACGGCCATCAGCCGTTCGGGCGTGTAGGGGTCAAGGAACTGGCCCGAGACGCCGGCGGTCATGGCGATGCCGAAGATCATCATCAGCCAGGTGATCGTCGCGGCGGCGGGCCTGCGCCGGGGCGCGGTGGCGGTTGCCAGCAGCGCCAGGAGCGAGGTGCCAGAGGCGCCGACCCCAACGCCGATCGCGGCATAGGCGACGATCGAAACGATCAGGCCAAGCGCCTTCTGCGTCTCCATCAGGACAACGCCGTAGGCCGCCGACAGCCCGCCAAGAGCGAGGATCGCCATGCCGCCGATGATCCAGCGCGTGCGCTTGCCGCCGGTGTCGGATTTGTAGCCCCATTGGGGCCGCGTGATCTGGATACCGTAATGCAGCGCGACCAGCGCGCCGGGCAGGACGGCGGGCAGGACAAGCTCCACCACCATGAGGCGGTTGAGCGTGGAGGTGGTGAGAACGACAATGGCCCCAAGCGCCATCTGCACGAGGCCAAGGCGCACGATCTGAAGCCAGGAGAGCGTCACGGCCAGACCTCCAGCGAGCGCACGGCGAAGGCGGTGACCATCATGCCCGAGACGTAAAGCGTGACGCCCACGCCATTGTACCAGGGCGCCTTGCCCTTCGGATCACGTAGAAGCACCTGCATCGCGTAAAGTTGCGCGATGAGCGATACCGCGATGGCGAGGCCGTGCCACGGTCGGTCCCACACACCGTAGAGCAGGATGAAGACGATCAACTGCGGGACAGCCATGACCACGCAGGCAAGCTTTGCCGCGCGTTCCGGGCCGAGCGTGACGGGAAGCGAGTTGACCCCCATCTGACGGTCGCCTTCCAGCGCCTTGAAGTCGTTGAGCGTCATGATGCCATGCGCGCCGAGACCATAAAGGACGGCGACGATGATCACGGGCCAGCTTGGCGCGCCCATCGACAGGACGGCGGCACCAGTGAACCAGGGGAGTGTTTCGTAGGACAGGCCGACAAGGCCCGGCCCCCACCAACCCGACCGCTTCAGGCGGATCGGCTCGACCGAATAGGCCCAGGCCGCCGCGATGGCGACCAGCGTCGCGCCGAAGCCCCAGGGGCCGAGCGCAAGGCCCACGACGGCGGCGAAAGCCGACATGATCAACGCGATGTATAGACCCCAACGCCCGGGGATGCGGCCCGATGGGATCGGGCGGTGCGGCTCGTTGATCGCATCGACGTGGCGGTCGCACCAGTCGTTCGCGGCCTGGCTCATCCCGCAGACGATCGGGCCCGCCAGGACAACGCCCAGGATCACCGCCACCCAATGCCCGGCAGGCGAGACGCCCGCGGACACCGCGCCGCAGAGATAGGCCCACATCGGCGGGAACCATGTGATGGGTTTCAGCAGCGTCAGAACGGCCTTCGGTTCGGGAAGGCTGCGCGGCGATGTCGGCGGGGTGAGGTCGGTCGTTACACTCATGAGTGTAAACATAGCCTGACACTTTGCGAGTCGGCAAGTGTAAAGGCATGCTGACGCACGGCGAAAGACCCGCCGGGGCAGGGGACTTAATCCGTGATGTCGGGATCAGTTCGACGCGGTGCGGTCGTTCTTGTTCAGCAGGCCGTACTTGCGCAGCTTCACGTAAAGCGACTGCCGCGAGAGGCCCAGCATCTCGGCGGCGGCGACACGGTTGTTGTCGGTCAGCTCGACCGCCGTCTCGATGCACATTTTCTCGACCACGTCGGTCGTGGCGGCAACGATGTCCTTCAGCGGCGCAGAGCCGACAAGGTCCATGACATTGCGCATCGCGTCGTCCGAGACGGGCGCGGCACTGGGAATGCTGCTCATCGTGGTGGCGGGCTCACGCACCACCTCCATGCGCGAGGTGTCGCGGATCACGAACGCAAAGCCGGACATGCCGCCCGCATTCAGGTGCGTCGCCGACAATTCCACCGACAACTGCGAGCCATAGGCCCCTTCCAGCCGGGTGGCGTACATCCGCATCTTGCCAGAGCGTGCGGCATTGTCGGTCAGAACCTTCAGGTCGACGCTGCCACGCGCAAGGTACTCGCCCAGCGACTTGCCCTTCACATCGCCCAGCGACCCGGCATCGGTCAGCCCGAGGAAGGCATCGTTGGCCGAGCGGATCACGCCATGCGCGTCGGTCACGACAATCGCGTCGGGCCCTTCGCGATAGAGCTGCGCAAGAGTGGTCGAAAGTTCGGCGGCAATGGTCTCGGTGCTTTTGGCGGTCTCGATCCGGCAGAGAAGCGATTTCTCGCCCGCAGCGCGGAAGACGATCGGGTGGATCGACACCTCGGCCTTGCCACGGCGCGTGGTGACCTGCACCGGCCCTCCGGCCTCATCCCCGGCGGCCAGCACCAGCCCCTCGATGAACTCGCCGCGGCGACGCCCCTCGAATTCCTGCGTGAAGGCGCTGCCGGTCAGGCTGTCGGCCTCGGCGCCCAGGATCTGCGCGGCCGAGGAATTCAGGTCGAGGATACGCCCCGAGGCGACATCGACCAGCACCAGCGCATCGCGCGCAGCTTCCATGATGACCCGGTAGCGCGTCTCGTAATCGCGGTGGGTCTCGTAATCCTTCTCGAGCGCGAGCTGCGCCTTGACCAGGCGGTGCTGCAACTCGGCGATGGGGCGCAGGTCGCGGCCCAGCATCAGGATGATGTCGGGGTTGTTCGTCTTGTGGATCGTGTAGCGGATCGGGAATTCCCAATTCGCATTGTCGAAGTGGTTCACCTCGATCGCGTCGACGGCTTTTTTCTGGCCGCCACGGTATGCTTCCAGCTGGCTTTCGAGCTTCGACAGGCTGTCCTCGGCCATGAACTCGCGGATATCGCGGTCTTTCCAATGGTCGAGCCGGCCAAGCGTGGGGTTCAGCGGGTTGGTGATCACGGATTTCACCGTGCCCTGCGTGTCGAGCACGATGGCGAGATCCGCCGCCGTCGTGACGATCTCGTTGAATTGCTCGGGCCCGATGGGCGGCGCCTGAGGCTGATCGAGGAAATCTGATCCGCGCGTGTTCATGAAATGCTAGCCCTTACCACCGGTCACCCCGTTGCCGGCGTGGTATGAATTCACCATGGACAGGGCCCTCTTCCCTGCTCGCTCGAGTCCGCACTTCATCAATGCCGAGGCGGCATCCCGCGCGGTATGATCCGCCCCGGTCAACGCCAGCACATCCAGATCCTTGTCGAGGACAGGGCCACCGATGATCACAGGTGTCACTCGCGTGACTGTAAGGCGGATTATGTCCACCAATTCCCTTACCGATGCAAGGGTTCTGCGCCCTGAAGCGGTTACGCCGACCATGTGATAGCGCCGCTTGCGCAGCACTGCGATCAGCTGGCGCGGATGCCGGTCGACGACGATGTCCACGGCATAGCCCCGGCGCCGAAGTTGATCGGCAAGAACGAAGGTGCCCAGGGTATGATGTTCGGAGCGCGGCACGACGAGGAGAACCGCCTTGGCGTCCTCGACATCCTTGTGGCGACCGATCGCACGCACCGTTTCCTGCAAGCGCGCGGCCCCGATCGTGACATGGGCGAAACTGATTTCGTCCGCGAACCAGCGCTCGCCCATCAGGCGGGCCACGGCCGGGATCAGGTAGTCGACGAGATCCTCGTTCGACACGCCATCCTGGCGCAGCCTGAGAAGCATCTCGTGGCGCAGGTTCTCTTCGGGCGAAATGAACGCATCGCTCATCTGGGTGAGACGCCGCGCCATGCCGTCGCTGCGACCCGGCCCATGCGCCGCAAGCACGGCGATTGCACGCCTTGCCAGCCGCGAGACCTCTTCGGCCTCAATGACCGAGGCGGTCACCGGCCACATGTGCGAGTCGTCTTTCATGAGATTTCACCACTTGCGCCGCCGCCTAACGTCTAATTGTCGTCTCGCGTCGGTCGGTCAGCAAATGTTCGCCTCCAGTGTTGCGCATTCACGTCTTGCTGTCAAAGTAAATTGACATCCTTTCACTTTCAAGGGCCGCCCCCCACTCTCCTGTCCCGCTCGGCATCCTTTTTTTCTTGGCGACACCGGCTCTGCGACGATGATTTGGAGGGCTCTACAGGCATTCCGGGCCATACGTTCAATGTGTAAGTTTTAATTGACACTCTGTCCCGCAGGGGGCTAGATTTTGTCTATCGCCCAAAGGAATCGACCGCCGCATGACTAGCGACACTCTGACATCTGCGCCGTCACGCCAGCTTTACACCCCCGAGGAACGCGCCCGCAGGGATGCCACCATCTGGACCACCGTCCAGGGTGTCCTTGCCCCGGTACAATTCCTCGTGTTCCTTGTTTCGCTGGCTCTCGTGATCCGGTTCATGATCACCGGGGCGGGCTACGAGGCCGCCACGATCTCGATCATCGTGAAGACCGCGGTGCTTCTGACCATCATGGTTACCGGCGCGATCTGGGAAAAGGTCGTCTTCGGTCAGTACCTCTTCGCGCATGCGTTCTTCTGGGAAGACGTCGTCAGCTTCGCCGTGATCGCGCTGCACCTGACCTATGTCTGGGCGCTGCTCGCCGGTTGGCCGCATTCTGAACAGATGTGGATCGCGCTAGCCGCCTATGCGGCTTACGTGATCAACGCGGCGCAATTCGTCTGGAAACTGCGCATGGCGCGCCTCGATGCGGAGGGCCGCCTGTGAACCGCCCCGCCAACATTCCCGCCAGCACCTGCCGCGACGCGCCCGTCCTCAAGGAACGCGGCCAGCGCGAGGTGTTCTGCGGCCTGACCGGCATCATCTGGCTGCATCGCAAGATGCAGGACGCGTTCTTCCTCGTCGTGGGCTCGCGCACCTGCGCGCACCTGCTGCAATCGGCCGCCGGCGTGATGATCTTCGCCGAGCCGCGCTTCGGCACCGCGATCCTCGAGGAAACCGACCTCGCCGGCATGGCCGACGCCAATGACGAGCTCGACCGCGAGGTTGCGCGCCTTCTGTCGCGTCGCCCCGACATCAAGCAGCTGTTCCTTGTCGGCTCCTGCCCGTCCGAGGTGATCAAGCTCGATCTCGCCCGCGCGGCGGAGCGTCTGACGCAGATCCACGCCCCCCATGTGCGGGTACTCAACTATTCCGGCAGCGGCATCGAGACGACCTTTACCCAAGGCGAAGATGCCTGCCTCGCCTCGATGGTCCCGGTCCTCCCCCGGACCGAGGCGCGCGAGCTTCTTCTCGTCGGTGCCCTGCCGGATGTCGTCGAAGACCAGGCCGTCGGCCTGCTGACCAAGATGGGCATCGGCCCGATCCGCGTTCTACCCGCACCCCGCAGCGCGGATGCGCCCGGCGTGGGGCCCAACACGGTCTTTGCCTGCCTCCAGCCTTTCCTCGGCGATACCGCCGCGGCGCTGGAACGGCGCGGTGCGCGGATGATCCAGGCGCCTTTCCCCTTCGGTGAAGAGGGCACGACCCTGTGGCTCAAGGCCATCGCGGATGAGTTCGGCGTCGATGACGCCACGTTCGAGGACGTTACGGCAGCGCCTCGCGCCCGCGCGCGGACGGCCATCGCCAATGCCTCCGAGCATCTGCGCGGCAAGACCATCTTCTTCATGCCCGACAGCCAGCTGGAGATTCCGCTGGCCCGTTTCCTGACCCGCGAATGCGGGATGGAGGCGGTCGAGATCGGCCAACCCTTCATCCACAAGGGCCTTGTCGGCCCCGACCTCGACCTGATCCCGGCTGGTCCCACGATTTCCGAGGGGCAGGATGTGGACAAGCAACTCGACCGCGTCCGCGCGGCCCGCCCCGACCTGACGGTCTGCGGCCTTGGCCTTGCCAACCCGTTGGAGGCCGAGGGGCTGACGACGAAATGGGCGATCGAACTGGTCTTCACCCCGGTCCATTTCTACG
>CAZVQL010000153.1:0-7703 GCA_964629305.1 uncultured Roseicyclus sp.
TCATGGCCTCCGAGCCGGTCGTCGTGCAGGTGCTGGAAGGCGAGAACGCCATCGCGGCCTACCGCGAAGTGATGGGCGCGACGGACCCGGCTGAAGCCGCTGACGGCACGATCCGCAAGGAATTCGCGCTGTCGAAGGGCGAGAACTCGGTCCACGGCTCGGACGCGCCGGAGACGGCGGCCGAGGAAATCGCGTATTTCTTCTCGGGCCTCGAACTGGTCGGCTGACCCTTCGGGACCTTCAAATTCAAAGGGCCGCCCCGGTGAGGGCGGCCCTTTTTCATTGGGGTCCGGCGTGGCTCAGATGCTGGCCCAGTCGGTGTAGCGCGTGGCACCCGGCTGACGGGTCTGGCCGGTCTGCTGGGCCTGCTGCTGGGGCTGGGATTGCGCGCCGCCGCCTTGCTGGGACGATTGGGTCTGGCTTGCGGGGGCGCCCATCTGTGCGCCGGTGGTGTTCGGGGTCATCTGCCTGCCTCGGTGGGGTCTGGTTTGCCATGCGGTTCCGGGTTGGTCCGAAACGCGCGCGGGCTTTGCGCCCGGGCGGGCATCCGGTCAAGCGGGAAAATGGCCTTGATTTCGCGGATCACGTCGAAGTGGCGGAAACCGGCCTGCGGCCTGATGCGAAAAGGGCCGCCCGGTCTTGGGGCGGCCCGTGTGATTTGGCCGGGGTGCAGGTCGAAGGGAGGAGACGGCCCGCACCCCCGGCTGACGGCCCCGACCCCCGCGGGAGGAGCGGGAGAGGAGGCCGTATCGGGTTCCCTTACATCGGCTCGGGCCGCGGGGTGGCGTCGGTCGAGACGGGCAGGGTGGGGTGGACCACCTCGGGGATTTCGCCCGTGAGGGTGCGCAGGAAGGCCGTGATGTCGGCGACCTGCTGATCGTTGAGATCGGCACCCAGCTGCGACACGCCCATGACGGCAACCGCCTCTTCCAGCGACCAGACCACGCCGGAGTGGAAATAGGGCGCCGTCAGCTCGATGTTGCGCAAGGGTGCTGCGCGGAAGACGTAGTCGTCGGCCGCGGTCGCGGTCACCTCGAAGCGGCCGCGGTCGCCTTCGGGCAGGACGGCTGCACCGGGGCGTTCCACGAGGCCGAAGGGGTAGTAACCCTCGCCGCCCATGTTCACGCCCGCGTGGCAGGCCGCGCAGCCTTCGTCGATGAAGGCCTCGAGGCCGCGGATCTCTTGTTCGGTCAGGCTGTCGGAGCCGTTCAGGAACTGGTCGAAGCGCGAGTTCGGCGTGGTCAGCGTGGCCTGGAACGCCTCGACCGCCAGGGCGAAATTCTCGAAGGTGACCGGGTCTTCTTCACCGGGGAAGGCCTCGTTGAAGGCATTGATATAGCCCTCCATCGAGTTCAGCGTCTCGATCAGCCGCTCGGGCGTGTTGTTCATCTCGACCCCGGCCTGCACCGGGCCTTTCGCCTGTTCGGCGAGGTTGGCGGCGCGGCCGTCCCAGAATTGCGCGATGTTGAAGACGGCGTTGTACATCGTGGGCGAGTTGCGCGGACCCTGCTGCCAGCCGTGGCCGATCGAGGTCTGCAGGCCATCCACGCCGCCGAGCCCGACGTTGTGGCAGGACTGGCAGGAGAACAGGCCCGAGCGCGACATGCGCGGGTCGAAGAACAGCATCGCGCCCAGATCGACGCGCGGCCGCGTGATGATGTTGTTCTCCAGATCCGGCGTGGTCAGCGGGATGGGATCAAACAGGTCGTTGGCGTAGGACCGCAACTCCTCGTTCGCCATCACGGGGCCGGCGAGGGCCGTCGCGAGGGCTGCTGTGGCGGTCAACGTCAGGTATCTCATTGGTCACTCTCCGGTGTCGGCGCGTTTCCGGGCGTCCGTATTTGGAACGGTTCCAATAACGACGATAGGTGAGGCCAATGATTTGACATGGATCAATAGGAGGAGCGATTCTTGTCGCGCAGGGTGTGGCAGGCCGACGCGGTGCGGCGGGATGCCTCTGGGGACAGGTTGCCTCGCCCCGTCAGCGGCGCAGGCCCGTTCCGATTTCGTTAAGGAATCTCTCGAGTTCCGAGGCGGAGCCCGATCCGGCAAGCTCGGCCTTCATCGCGTCGAATTCGGCGCGGAGCGCATCTTTTTCGGCGCCCTTGCAGTCGTTCCAGGGGCGGCCCTGAAGGGCCATGTGGAGCGCGTAGTAGCCGATGAAATGGGGCCGCGTGCCGGTGGCGATCATGGCGCGGTAGGCCGCGTCGGCGCCGATGTCGCGGAGGGCTGCGGCCGTGGTGATGCCCGCGCGCGCAAGTTCGGCGGCCTGCGCCGGGCCGATGTTGCGGATCGCGGTGACGGGGTCGTCACCTGCCGGGTCTGTCATCTTCGGGCACCTCCTGCCCGAAGCGTATCAGATGCTCGCCCAGTCCTTGAAGCGGACAGGGGCCGGGCGCTCGCGTTCGGGGGCGGCACCCTTGGGCGGTTTGGGCTGCGGGGTTTGCGTGGGCATGGGGGCTTTTCCCTCTCATTCTGCTCGATGCCCGGACAGGCTGCGGAGCGAATGTGGCGGGAATGTGGCGCCCCGGATGGCCCGTGGCTGCCTGTTACCCCTTTGCCTGCAAGGCGTCGTAGTTGGCGCGGATGCGTTCCAGGATGTAATCGCCCGCGGTGATCGGCGGGTATGTCCTGGCGGACCCCTGAAGGACGACATCCTTGTTGGCCTGCGCGAAGAAGGGGATGGAGTAGCGGGGGCCGAGGTACTCGTCGGGCCGCGGCATCCGCACGCGGTGCGGGTTCGACAGAAGCTGATCGTCGGACCAGCGCATCAGCATGTCGCCGATGTTGCAGGTGATGATGCCGGTCACGGGCTCGACGCTGGTCCAGGCGCCTTCTTCGGCGGCATGGCCGGGGCAGACCTGTAGCCCGCCCTGTCCGGTTTTCTGGTGGAGAAGCGTCAGGCAGTCGAAATCGGTATGCGCACCGGCGCGCCAGCCGGTGAAATCCTCGGGCTTGGCGTTCTCCATCGGCAAGTAGTGGATCAGGCGCAGGGTCGATTGATACTCGGGCGAGGCCGGGTCGTGGGCGCGGGTGAACAGGTCTTCCTCGAAGCCGAGCTTGAGGGCGAAGCAGGAGAGCACCTTCATCGCCACGCCCCAGTTGGCTGCCTCGAACGCGAGCATCTTTTCGCGGAAGAAGGGGATCGCGTCCGGATCGGGCCAGAGGCCGTCCATGCGGGGCAGGGTGATCTGGTAGCTTTCCTTTTGATCCGGCGTACCGGTCGAGGGGCGGACCTGGCTCTTGAATTCCCAGCCCGCGTTGGTGCCGGGGCGCAGCGGCATCTTTTCCTTGGCCTCCGCGGATTGTGCAAAGAACGCCTCGGATAGGGTGAAGGCCTCTTCGATCTGCTCGATCGGGATGCCGTGGCCGGTCAGCTGAAAGAGGCCCAGCGTGGTCGCGGCCTGCCAGAGCTCCTCGGCGATCTCGGGCTTTCGGGTGTCGTAGTCGCTGAGGTCGATCAGGGCGACGGCATGCGCGCCCTCGGTGCCCATCGCGCCGATGCGGGATTCGCGGTTGAGTTCTACATAGGAATAGCTGTCGGTCATTGGTCGCTCCTTCGCGGGCATGTGCCGTGGAAGGGAGCAATGACCCGGGGCGTGTGATCCCCCTGCCAGCTTCTACTCCGGTGAAAAAAGCTGGCGACCCGGCCGATGTGGAAGAGAGACGAGGAGGCGGGCCGCCAGCAGGGTTTTCTTGCCAGCCGGACGCCCCGTAAGGAAGGGAGGAGAAGCGGTGCGCCGTCTGACTGGATTGAGATTGGGGCAGGGGCTGCGGCGCGGAAAGGGAGAGGGGCCGTTTTGACCCTCAGGTTTCCGCCCTGCCTGTCTTTTGGGCGCTCTGCCCCGCCTCAAGGCCCAGCTTCCGTGCGGAGTGTGCATGGATCGGGGCGAGCCGCGCGGCGACGGCGGAGCCGATTTCGTCGGATTTTCGGAAAAACGAGTCTATAACCTCGGATCAGGAGGGTGTGCCGGTGTGATCCGGCGCGGCCGGCATTCAAAGGGAAGGATCAGGGATGCTTGCAAGAATTCTGGTGCCGGTCAGGGGCGACGGCATGAGCGAGACGGTCTTGGCCCACGCGGCCGCGGCCGCGCATCGGCACAAGGCGCATGTGGTCGTGGCCCATTGCCGGGCGCAGCCCGACGACATGATCCCCTACAGCACGCTTCTGCCCAAGTTCGCGCGCGAGACGATTCTCTCGCAGGCCGCGGAGCTGGCTGACCAGGAAGAGACGGCGCTGCGCGCCTCGCTGCACGAGTTGGCCGGATCGCTGGACCTGGCCGAGACGGAGGCCCCGGACGGGTCGCGCGCGACGGTGGAGTTCGTCGAGGAATTCGGGCGCATGGCCCATATCATCAAGCATAACGGGCGTTTGGCCGACCTGATCGTGGTGGCCAAACCCGACCGCGACCGCAACCTCGGCACCAACGTGCTGAAGTCGGCGCTGTTCCAGACCGGCCGGCCCGTTCTGATGTGCCCGCGCGGCCGACCCGCCGCGGCGGGCTTCGGCAAGCATGTCACGGTGGCGTGGAACGGCTCGCTCGAGGCGGCGCGGGCTGTGGCGCTCACGCTTGACGTTGTGGCGGCGGCAGATGCGGTCACGATCCTTGCCGTCGGCGCGGGCGAGGTGCACGGCGCCTCGGCGGAAGAGCTGCGCGATTATTACGGTCTGCGCGGTGTCACGGCCCAGATCGCCCATTTCGACGCGCGCAAACCGGGCGTGGCCCTGATGGAGAAGACGCAGGAGATCGGCGCCGATCTGCTGGTCATGGGGGCCTACGGGCATAGCCATGAGCGGGAAACGATCTTTGGCGGCAACACGCAATCCGTTGTGGACACTGCGGAATTTCCTGTCCTTCTGGCGCACTGAGCGCAATTATTTTGCGCGCAAGAAAATAATAGTTGATGCGCTCCGATTGAAATTTAGTTACCTCTCCAATGCGGCGGTGCGGGGTTAGGGCCCGTGCCGGCAGTCACGACAGGGGAGGTACTGACATGTCGTTCACCAAGCGTGGAGTTCTCAAGGCGGCCTGCGCCGCGCTCATCGTTTTTTCGCCGCTGCCGGCGGTGGCCCAGGATTGGGAGCCGCGGCGCCCGATCGACTTCACCATCATGGCGGGCCCCGGCGGCGGCGCCGACCAGATCGCGCGCTTCCTTCAGTCGGTGGCCGAGCGCTACGACCTGACCAGCCGTCCGCTGGTGCCGACGAACCGTGGCGGCGGCTCGGGGGCCGAGGCGCTGTTGCACGTCAACTCTGCATCCGATCCCGATCACACGCTTCTCGTGACGCTGAACTCGTTCTTCACCACGCCGCTACGGCAGGACAACCTGGGCATCGACATCCAGACCTTCACGCCCGTGGCGATGATGGGCGTCGACCCCTTCGTGCTGTGGGTCCATGTCGATAGCGGCATCACCAGCCTCGAGCAGTGGGTCGAGACGGTGCAGGGCATGAACGGCGAATACGTGATGGGCGGCACCGGAACGGGCCAGGAAGACTCGATCGTCATCGCCTTCATGTCGGATGCGCTCGATATCTCGGTGAACTACATTCCCTATGACGGCGGCGGTGCGGTGGCCCGCGATCTCGCCGGTCAGCAGATCATGGCGACGGTGAACAACCCCGCCGAGGCCAAGGGCTTCTACGAGGCGGGCCAGTTCGTGCCGCTGGTGGCCTTCTCGGACGAGCGTCTGCCGGCCTATCCCGATGTGCCGACGATGATCGAGATGGGTCACGATTTCTCGTACTACAACCAGCGGGCCGTCGTGGGCGCGCCGGGCATGTCGGACGAGGCCGCGGCCTATTACCAGGACGTCTTCACGCAGATCTACGAAAGCGACGAATGGCAGGCCTACCTGGAAAGCGAAAGCCTTTCGCCGCTCTGGATGGATGCCGACGCGCAGCGCGCCTACTGGCAAACGCAGGTCGAGAACCACCGCGCGCTTCTTGCCGCGCTCGGCGAATAAACCGGTAGCGTGAACGCGTCCTGAACGGCAGGGGGGCCGCATGCGCAACGGTGAAATCGTGACAGCCGGGGTTCTGGCGCTCTTCTCCATCTACCTGATGGTGAAGAGCACCGAACTGCCCATCGGCTACGTCGCAGGCCGGGGGCCGGGCGGTGGCGCCTGGCCCTTCTGGCTGTCGGCCATCATGCTGCTGTGCTGCGGCATGATCGCCTGGAACTGGTGGCGGCGGACCTCTCCGCCGTCGCAATCGGACGAGCCGTTTCTCGATGCCTACGGCTGGCGGATGGTCGCCCTGGTGGGGGGCGGCGTCGTCGTCTTCGTGGCGCTGATCGAGGTGATCTCGATGTACGGCGCGATTGCCGTCTTCCTGTTCTACTACCTGCGCTTTCTGGGCCGGCACTCCTGGGGGCTGAGCCTTGGTCTGTCGCTGGTCACGCCGATCCTGTTCTTCTTCTTCTTCGAAGGCGCGATGCAGATCACGATGCCGACGGGCCTGCCCTTCACCGACCCGGTTTTCGACATCCTTTACGAAATCATCTACTAGGTCAGGCGCCTCAAGACATGGAAATCCTGTCACTTCTCGGCAACGGCATGTTGCTGGCGATCCAGCCGCTGAACCTCATGCTGATCCTGATCGGCGTGACGATCGGGCTGTTCATCGGTGCCATGCCGGGGCTTGGATCGGTCAACGGGGTCGCGATCCTGTTGCCGATCACGTTCCTCGTGCCGCCTTCGGGCGCGATCATCTTCCTTGCGGCGATCTACTACGGCGCGATGTACGGCGGGGCGATCTCGTCGATCACGCTTGGTATTCCGGGCGCCTCGACGGCGGTCGCCACGACCTTTGACGGTAGGCCGCTGGCGCGGCAGGGCAGGGCGAGCCTCGCGCTGGTGACGGCGGCCATCGCCTCTTTCATCGGGGGGACGGTCGCCAATGTCTTCTTCACCGCTTTCGCGCCGCTTCTGGCCAGCGTCGCGCTGTCGTTCGGTCCGCCCGAGATCTTCGCGCTGATGCTTCTGGCCTTTGCCACCTTCGTGGGGCTGGGGGGCGACGACATTCCCAAGACGATCTTCTCGATCTGTTTCGGCCTGGTGCTGGGCGCGATCGGGTTCGACCAGATCTCGGGCGCGCCGCGGCTGGTGTTGTTCGACATCAACGGCTTCTTGCAGGGCATCGGCTTCCTTGTGCTGGCGATCGGGGTCTACGGCATCGGCGAGATGCTCTGGACCATCGAGCAGTCACGCGGCGATGTCGAAAGCACGACGCCCAAGATGACCATGAAGGGCATGGCGGCGGACACGGCGGAATCGATGCGCCGGGGCTGGAAGGGAACGGCGATCGGCTCGGTGCTGGGCTTCTTCGTGGGCATCCTGCCCGCGGCGGGGGCGACGCCGGCCTCGCTCATGTCCTATGGCGTGGCCAAGATGGTGTCGCGCACGCCCAAGGAGTTCGGCCGCGGCAACCCCGATGGCGTGGCGGC
The DNA here is from genome assembly GCA_964629305.1 of uncultured Roseicyclus sp. GTDB lineage: Bacteria > Pseudomonadota > Alphaproteobacteria > Rhodobacterales > Rhodobacteraceae > Roseicyclus. The sequence goes on from CAZVQL010000153.1 coordinate 7,449, forward strand.
CCCCGAGGCCGCGAACAACTCGGCCTCGACAGGGTCGATGCTGCCGATGCTGACGCTTGGCATCCCGGGCTCGCCCACCACGGCGATCCTGCTGGGGGGCATGGTGATCTGGGGGCTGGTGCCGGGCCCGATGCTCTTCGTCAACGAGACGGAGTTCGTCTGGGGCCTGATCGGGTCTTTCTACATCTCGAACGTGGCGGCGGTGCTGATCAACCTGGCCTTCATCCCGGTCTTCATCTGGATGCTCAGGATGCC
>CAZVQL010000154.1:0-7656 GCA_964629305.1 uncultured Roseicyclus sp.
GGGCTTTACCCCTACCAGTGGAACTGGGATTCGGCCTTTGCCGCCATGGGCTTCGCCAGTTTCGACATCTCCCGCGCCTGGGCCGAGATCGAGACGCTTCTGTCGGGGCAATGGGACAACGGGATGGTCCCGCATATCCTGTTCCACCGCGCCGACCCGGGGTATTTCCCCGGCCCGGACGTCTGGGGGACCGAGGATGCGCTGGGGCGGGGGGGGGCGGCCGTGCCGTCCTCGGGGATCAGCCAGCCCCCCGTGCTCGCCTCGCTCGCCTGGCGCATCTACCGCGCCGACCCGGCAGCGGGGCGCGGCCGGCTGGTGCCGCTTTTCTCCAAGCTCATGGCCTATCACCGATGGATCATCGCCGCCCGGGCCGAAACGGGGGCCGTCGTCATTACCCACCCGTGGGAGGCAGGCCGCGACAACGCGCCGGACTGGGACGAGGCGATGGCGGGGATCAACCCGGTGGGGGTCCAGCCCTACACGCGGCGCGACACGAGCCATGTCGACGCGCGGATGCGCCCCACGAAGGAAGACTACGACCGCTTCATCTGGCTCGTGCAATTCGCCCGCGAGCGGCGCTGGGACGAAGCCGCGGTTGCAGCTGACAGCCCGTTCCGGGTGGCCGATCCGACGATGACCTTCACCGCGCTGCGCTCGACCCGCGACCTCAAGGCGATGGCTCATGAGTTGGGCGAGGACGAGGCCGAGATCGACAGCTGGATCGCGCATCTTGAGGCGGGGGCGGCGACGCTCTGGAACCCTGCGATCGGGGCTTATGACGCCAAGAACCTCAGGACCGGGAATTTCGCGGGCTCCGTCTCGAACGCATCGTTCCTGTCGTGGTGGGGCGGGCTGGCCGACCGGCGTGCGCTGCCGACGCTGCATCGCGTTCTGGACCACGCCACCTATGCGCTGCCCAGCTACGATCCGCAGGGGCCGAAGTTCGACAGCTTGCGCTACTGGCGCGGGCCGGTCTGGGCGGTGATGAATTTCATGGCCGCGGGTGGCATGGCCGAGCAGGGGCTGGCCGACGAAGCTGCGCGCATCCGCGCCGATACCGCGCGGCTGATCGTCGAGAACGGTTTTGCCGAGTATTTCGATCCGACCGACGGGACGCCTGCGGGCGGGGGCACCTTCACATGGACCGCGGCGGTCTGGCTGGCCTGGGCCAGTCCGTCGGCAGGGGAGAGTTGACATGGGCGCCATCGAGCTGAAAGCGGTCGAGAAATGGTTCGGCGAGGTGCAGGTCATCAAGGGCGTGGACCTTTCGATCGCCGACGGGGAATTCGTGATCTTCGTCGGCCCCTCGGGCTGCGGGAAATCCACGCTTTTGCGGATGATCGCGGGGCTGGAGGAAACCTCGCGCGGGGAAATCCGGATCGACGGGCGCGACGCCACCGCCGAGCCACCCAGCAAACGCGGGCTGGCGATGGTGTTTCAATCTTATGCCCTCTACCCGCACATGTCGGTGGCCGAGAACATGGGGTTTTCGCTCAAGACCGCGGGTGCGCCCAAGGCCGAGATCGAGGCCAAGGTGGGCGAGGCCGCGCGTGTCCTGCGCCTTGAGCCTTATCTCGACCGGCGGCCCAAGGACCTGTCGGGCGGACAGCGGCAGCGGGTGGCCATCGGGCGCTCGATCGTGCGCGACCCTACGGCGTTCCTGTTCGACGAACCGCTCTCGAACCTCGACGCGGCGCTGCGCGTCGAGATGCGCTACGAGATCGCCAAGCTGCACCAGCACCTGACCTCGACAATGATCTACGTGACCCACGACCAGGTCGAGGCGATGACGCTGGCCGACCGGATCGTGGTGCTGGATTTCGGCACCATCGCGCAGGTCGGCACCCCGCGGGAGCTGTACGAGCACCCCGCCAACCTGTTCGTGGCCGAGTTCATCGGCAGCCCGAAGATGAACATCCTGCCCTGCACTGTCTCGGGCGGTGAATATCACCTTCAGGACGGGCGCAGCGGGCCCGCACCCGGCTGCGACGGGGCGGTGAAGCTGGGTATAAGGCCCGAGGCGATCGAGATCTGCGCGGCGGGCGAGGGGGACGTGGAGGGTGTTGTCGACCTGGTGGAGTACCTTGGCGCCGACACTTTCCTGATCGTCGACTGTGGCGCGGTGGGCAAGGTCACGGTGCGCGTCGACGGCGACAGCCCGGTGCGGCTGGCCGAGCGGATCGGCCTGCGCTTCGTCGCAAAGCGGCTCCACTTTTTCGGCGAGGACGGGCTGGCGCTGGCCTGAGCCACAGCGCCTTGCAAACGTATGCAGAAACCGCTTGCCCCGGCTTGCGGCCAGAGTATCCTTGGCCCCGATCAACCGGGGAGGGATGAGTCATGGCCGAGTATCTCAAGCGTGGCAAACCCGCCGAGGAGCGGGCCGAGGATGACGCCCGCGTGCGCGGCACGGTCGAGGGTATCCTCGGCGATATCGAGGCGCGCGGCGACGCCGCGGTGCGTGAGCTTTCCGCGAAATTCGACGGCTATGAGCCGGCCGCCTTCCGGCTGACGCCCTCCGAGATCGAGGCGGCGATGGCCCAGGTCACCACGCGCGAGATGGAGGATATCCGGTTCGCCCAGACCCAGATTCGCCGTTTCGCCGAGGCGCAGAAGGCGTCGATGCGGGATATCGAGGTCGAGACGATGCCGGGCGTGATCCTCGGGCACCGCAACATCCCCGTGAATTCCGTCGGCTGCTACGTGCCTGGCGGCAAGTTCCCGATGGTCGCCTCCGCTCACATGTCGGTGCTGACGGCTAAGGTTGCGGGGGTGAAACGCATCGTCGCCTCGGCCCCGCCCGTGGGCGGCAAGCCGCACCCGGCGATCGTGGCCGCGATGCACGAGGGCGGCGCGGACGAGATCCTAGTCCTTGGCGGGGTGCAGGCGGTGGGCGCCATGGCGCTCGGCACCGAGTCGATCGCGCCTGTCGACATGCTGGTCGGCCCCGGAAACGCCTTCGTGGCCGAGGCCAAGCGGCAGCTTTTCGGCCGCGTGGGCATCGACCTTTTCGCCGGGCCGACCGAGACGATGGTGATCGCCGACGACACGGTTGACGCCGAGATGGTGGCGACCGACCTGCTTGGCCAAGCCGAGCATGGCTACAATTCTCCCGCTTGCCTGATCACCAATTCCCGCAAGCTGGCCGAGGCGACCTTGGCCGAGATCGAGCGGCTGCTTCAGATCCTGCCCACCGCCGAAACCGCGCGCGTGAGCTGGGAGGAGTATGGCGACGTGATCCTTTGCGCCGATCATGACGAGATGCTGAAGGTCTCGGAAGAGATGGCCTATGAGCATGTGCAGGTCATGACCGACCGCGACGACTGGTATCTGGAGAAAATGACCAACTACGGCGCGCTTTTCCTCGGGCCGCGCACGAATGTCGCCAATGGCGACAAGGTGATCGGGACGAACCACACCCTGCCCACGAAGCGCGCGGGCCGCTACACCGGTGGGCTTTGGGTGGGCAAGTTCATCAAGACGCATTCCTACCAGCGCGTGCTGACCGACGAGGCGGCGACGCTGGTCGGCGAATACGGCTCGCGGCTTTGCATGCTGGAGGGCTTCGTGGGCCATGCCGAGCAATGCAACATCCGCGTGCGCCGGTACGGTGGCGTGAACGTGCCCTATGGCGAGGGTGCGCCCTACCGGGAAGCGGCGGAGTGATTTTTTGGGGTGGGCGGGCCCGCCCGCCCACCCCTTCTAGGGGGCTTTGCCCCCCTTGCCCCCCACCATATTTCCGGAACAGAGATGGGGTGGGCCATGCGCCCCTGACAGCGAGGTGACGCCATGACCCTTCCCCGAACCCCGTCCTTCCGCCTCGATGGCAAGCGCGCACTGGTGACCGGCGCCTCGCGCGGCATCGGGCTGGGCTGCGCTGTCGCCCTGGCCGAGGCCGGCGCGCATGTGATCCTAGTGGCGCGTGGCCAAGGGGCCCTGACCGATGCCGTGGCCGAGCTGACCGCGGCGGGCCTTTCGGCCGAGGGCCACGCGCTCGACGTCACCGACCGTGGGGCCGTGGCGGCGCTGCTGGACCGGGTCGGGCCGGTCGACATCCTGTGCAACTCCGCGGGCCTTGCGCGGCATTCCCCGGCGCTCGAGACGGCCGAAGCCGATTACGACGCGGTCATGGAGATCAACGTGAAGGCCGCCTATTTCCTGGCCCAGGCCGTGGCCGCGCGGATGGAGCGGGGTGGATCGATCCTGCAGATCTCCAGCCAGATGGGCCATGTCGGCGGCATCGACCGGGCGGTCTATTGCGCCTCGAAACACGCGGTGGAGGGCATGACCAAGGCCATGGCGATCGAATGGGGGCCAAGGGCCATCCGCGTCAACACGATCTGCCCGACCTTCGTGATGACGGAACTCAGCAAGCCCACCTTTGCCGACCCGGAAAAGCGCGCGTGGATCATGTCGAAGATCAAGCTGCCCCGCGTGGCCGAGGTCGAGGATGTCATGGGTGCGGTCGTCTTCCTCGCCTCGGATGCGGCGGCGATGGTGACGGGGACAGCCCTTCTGATCGACGGGGGATGGACGGCGGGCTAGCCTGATCCTGCCCTGTGGAAAAAGCGGGGGATGGATTGCAAAAACGCAATTCAAGCGCCATTTCTAGGGGCCTATGGCGCGCACATGCCTGAAAAGGGAAAGGCCGCGGAGCGTTCCGCGGTCCTTTTTCGTCGCCCTGTCGGGTCCCTTGCCTCAGCTGACCGCGCGGACCGGTGCCTTAGGCACGCCGCAGTTAGCGTCGATGAAATCGAGCACCAGCGGGCGGATGTTCTCGCGCCAGGACTTGCCGGCGAAGATGCCGTAGTGACCCGCGTTCGGCTCAAGGTAGCTGGCCTTTTTCTCGGCCGGCAGGCCGGTGCAAAGATCCAGCGCCGCGACGCATTGGCCGGGGGCCGAGATGTCATCCTTGCCACCTTCGACGGTCTTAACCGCGACAGTGGTGATCTTGCCGATATCCACCTGCTTGCCGTTCACGGAAAACCGGTTCTGCGCGATCTCGAGCCCCTTGAAGATGCGCTCGACGGTCGAGAGGTAGAATTCGGCCGTCATGTCCATCACGGCGAGATATTCGTCGTAGAACTTGTTGTGCTTGTCGTGGTCGCTGGCCTCGCCCTTGGCGACGCGAACCACCTGGTCCATGAAGGCCTTGGCGTGCTTTTCGGCGTTCATCGCCATGAAGGACGACAGCTGCTGAAGGCCGGGGTAAACAAGCCGCCCGGCGCCTGCGTATTTGAAGCCGACGCGCTGGATCACGAATTTCTCGAGCTGCCCCATGGTGACGCGGTTGCCGAAATCGGTCACGTCGGTGGCCGCAGCATCGGGGTCGATCGGCCCGCCGATCAGGGTTAGCGTGCGCGGCTGCGCGTCGGGGTCTTCCTCGGCCAGGTAGGCGGTGGCTGCCAGCGCCAGCGGCGCGGGCTGGCACACGGCGATCACATGGCTGTCGGGCCCCATCGCCTTGAGGAAATCGACGAGGTAGAGGGTGTAATCCTCGATGTCGAACTTGCCCTCGCTGACTGGAATGTCGCGGGCGTTGTGCCAATCGGTGATGTAGACGTCACAATCGGGCAGCAGGCTCAGCACCGTGGAACGGAGGAGAGTCGCGTAATGCCCCGACATCGGTGCAACCAGCAGCACCTTGCGCCCCGTGGGCGCACGCCCCTGCACCTTGAAACGGACCAGGTCGCCGAAGGGCCGCGACACCACTCTCTCGACCGAGACGATATGGTCGCGCCCGTCATCGGCGGGGATCGAGTAGATGCCCCAGTCGGGCTTCACCGCCATCCGGGCAAAGCTGCGTTCGGTGACCTCGCCCCAGGCGCGGGTCATCTGGATCATGGGATTCGCGAACAGACCAAGCTGCGGGTACGAACACATGGCCCGTGCGCTCGACCCCATCCACTGGTTGGTCACGCGCATGGATTCCATCAAGTCATAGGTGAGCATGTAGCGCATCGGCGTCTCCTGCCTGACGACCCGCGGCAGCAGCACGGCCCCGGATCAATTCGTCGCTTTGCCCCCTCACCTTGGCGCAGCTAGGGTGTTGTTGGACGAGTTGCGAGGTAAAATCAAGGTGGCACGCGATGACGGAGAGGAGCATGCGGTGGGTGAAAACCTCGAGCGGCTGAACGAGAACCTCGCGAAGATCGAGGATCTGTCCAAACGCCTGGTGGCCGCGCTCAGCGCGCGAAAACCCGGCGACGCGGGCCTGGAGGGGCCGGGCCAGGACCTCATGATGAAGGCCGGCATGGCCATGTGGCAGGAGGCGCTGACCAACCCCGCCAAGATGATGGAGCGCCAGGCGCAATACTGGGGCCAGGCGCTGACGCAGTACATGGAAGTGCAAAAAGAGCTGGCGCAGGGCCACCTGACCCTGGAAGAGGCCGACGACATCCCCGGCGACAAGCGCTTCGCAAACCCGCTGTGGAAGACCCACCCCTATTTCAACTTCGTCAAGAACCAGTACCTGATCTCGGCCGAGGCGATGCAGGCGGCCGTGGCCGACCTCGAGGGGCTGACCCCGCGCGACAGGCGGCGGATCGAGTTTTTCGCGGGCCAGATGATCGACCTGTTTTCGCCCACCAACTACCTCGCGACGAACCCGGACGCGCTCGAAAAGGCCGTCGAGACCGAGGGCGAAAGCCTCGTGAAGGGGCTCGAGAACCTCGTGCGCGACCTCGAGGCGCGGCATGGCGAGATCCTTCCGGTGCTGGCCGACCCCAACGCCTTCACCGTGGGCGAGAACCTTGCCACCGCCAAAGGTTCCGTCGTCTACCGCAACGAGATGATGGAGCTGATCCAGTACGCCCCCACCACCGAGGAGGTGCACAAGACCCCCCTCATCGTCTTCCCGCCCTGGATCAACAAGTACTACATCCTCGACCTCAAGCCGCAGAACTCGCTGATCCAGTGGGTCGTCGACCAGGGCTACACCCTCTTCGTCGTGAGCTGGAAGAACCCGGATGCCAGCTACTCCGAGACCGGTTTCGAGACCTATATCGAAGAGGGTTACCTCAAGGCGATCGACGTCGCCTGCGAGGTCACCGGCGAGAAACAGGTGAACGCCGTGGGCTACTGCGTCGCGGGCACCACGCTGGCGCTGACCCTCGCGCTCAAGGCAAAGCGCGGGCAGAGCCGCGTGAAATCGGCCACCTTCTTCACCACGCTGACCGATTTCACCGACCAGGGCGAATTCACACCCTTCCTCGACGACGATTTCGTCGACGCGATCGAGCGGCAGGTGGACGCCGCGGGCTATCTCGACAGCTACTACATGTCCAAGACCTTCAGCTATCTGCGCGCCAAGGACCTGGTCTATGGCCCCGCCGTGCGCAGCTACATGATGGGCGAGGCACCGCCGGCCTTCGACCTGCTCTACTGGAACGGCGACTCGACCAACCTGCCGGGGAAGATGACGGTGCAGTACCTGCGCGGCCTCTGCCAGGCCAACGGCTTCGCCGCCGACGGGTTCGAACTGATGGGTGAGCGGTTGCACGTCTCGGACGTGACGCTGCCGATCTGCGCCATCGCCTGCGAGACCGACCATATCGCCGCCTGGAAGGACAGCTTCCGCGGCATGGTGCAGATGGGATCGAAGGACAAGACCTTCATCCTGTCGGAATCGGGGCATATCGCGGGCATCGTGAACCCGCC
>CAZVQL010000155.1:0-7652 GCA_964629305.1 uncultured Roseicyclus sp.
CGGTCGCCTCGGGGTTCACGGCGACAACGCCCTGGGCATAGCCGCAGGCAAAGCGCGAGATCAGCGGGATGTCCATGCCGCCGACGAAGCCGACGGTGCCGGTCTCGGACGCCATCGCGGCCAGCATGCCGACCAGGTACGAGCCTTCATGCTCGGAGAAGATGACCGAGCGCACGTTGGGCTCGTCCACGACGCCGTCGATGATGACGAAGGTCGTGTCGGGATAGTCGGGCGCCACAACGGACAGCGGTGTCGCCTGGCTGAAGCCCGCCATCACGATCGGGTTCGCACCGGCCTCGGCCAGGCGGCGCATCGCCTGCTCGCGCTGGGCATCCGACTGAAGCTCGATCTCGCGGTAGGAGCCGCCGGTTTCCTCGGCCCAACGCTCGGCGCCGTTGAAGGCCGCCTCGTTGAACGAGCGGTCGAATTTGCCGCCGAGATCGAAAATGATCGCCGGTTCGGCCAGCGCGCCACCGGCGGACAGCGCCAGGGCTGCGGCAGCGCCCATCAGGCTCTTCATCATGGTCATGTGGTATCTCCCGGTTGGATCGGGCCGCCGCACGTTGGTTCGGCAGCGGTCCCGGCATGGTCTGCAAAGATCGGAAACGATCCCCCGTGTCAATTAAGGGCCAAGGCCGCGGGAAGGGTCAACCGGATTCTGCCTTGCGGCACGGCGCAAGCGGTTGCCGCAAGGTCAGCTTTTTCAGGCCGTGCCGGTTTTTTCGGCGTCCAGCCCACGCGACAGGATGAGCGCGTCCGCGGCGGGTCCATCCGCGCGGGCGTAATAGCCGCGGCGGTGCCCGATTTCAGTGAATCCGGTCCTGGCATAAAGCGCACGGGCGGCCGCGTTGTCTTCGGCCACCTCGAGGAAGATCGTCTCGGCCCCCTTGCTGGCGACATGCGCTGCCGCCAGCTCGACCAGCACCGCGCCAAGGCCCTGTCCCTGCACGGCAGGATCCACCGCCAGCGTCAGGATTTCCGCTTCGGGCGGGAGGATCTGCAGCAGCGCGAAGCCGTCATCGCCGGTGGCGACGAAATCCGTCGTGGGCCGTCTACGCAGCGCGGTGATCTCGTCTTCGGTCCAGACCTGGCCCTTGCCCGCGAAGGCCGCGGCATGAATGGCCGCCATGCGAGCGGGCGTCATGGCTGCAGGATCGCCGGACCGCGCTCACGCGACGGCGCGGCATCGGCGGCGCGGATATAGAGCGGCGCCGGGCGGGGCAGGGCAGGGTCGCGGAACCGCGTGGCGGCGATGCGGGCGATCGCCTCGACCAGCGGCATGGCAGGGGAGAGTGCGGAGGCGCCCGGCACCACCTCGGCGGCGGTTCCGGTGACGACATCGGTCGGCAGGACCAGCCCGACCTCGCCCGCGTCGAGAAGCACGGGCGCCTGCGGTTCCGCATTGTCAAAGCTCTGGGCATAGACCTCGCCCCGGCGGGCGTTGTCGATCACCGTCAACGGCCGCGGCAGGCCGTGCGCCCGCGCCTCCAGCGTGCCGACGCCCACGGCGGGGATGCCAAGCGCCAGCGCCAGCCCCCGCGCCGCCGAGACGGAGATGCGGATGCCGGTGAAGTTGCCGGGGCCTATGCCCACCCCGATGGCGTCGAGCTCGGCGAGGGTCGCGCCCCCCGCCTCCAGCACCTCGGTGATCAGCGGCATCAGCCGCTCGGCCTGTCCCTTGCCCATCTCCTCGTGGGCGGTGGCCAGCACCCGGTCGCCCGACAACAAAGCGGCCGCGCAATGCGCGGCCGATGTGTCAAAAGCCAGGGTCAGGGGCTCAGACGTTGACAGGGCGCACCTCGAGCACTTCGGGAATGTAGTGCCTGAGCAGGTTCTCGATGCCCATCTTCAGCGTCAGCGTCGACGAGGGACAACCAGCGCAGGCGCCCTGCATGTGCAGGTAGACCACGCCCCGGTCAAAGCCGTGAAAGGTGATGTCGCCGCCATCCTGGGCCACGGCGGGCCGCACGCGCGTGTCGAGCAGCGTCTTGATCTGGCCCACGATCTCGGCGTCTTCGCCGTCATGGTCTGCATGGCCGCCCGCGGCCTGGTGCTCGCCGTCCATGATCGGTGCGCCGGACTGGAAATGCTCCATGATCGCGCCGAGGATCGCGGGTTTGATATGTTCCCACGCTATGTCCTCGCCCTTGGTCACCGTCACGAAATCGGTGCCGAAGAAAACGCCCGTCACACCCTCGACCGCGAAGATACGCGCCGCGAGCGGCGATTTGGCGGCTGCCTCGGCATTCGGGAAATCGGCGGTCCCCATCTCCAGCACGGTCTGGCCGGGCAGGAACTTCAGCGTGGCCGGGTTCGGGGTGGATTCGGTCTGGATGAACATGGAGCGCATTCCTTATCGGTTTCGTCAGATATGCGGCGCGGAGCACCCAGAGTCAAGATTTGGAACCGTTCTAAGTTCTTGGGCGTGCGCCTCAGGTGATCTCTTCCAACTGCTCCTTGCTCAGTTCCACCGGCACGATCGTGATCGGGACGGGCAGGGTGCCCGCCTGCTTGACCATCGCGGTGACCAGCGGCCCCGGTCCGCCCTTACCCGACCCTGCGCCCAACACCAACACACCGATCTCGGGCGTTGCGCGGATATGCGCGAGGATCTCGTCTACCGGTTCGCCCTCGCGGATCACGAGGGACGGATCGACACCCTGCCGGTCGCGCATCCACTTGGCGAAGACGTTGAAATGCGCCTCGATCCGTTCGCGGGCTTCGGCGCGCATCACCTCGCCCACGCCGATCCAGTGGTTGAACTCGTCTGGCGGGATGACCGACAGGATCTCGACACCGGCAGCGGTGTTCGCCGCGCGCATCGCGGCGAAGCGCATGGCGTTCAGGCATTCGCGGGTGTCGTCGAGCACGACGAGAAACTTGCGCATGGGGTCATCCCTCTCCGGTCGGCAGCATGGCGCGCGCCGCCGGACCTGTCCACCGGCTGCGCGTTCAGGCCGCGTCCGAGGCCGCCCAGTCCCAGTACAGCTCGCGCACCCGCTTGGTGATGGGCCCGTGCTGGAAATGCGTGCCGTCGAACTCCACCACGGGCGTCACCTTGTTGAGGTTGCCGGACATGAAGACCTCGTCCGCCTCGCGGAAGTCGGCGAAGCCGAGCACCGTCTCGACCACCTCGATCCCGTCGGCGCGCATGTTCTTCATGTGCCGCTGCCGCGTGATCCCGTTCAGGAAGGTGCCGTTCGGGATCGGGGTGAAGACCACGCCGTCGCGCACCATGAAGACATTCGCCGTCGCTGTCTCGGCCACGTTGCCCATCGCGTCGCATACGAGCGCGTTGTCGTAGCCCTTGCGCATGGCCTCGGCCAGCATGCGGGCATTGTTGGGATACAGACAGCCGGCCTTGGCGTTGCAGACGTTGTCGGTCAGCACCGGGCGATGGAACTGCGTCGTGGTCAGGCGAACCGCCGCTTCGGGGGGCGCGATCGGAACCTCTTCGAGGCAGATCGCAAAACCTGCCGGGCTGTCGGCGGGAATGATGCCGTAGGCGCCCCCGTCGATCCCCCAGAACATAGGCCGCACGTAGACGGGCGTCTCTTTCGGGTATCGCTTCAGCCCTTCCCAGGCGATCTCGAAGATCTCTTCGCCAGTCTTGTCGGGATGCAGCATCAGAGCCTCGGCAGACCGCACCACGCGGTCGCAATGCGCCCTCAGGTCGGGGGCCATGCCGTCGATGTGGCGCGCCCCGTCGAAGACGGTCGTCCCTTGCCAGGCACCGTGATCGGCCGCGCCCATGATCGGCACGTCGCCGTCATGCCAGCTGCCATCGAAGTAGGTTTTTATGTTGGTTCCGACGGCCATCTCGCTCTCCCCCGTTTGGACGGGAGAGAGCGTAAAGCCAGATCAGTTGGAAGGTCCAGAGGTGAACCCAAGCTGATAGTCCATGGAGGCGCCGCTCTGCGCCTGCATATGGGCGCCGACGCGCCGGGTCTCTGCGGTCCGCGGCGTGGCGCGACCATGGCTATGTGCATGGTCAGGGCGGACACGCGCCGGTGTGGTGTCATGGCCGGAGGTAGGACGGCCGTTCGGGCGCAAGGCCCGCTGATCGGTTTTCGTTTGCATGAAACGCTCCTTGATCGGTGATCGAAGGTCGTGGGGGCATATATACCTCTGCGGGCGATCAAGTCAAATCCCAAGATACCGCTAACACTGTGCGAATTTGCACATTCCCGTCAGGCCAGCGACAAAAGTCCCTCCAGATCGAGGCGGTCATTGACCATCCGCAGATGACCCTCCTCGGTCCGGGGCCAGTCCTCCGGCGCGCGGTCCCGGTAGAGCTCGATCCCGTTGCCGTCCGGATCGCTGAAGTAGATCGCCTCGGACACGCCGTGATCGGCTGCCCCCTCGATCTCGACGCCGACCTCGACAACCCGGCGAAAGGCCCGCGCCAGCGCTACCCTGTCCGGGTAGAGAAACGCGGTGTGGTAGAGGCCCACGGCATTGCGCGGTGGCCGCGGTCCACCGGCGCTGTCCCAGGTGTTGAGGCCAAGGTGATGGTGGTAGCCGCCCGCCGACAGGAACGCGGCCTGCGCGCCGTAGCGCTGCGTCACCTTTAGCCCGATCACGTCACGGTAGAAGGCGATGGACCGCTCGAGATCCGAAACCTTGAGGTGGACATGGCCTATGCGGGTTCCTGCCGGGGCGATGTATCGGTCTGTCATGGCTGGGTGCTCCTTTGGGACGTATATGCCAAGCCGTGTCCTCCCGGTCTTCCCCCGCGACTGCACCGATCCTGTGCGCACCCTGCGGCTGACGCCGGGTTCTGCGGGACACCGCGCTGCCGTTCCTGCTAGCCTTCTTGCTGCGAGCGGAGGAGGGCGAGCATGGAACAGGCGGACGTGATCGTCATCGGGGCTGGCCTATCCGGGCTCGTCGCTGCGTGGCATGCGGCCGAACGCGGTCGCCGCGTGCTCGTGATCGACCAGGAGGGGCCGCAATCCATAGGCGGCCAGGCCTGGTGGAGCCTCGGCGGCCTGTTCATGGTCGACACGCCCGAACAGCGCCGCTTGCGCCTGCGCGACAGTCGCGACCTCGCCGCCCGTGACTGGTTCGGCTCGGCCCAGTTCGACCGCCCCGAGGATGCCAACCCGCGCGCCTGGGCCGAGGCCTATCTCGACTACGCCGCAGGTCCGATGCGCAGCTACCTCCACGGTCTGGGCATGCGCTGGTTCCCCGTCGTTGGCTGGGCCGAACGGCGCTTTGCGCCCGAGGGTCACGGCAACAGCGTGCCGCGGTTCCACATCACGTGGGGCACTGGCACGGGCGTGGTGAAACCATATGCCCTGCGCGTGCAGGCCCATCCGCGCATCACGCTCGCCTTCCGCCGCCGGGTCACGGCGCTCACCGTGGAGGGCGGCGCGGTGACGGGGGTCGAGGGTGAGACCCTCGCCCCGGACGACGCCCCCATCGGAGCGTCCACCAACCGCTCCGTCACCGGCCACTCCACCGCCCGCGCCGAGGCGGTGGTGATCGCGTCGGGCGGCATCGGCGGCAACCACGACCTCGTCCGCGCCGCATGGCCCGAGGCGCGCCTTGGCCCCGCGCCCACCCGCATGGTCTCGGGCGTGCCCGACTATGTCGATGGAGCGATGCTCTCCACGGCCGAGGCCGCGGGCGCGCAGATCATCAACCGCGACCGCATGTGGCACTATTGCGAGGGGCTGCAGAACTGGGATCCGATCTGGCCCAACCACGGCATCCGCATACTGCCCGGTCCCTCCTCGCTCTGGCTTGATGCCATGGGCGACCGGCTGGAGGCCCCGTTCTTCCCCGGCTTCGACACGCTCGGCACGCTGAGGCGCATCCTTGCCACGGGGCACGCGCACAGTTGGTTCATCCTGACCCAGTCGATCATCGAAAAGGAATTCGCCCTTTCGGGCTCCGAACAGAACCCGGACCTGACCGAGGGCGGCTGGCTCGCCGTTCTGCGCGAACGCCTCGGCAAGGGGGCCACTCGCGCCGTCGAGGCCTTCAAGGAGAAAGGTGCCGATTTCGTCGTCGCCGGCGATCTGGACGCCCTCGTTTCAGGCATGAACGACCTGACCCCCGACACCCCGCTCGACCCTGCCCATGTCCGCGCGCAAATCGACGCGCGGGATTCCGCCATCGAGGGCGGCGCCGAGGATGCGCAGGTCACGGCCATCCGCGCCGCCCGCCAATACCTCGGCGACAAGCTGATCCGTACCGCCAAACCCCATCGCCTGCTCGACCAGGCCCACGGGCCGCTCATCGCCGTGCGCCTGAACATCCTGACCCGAAAGTCGCTGGGCGGGCTGCACACCGACCTTGCCGCCCGCGTCCTTCACCCCGACGGCAGCACCTTCCCCGGCCTTTACGCCGTGGGCGAGGCGGCGGGCTTTGGCGGGGGCGGCTACCATGGGTACAACGCGCTCGAGGGAACGTTTCTGGGCGGCTGCATCTTCTCGGGCAAGACCGCGGGCGAGAGCGTCTGAGCGACCGGTGGGGGCCGTGCAGCGGCTTGTCCGGGCGCACCGCATCTGCTTCACAAAGGGCGACGCCGCACGCTCTGCCCGCTCCCCGCACTGGAAAGGCCCTTGCCCATGCCGAACCGCCGACCGCCGGAAACGCCCGCCCCCGCAGATGCCGCAGCGCGCAGGGCCGTCGCGCCGGTGATCTGCTATCCCGACGCGACGCTTCCGCATCCCCCTGAGGAGACGCTGGTGCAGGCGCGTGCAGGCCTTGTCCTGCGCGACAGCGTGACCGTTCCCCCGCGCGAGGCGCGCTGTTTCCGCGCGCGCGCCGGGCAGCTGATCCGCATCCGCTCGGTCGAGGGGCCGCAGGTGGGCGACCTCAACCTGTGGAGCGCCGCCGACCTGTCCGAGCGGTTCTACTCGGGCAAGACGCGCGCCCTGCACGGCACCCATGTGACGACAGGCGACCGGCTCTGGTCGAGCTTCCCCAGCCTGCGGCCGATGGCGACCGTGGTCCGCGATACGCTCGACTGGTACGGGATCGACGCCTACGGCGCGGCGGTTCATGACGTGATCGGTACGCGCTGCGATCCCTATACCCACGCGCTTCTGAGCGATGGAGGGCAATACCATCATTGCTGCCACTCAAACCTGACGCGCGCGCTCGCCCATGAGACGGGCCTGCCGTTGGCCGAGGCCGAGCGCCATGTCCATGACGTGCTGAACGTCTTCATGTGCACCGGTTTCTCGCGGGACACCGGCCAATACATCATGAAGGCCAGCCCGGTGCGCCCCGGCGATCACCTCGACCTGCTGGCCGAGATCGACCTTCTGGGGGCGCTCTCGGCCTGTCCGGGCGGGGATTGCGGCGCCGAGCATTCGTCGGACGCAGCCCCCTGCCACCCGCTGCTGGTCGAGGTCTTCGACTGCGCCCTGACCGAGGGATGGACGCCGCCGCCGGTCAATGGCTACGACCGTTCGCACGGGGTTGGCTGAGGGCAGGACAGCCACGCCCGAGACCCTACGTGGCATGGCGGATGAACCGATCAGGAGCTGTCCGAAGAAATTGCTTGCACCGACTCACGCAAAGCCTCATACGCCCGCCGCAAGACGCCAACGCACGCGCCTCTGTCACGGGTGGTAATCCGGGTCACCGGCCTAACCATCGCAGTTACGTAGCGACGGTAACGTCTCCCTTGGAAC
>CAZVQL010000156.1:0-7548 GCA_964629305.1 uncultured Roseicyclus sp.
CATCGGCGGCGGCCGGCGCGGCGTGGTCTCCACCGCCTGCTACATCGCCCGCATCAAGGGCGTGCGCTCGGCCATGCCGATGTTCCAGGCCCTGAAACTCTGCCCCGAGGCCGTCGTCGTCCGCGGCCGGATGGAGGTCTACGCCCAGGTCTCCCGCCAGATCCGCGGGATGATGGAGGATCTGACACCGGCCATCGAACCCCTCTCGCTCGACGAGGCGTTCCTCGACCTCACCGGCACCGCGCGGCTCCACGGCGCACCCCCCGCCGTCCTCCTCGCCCGGCTCGTCAAACGCATGCAGCTTGAGCTCGGCATCACAGGCTCCATCGGCCTGTCGCACAACAAGTTCCTCGCGAAACTCGCCTCCGACCTCGACAAGCCGCGCGGCTTCTCCGTCATCGGCAAGGCGGAAACCATGGATTTCCTCCGTGACAAGCCCGTGCGCATGATCTGGGGCATCGGCGCTGCCGGTCAGGCCAGCCTCGAGGCGGTGGGCATCCGCACCTTCGCCGACCTCCGCCGCTGGGACAGGCGCGACCTGCACGAGCGCTTCGGCACCATGGGCGAACGCCTCTGGCACCTGTCGCGCGGCGAGGACAACCGCCGCGTCGCCCGCGACCGCGCGATCAAGTCGATCTCCAACGAAACCACCTTTTCCGACGATATCTCCGACCCCGACCTCCTCGACGGGCACATCTGGCGCCTCGCCGAAAAAGTCGCCGACCGCGCCAAGGCCAAGGGGCTCGCGGGCCGCACCGTCACGCTGAAACTCAAGCGCGACGACTTCAGGCTGCTCACCCGCCGCATGTCGCTCCCCGACGGCACCCAGATCGCCGACCGCCTCTACCGCACCGCGCGCAGCCTCTTCGACCAGGCCGACCACCCGCGCCCCTACCGCCTGATCGGCGTCGGCCTCTCCGACCTCGTCCCGGCCGAGGCCGCCGACCGCTCCGGCAACCTCCTCGACCCGCAAGAGGCGCGCCGGATCGAGGCCGAACGCGCCACCGACGCCATCCGCAAACGGTTCGGCGACGACGCCATCCTCAAGGGCCGCGCGCTGCGCTGATCCCGCCTTCATCTTGGCAAATACAACTCCGGGGGAATCCCGAAGGGATGGGGGCAGAGCCCCCCGCGCGAAGCGCAAGAAAGACTCACGGAGCGAAGCGACCTGAATGGAACGCGCCGCAGGCGCCCCTTTTGGTCAGGGGCGGATCACTCGGCGGCCAGCGGAACCCGGCCGGGGCGCGCGGCGATCACCCGGTCGATCACGTTGGTTATGATCCGCTTCATCGCGTCGAAATTGCCCGACGGTCGCAAGAGCCGCTCGTTCATGTAAAGCGCTCGGTCGATCTCGATCTGCACCGCGTGCCGCGCGCGCGACGGCCGCCCGTAATGCTGCGTCACGAATGCGCCCGCGAAGGGCGCGTTGCGGATCACGCTCAACCCCTCGGACAGGAACGCCTCTTCCAGCACGTCCACCACCTCGGTCGCCGCCGATGCGCCGAACCGGTCGCCCAGCACGACCTCGGGCCGTCGCTGGCCCGCGCGCGACACCCCGTCGAGCGCCTCGTGCGGCATCGAGTGGAAATCCAGCAGCACCGCCTCGCCATAGGCGTACTGCGCCTCGCCCATCAGCCCGTCGAGTGCCGCGTGGTAGGGCCGCCAGACCTGCGCGATTCGCGCCTCGGCCTCGGCGCGTGTGATCTTGCCGCGATAGATCGCGCGCCCGTTGGCCACGACCCGCGGAATCACCCCCAGCCCCGAGGAGATGCGCGGCGTCTGCACACCGCGCGCCACGCCCTCGACCACGCCGGGGTCCAGTTCCTCGGGGCTGCGGTTCAGATCCAGCCAGGCACGCGGATACTCCGCCGCGATCAGCGGTGCGCCAAGGGCCGGGGTCTCGGCCACCAGCATGTCCATGAACGCGTCTTCCGACGACCGTATGCCGTGCGCGTCCAGCACCGTCGCCGCAAGGAAGGCGGGTGGGTAGTAGCGCCCCGAATGCGGCGTTGCGACGATGACGGGCGTCAGCAGGTCACGCGGTCGGTCGATGCGAAAGGCGGGGGGCATGCGCGCTCCGGTTCGGGGACTTCTCACAAAGATATAGCGGGTTTTCGCGCAAGGCCAAAAGCTCTTGAACCCCCTCGGCGATCCTTCTATAGACCGCTCACCCAAGCGGCGGCTTCGCGGCACAGGGCCTCTGGGCTGTTGTTCCGCGCAAGGTGTCATCCGGGTACGGGCGGTTAGCTCAGCGGTAGAGCACTACGTTGACATCGTAGGGGTCACTGGTTCGATCCCAGTACCGCCCACCATGAGCCGGTCTTTCGGGACCAAACAGGAATTCAAGGCGCATCGCCGCGCCGCGACGAAGGAGAGGACCGATGAAGGTCAAGAACTCGCTCCGCTCGCTCAAGCAGCGCCATCGCGATTGCCGCGTCGTGCGCCGCAAGGGCCGGGTCTACGTGATCAACAAGACCCAGCGCCGCTTCAAGGCCCGCCAGGGCTGAGATCGCAGCGTCACGCTGATGGAAAGGCCGCCCTCGGGCGGCTTTTTTCTTGGCCCTCAGCCATCCCGCAGCAACAGCTCGCCCTCGATCTCCATCGCGAAGTTCATCGGCAAGCCCGCGCAGCCGATGGCCGAGCGCGCATGCCGCCCGACCTCCGGCCCGAAGACGCCAAGCACCAGGTCCGAAAACCCGTTCAGCACCTGGTGCTGCTCGGCATAGCCCGGCGCGGAATTGATCATCCCGAAGACCCGGACCCAGCCTGCGACACGCGACAGCTCGCCGATCTCCGCCTTCAGGTTGGCCAGCACCGACAGCCCGATCCGCTGCGCCACCCCCGCGGCCTCCGCGGTGTCCAGATCGGCCCCCACCTGCCCGTACGGCCCGGCAATGCCGCCCGCCACCGTCTGCTCGGGATGCCCCGAGATCAGCACCCGCGGCCCGCGGACGTTGATGAACGTGAACGGCAGGTGCAGCCCCTCCGGCACCCGCACCGGCGCAGGAAGGGTCAGCCCCATAGCGGACAGCCGCGCCTCTGGCGTTTCCGTCATTCTGCCGCCTCCCGTTTCAATCGAAGATCCGCCCGCCAATGGCCTCGGCCAGCAGGCGCACCACCGTCATCTGCTCGAGATAGCCAGTCGCGTTCATCCCGCGCGAGCGCTGGTAATCGCGGATCGCCGCGCGCGTGCGCGCATCGAATGTGCCGTCGACGCGCCCCGGATCGAAGCCCAGCGCCACAAGCCGCTGCTCGACCAACTGGCGCATCTGCCCGTTGAGGTTCAGCGCCGCCTCGCGCGCCTCGGCCTGCGCCAGCTGCCCCGGGTTCAGGCCCGTCTCCAGCTCCGTGATCCGCGCGTCCGCAGCTTCGGCGAACTGCCCGCCAGGATAAAGTTCCAGGTACCGCCTGTAGGCCGCCACCGAATCGGCGGCGCGCACCTCGTCCCAGATGCTGCGCTCCTCGGCCTCGACCTCGGCCAGCCTGTCCCCCTCGATCTCGTCCAGCCGCGCCCGCGCCACCTCGGAGAACAGCCCGTTGGGATAGCGCGAGAGATAGGCGCGCAGCGCCGCCTCGTCCCGGCCCTGCCCGGTCGCCTGCCAGAACGCGCGGTCGGCCTGCTCCTCTGCCTCGCGCTGGCGGCGCGCCTCCTCCTCCAACTCGGCGGCGCGCTGTGCGCCTGCCTCGCGCAGCACCGCAATCTGTGCCCCCGTCAGGAACCCGGTCGCCTCGAACCCCCGGCTCGACTGCCAGCCGCGGATCGCGCCCCGCGTGCCCGGCCCGAAGATCCCATCGATCCCGCGCGTGTTGAAATCGAGGATCGTCAGATCCCGCTGAATCTGCTGCCGCTGCGCCCGGCTCAAGTCCAATGCCGCCTCGGCGGCCTCGGCCCGCGCCAGCGGATCGGCGGCCTCGGCCTCCAGCGCCTCCGCCCGGCCCCGCGCCTCGGCGGCGAAGGCACCGTCCGGATACTCTTCGAGATAGGCGCGGAACGCGCCGGGCGTGTTCAGCTCCTGCGCGGCAGCCCAAAGCGCGGCCTCCGCCTCGGACGGGCCCGACGGCGGCGCAACCTCGGCCCTGTCACCGGCCGGCAGAAAGGGCAGGGCCGGCGACAAGAACCCGTGACTGCGCAGAACGCGCGAGCCCTCGACAGCGCCCGCCAGATCGGCCCCCGGCCTGAGCAGCACATCGCGCACAAGATCGGCCAGGTCGTCGGGCGCCCCAGACAGCACCGTCACCCCCTGCGGTGCCTCCAGCGGCCCGACCCCGCGGCTGAGACCGGGGCCAAGGTCGATCCGCCGCGCCTCCTGACCCAGGAGAACAACCGCCTGCCCCGGCGCACGGCCCGCGATCTCGAACAGAACGTCGAGCGCCACACCCTCCGCGCCGACCGAGCCGAGGTCCGGCGCGTCGGCATCGCTCCCCAGCAACCAGGTGCCCCGCTGCGAGCGCACGACATGACCGGCCAGCGCGATCAGAACGCGCTCCGTCTCGTCCGCCTCGACCAGCGCCGAGACCGCGGCACGCATCGCGTCCGCCGCGCCATTCTCTACGATGATCACGTCGAAGCCCGCCGCATCTAACGGCCCCTCCAGCGCGAGGATCTCGTCGCCGTAGCGCAGATCCTGCGCCGCCTCGTAGCGGTCGTTCGCGATCAGAAGCGCGGTATCCGCCCCGGCCGCCGTGGCGGCACCAAGGGCGAGGGCAAGGGGAATCAGGGCACGCATGGCAGCTACCTCCACAAGGTCTCGTTTCCCCCGTGGACTAGCACGCAAACCGACCGTTAACCGATAACCGAGCCCACCGGATCAATCGTACTTTCGTTGATCGTCGATCACGAGGCCATCGTTGGGCAGGCTTCCGGGTGCCACGATCTCCACCCGGCCCTTCAGCTTCATCACCGCCGCCACGCTCTCGGAAAGCGCGCCCGCATCGGCGCCCTCGGCCTCGACCTGCACGGTCATCACGTCCATCTCGCCCTCGCGCGTGGCGACGACACGGGCGCGGGCGACCTCGGCATGACGGCCCACGAACTCGGCCACCTGCTCGGGGCGCACGAACATGCCCTTGATCTTGGTGGTCTGGTCCGCACGGCCCATCCAGCCCTTGATCCGCATGTTGGTCCGCCCGCACGGGCTCTGTCCCGACAAGACAGCGCTCAGATCACCGGTGGCAAACCGGATCAGCGGGTAATCGGGGTTCAGCGTCGTCACCACGACCTCGCCCACCTCGCCCTCGGCCACCGGGTCGCCCGTGCCGGGGCGCACGATCTCGACGATCACGCCCTCGTCCACGATCATCCCCTCCATCGCCTCGCTTTCATAGGCGATGTTGCCAAGGTCCGCGGTCGCATAGCACTGCAGGCAGGCGATGCCGCGATCCGCATACTCCTGCCGCAGCGACGGAAAGAGCGCCCCACCCCCGACGGCGGCGCGGGTAAAGGCCAGCTTCACCCCCATCTCGTCCGCCTTGTCGAGGATCACCTTCAGGTAATCCGGCGTGCCCGCATAAGCGGTGCAGCCCACGTCCTTGGCCGCCCGCACTTGCAACTCGGTCTGGCCCACGCCCGCGGGCAGCACAGCCGCGCCCACGGCCCGCGCGCCGCTTTCAAAGATCATGCCGGCCGGCGTCAGGTGATAGCCAAAGCAGTTCTGCACCACGTCGCCCGCCCCGATGCCCACGGCATGCAGGAAGCGCCCCATCCGCCACCAGTCATGGCTCACGCCACCCGGCTCGTAGATCGGCCCGGGGCTCTGGAACACATGCGCCAGGTTCGTCACCGGCAACCCGCCAAAGGGCGGATGCTCGGCCTGCCGCGCCACCAGCTCCGACTTGCGTAGCACCGGCAGCCCGGCCAGGTCCTCCAGCGCGGCAACAGCCGCCATCCCGTTCGACGCCAGCTGCCCGTTCAGCTTCGCCAACTGGTCGGCGGCGCGCTCATCGGCGCTGCGCGTCTCCAGCGCGTCGTAGTGTTTGCGATTCTCGTCCAGCATCAGCTCAGCCACCGTTTCCGACGCCGGTAGCTCCGCACGTCGCGGAAACTCTTCCGGCCCTCCTCGGACATGCCGAGATAGAATTCCTTCACATCCGGGTTCTCGCGCAGATCGGCCGCGGGCCCATCCATCACCACGCGCCCCGACTCCAGGATGTATCCGTAATGCGCGAAACGCAGCGCCACGTTCGTGTTCTGCTCGGCCAGCAGGAAGGTCACCCCCTGCTCCTCGTTCAGCCGCTTCACGATGTCGAAGATCTGTTCGACCAGCTGCGGCGCCAGACCCATCGACGGCTCGTCCAGCAGGATCGTCTCGGGCCGGCTCATCAGCGCCCGCCCGATCGCCGTCATCTGCTGTTCACCGCCACTTGTATAGCCCGCCTGGCTCGTCCGCCGCTCCTTCAGCCGCGGGAAATATTCGTAGACCATCTCGAGGTCGGCATTGATCGCGCCCTTGCCGTCCTTGCGCGTGTAGCTCCCGGTCAGCAGGTTCTCCTCGACGGTCAGGTGCTCGAAGCAATGACGCCCCTCCATCACCTGGATCACGCCACGGTCCACCAGCTCCGAGGGCGTCCGGTCGGCCACCGGTTCACCGCGGTACAGGATCGAGCCCTTGGTCACCTCGCCCCGCTCGGAATGCAGCAGGTTCGAGATCGCCTTCAGCGTCGTCGTCTTGCCCGCCCCGTTGCCGCCCAGAAGCGCGGTGATGCCCCCTTTCGGCACCTTCAGGCTGACACCCTTCAACACGAGGATCACGTGATTGTAGATCACCTCGATATTGTTGACCTCCAGAAGCGTCTCCGCCCCTTCCAGCTCCGGCGCCACGCCGTCGCCATGGGTCTCCAAAGGCTGGTCCAGCATCTCCCGGCTCTCCCTTGCCGCGGTGCCCGAGGCCCTCGCCCCGGTCACGTTCCGTTAAGGTTAACGCGCGCCCCCAAAGGCCCACGCCCCGCCTTCATCTTTCCAAAAATACGCAAATCCCGGCGGCGACACATGCGCCGCCGCCGGGGTGTTCAGATCAGCTGTCGCCGCACTGGCTCGAGATGTTGTTCTCGGCCGCGAACTGCGCCGAGTCCTCCTCGACCAGCGGCTGCGTGACGCTGTCGTCCGGCGCGATGAAGTCGGTGAGCGTCACCCACTCCGTGCCGTTCCACTGCGTCATGATCGCCATGCCGGTGCCGCCGTGATCCTCGCAGCTGACGGCGAACTCGGGGCCGATCATCGGCATGCCCAGCTCTTCCATCCGTGCGTTGGTGATCTCCAGCGCCTCCATGCCGTCGCGCATCATCGCCGGCGTGATGGCGGCCACGCCATGGATTTCCTGCGCCGTCCGGATCGCTTCGGCCGCCAGGATCGCCGCATACATGCCACGCGTGTAGAGCACCGAACCGAGGTTCGTGCCGTCACCCGCGCCGAGACCGGCATCGAGCACATGCTCCTGGATCTCGGCGAAAACCGGCATGTCGCCCAGCCGGTTCATGTTCAGCGCGCGGTAGCCCGCCGCCGCAGCCCCGGCCTGAGCCACGTCATGCTCGGCGCCCGCCCACCAGTTGCCG
>CAZVQL010000157.1:0-7527 GCA_964629305.1 uncultured Roseicyclus sp.
ATCGAGGGCGGCGCGCGCGCGGGCCTGATCGCGCCGGACGAGAAGACCTTCGCCTATGTGCAGGGCCGTCCCCACGCGCCGAAGGGCGCCCAGTGGGAGGCCGCGCTGGCCTGGTGGAAGACGCTGTTCTCGGACGATGACGCCCATTGGGACAAGGTCGTCACCATCCGCGGCGAGGATATCGCGCCGGTCGTGACCTGGGGCACCAGCCCCGAGGACGTTCTGCCGATCACCGCCGCCGTTCCCGCGGCCGAGGACTTCAAGGGTGGCAAGGTCGGGGCCGCGCAGCGGTCGCTCGATTACATGGGCCTGAAGCCCGGCACGCCCCTGAAGGACATCGAGATCGACACCGTCTTCATCGGCTCCTGCACCAATGGCCGGATCGAGGATCTGCGCGCCGCCGCCGAGATCCTGAAGGGCAAGAAGATCGCCGTGAAGCGTGCGATGGTCGTGCCCGGCTCGGGCCTCGTCCGCGCGCAGGCCGAGGAAGAGGGGCTGGCCGATATCTTCAAGGAAGCCGGTTTCGAATGGCGCCTTGCGGGCTGTTCGATGTGCCTTGCGATGAACCCCGACCAGCTGGCCCCCGGTGAGCGTTGTGCAGCCACCTCGAACCGCAACTTCGAGGGGCGTCAGGGCCGTGGCGGGCGCACGCACCTGATGTCGCCGGCCATGGCGGCGGCGGCGGCTGTCACCGGTCGCCTGACGGATGTGCGCGATCTGATGTGATCCCGGCGGTGGCCGGGCCCCTCAGGGTTCGGCCGCCAGCCTCCGCAGGACCGGCACCATCGCCACGCTGAGGGCAATGCACCAGAGCGCCATGGCGCCGCCCTGTTCCGGGAAGGTCACGCCCCAGTCGATCAGCACCCCCGTGATCCCCGGCCCGATGGCCGTCGACAGGACCATGAGCGCCGTCGCCATGGCGCGCACCGACCCGAGGTGGTTGGTCCCATAGACCGCGGGCAAAAGCGTGCCCCAGGTCGTCCCCGACATGCCTTGCGTCACGCCGATGATGCCGAGTGCCACGATCCAGCCAAGCGGCGTTTCCGCCGGGCCGATCAGGTAGATCCCCAGTGCCATGGGCAGCACCATCACCGGCAACAGCCGTTGCGGCCCGAACCGGTCGCAGGCCCATCCGGCGGCGAAGGCCGTACTGACGGTCGCCGTGGCATAGGCGAGATAGCCGGGCGCCATCGCGGTCAGGGTCCAGCCCTTCACCTCGGACACGTGGACCTGGTGAAAGAAGATCACCGTCCCGATGAACCCCGGCGTCAGCAGCAGCGGCACCAGCGCCCAGAACAGCCAGTGGCGCAGCACCTCGGGCCTTTGCCAGTGCCGTCCGCCAAGGCCGGGCGCGCCCGCGGCCTCGGCGCTGCCTTGGGGGGCGCGGTCTTGCGCCAGGAGCCAGACCAGCAGGGGCAGGACGACCAGAAGGATGACGGCGGCCACCACGCCCCATGAGGCGCGCCAGCCGATGGCGGCCAGCAACAGGACAGCGGGCAGGGGGAGCAAGACCTCGCCCAGCGGGTAGCCGAGGTTGGTCAGCGCCATCGCCCGGCCTCGGGTCGCGATGAACCAGCGCGCCATGGCGGTCATCTTGATGTGGCTGAACATCCCCTGTCCGCAGAAGCGGAGCAGGAAGACCGCGATGCCGAGTGTCCAGAGCGATTGGCCCAATGCCATCAGAAGCGCCGCGCCCGCGAAGGCCCCCGCGATCATCGGTGCGAGCCGCGACAGACGCACGGTGTCGGCCCATCCCCCGCGCCCCAGCAGAAGCGCCGCGGATGACAGCGTGGCAAGCGTGTAGATCAGCCCCCAGTCGCCGTCCGACAGGCCATACTCGGCTCGTATCTCGCCCGCGAAGAGCGAGATGAACCAGGTCTGTCCGAAGGACGAGCCGAAGGCGAGCAGAAGGCCCGTGGCGAGCCAGCGCCGGTTCTCGGCCAGAAAGCGGAGCATCGAGGGGCCGTCACAGAAGGGTGCGTTCCACCACCCAGTACGCCCCAACAGCAGCGATGGCCAGAGAGGCGGGGATCGCGATAGCCTGACGGTACCAGCTGCGGTGCAGGAACCACCCCGTCATCGCGAAGGCCATGGCGATGACGGCCAGCTGCCCGAACTCCACCCCGATGTTGAAGCCCACCAGCGCCACGGCGAAGCGTTCGGACGCGATGCCGTAATCACCCAGCACGCTGGCAAAGCCCAGCCCGTGCAGCAGCCCGAAGGCAAAGACCAGCGCGGTGCGCCCGCGCGTCGTGCCCCAGCCCAGCGTGTTCTCGACGCCGACATAGACGATGGAGGCCGCGATCAGCGGCTCGACGAGGGCGGCGGGCACGGTGACGACCCCGGTGGCCGCCAGCGCCAGCGTGATCGTATGCGCGACCGTGAAGGCCGAGACCTGCCACAGGAGCGGGCGCAGCTGCGTGGCGAAGAAGAAAAGACCGAGAACGAACAGGATGTGGTCGAGGCCGAGGGGCACGATGTGCTCGAACCCCGCCCCGATGTAGCGCAGGAAGACGGCGCCGGCACCCTCGGTCAGCACCTCGGCGCGGGGCAACTCCGGCGTCATCTCGCCCCCCGACAGGAACCCCTCGTAGGCGTCTTCACCACCGCCCACCTGCCGCGGCACGAAGGTTCCATAGCCGGGCGCGAGGCCCAGCCGCACGCCCGCCTCGCCCGGGGGCAGGGGGGCGGCGATGGTCAGGATGCTGTCGCGCGGCAGATCGAGGTTTCCAACGGCGGGAATGGCGACCTCGGTGATTGCGGGCGTCAGGCGCTGCCCCTCCACCTCGATCAGGAAGCCGCGGGCGATGCGCGGCCAGTCGGCGCGCAGGGCGGCCTCGAGCCGGTCGGAGTCCATTGCGCGGAAGCGGCCGTAAAGCGCGGCCTCGGGCGCGTCGTTGGTGTTCTCGACCGTCTCGAGGTCGATCCCCGCCAGCAGCGTTTCCAGCGTGATGCGCAGCGTCAGGGTGACTTGCTCGGCGCCAACTTCGACATCGGCGATGGTCGGCCGGATCTCATGTGCGCGGGCCCCCGCCGCGAATGTCAGCAGAAGCGCCATTGACAGCGCAAGCGCGCGGGACAGGATTAAGCGGGTCATGGAAGAGGGCCGTTCGATGAGAGCTTTGCACGTCGCGCTGACAGTTGCGGCGATTGCCGCCGGGGGCAAGGGTTCGGCCCACGAGTTCTGGATCGAACCCGCCGCCTTTTCGGTCGAACCGGGCGCCACGATCGAGGCCGACCTGCGCGTCGGGGAAGAGTTCCGCGGCAGCAGGCAATCCTACCTGCCCCGCAATTTCGCCCGGTTCGAGGTGGTCGCAGGCGGCGCTGCCCTGCCTGTCGAGGGGCGCCTGGGCGATCTCCCCGCGCTGGCCATGGCCGACATGCCCGAGGGGCTGGCCGTCGTGGTCCACGAGACGACTGCGCGGGATCTGACATGGTCCGAGTGGGATCGGTTCCTCGGCTTCGCCGAGCACAAGGACCTGGGCGATGTGACCGAGATGCAGGCCGCCCGCGGCCTCGACCAGGAGGGGGTGCGCGAGGAATATTTCCGCTACGCCAAGGCGTTGGTCGCGGTGGGTGATGGCGCGGGCGCAGATGCGCGCGTGGGCCTTCGGACCGAGTTCGTGGCGCTGGCGAACCCATACACCGACGACCTGTCGGGCGGGTTTCCCGTGCAGCTCTGGCTGGGCGACACGGTGCGCGCCGATGAACAGGTCGAGCTGTTCGACGAGGCACCCGACGGCACCGTCACGGTAAGCCTGCACCGCACCGATGCCGACGGCATCGCGCGCCTGCCCGTCACGCCTGGGCATCGCTACATGATCGACGCCGTGACGCTGGAAGCCGTCGACCCGGTGGAGGAGACGGACCCCGAGTGGCGCACTCTTTGGGCCAACATGACCTTCGCGGTGCCGGAGTAACCCCGCGCCACCTTGCCGGGGCCGGGCGGGGGCGTTAAAGCACCATCGTTCGACCGAGGAGATGAGCCATGGACAAGTTCACCACGCTGACCGGGATCGCGGCGCCGATGCCGCTGGTCAACATCGACACCGACATGATCATCCCCAAGCAGTTCCTGAAGACGATCAAGCGCTCGGGGCTGGGCAAGAACCTGTTCGACGAGATGCGCTATGACGCCGACGGCAACGAGATCGCTGATTTCGTGCTGAACCAGCCGGCCTACCGCAACGCGCAGATCCTTGTCGCGGGCGACAACTTCGGCTGCGGCTCCTCGCGCGAGCATGCGCCCTGGGCGCTCTTGGATTTCGGCATCCGCTGCGTGATCTCCACCAGCTTCGCCGACATCTTCTTCAACAATTGCTTCAAGAACGGCATCCTGCCGATCGTCCTTCCTCAGGAAGACGTCGACAAGCTGATGGACGACGCCAGCCGCGGCGCGAATGCAACCGTTACGGTCGACCTGGAGAGCCAGACGATCACCGGGCCCGACGGCGGCGAGATCCGCTTCGATGTCGATCCCTTCCGCAAGCATTGCCTGCTGAACGGGCTCGACGACATCGGCCTGACGCTGGAGAAATCGGCCGCGATCGACAGCTTCGAAACCGAAGCTTCGCAGGCCCGGCCCTGGGTCTGACCCCCTGCTGACATCGCCGTGCGATGCCGCGCGGTGATGCAAAGCGGCGACACCCCACCTCTGATTACGGCGGAATTGTGGCAAAACCGCGTCACAATTCTTGCACGTTTGTCCAGCTTTGGGCACGTTCCGGTCAAAAGAATGCTTTGTCTGCGTGGTTTTATGCAGGTCGGAGTGATAAAGGTTCGGGCGCTGTCCCGTACCGCAATGAGGTGTGAGGCAGTGCTGTCAAGGCTCTTGGGTGCTTTGGTGCGAGCGATCATCGTCGTGGTGGTCGTTGCGACGCCGTCGCTGCTCATTCCGGGGACAACCCAGGAAGGAGCACAGGTGGTCATGGTCGTCGCCCTGGCGCTCGGCTTGTTCACCGCGATCGAATATGGCGCGACCTATCCCGCCCTGATCGAGTTCCGCGACGCACCGCCCTTCAATCGCGTGCGAATCCTGTCGCTTCTGGTCATGCTCTTCGTGCTCAGCCTCGTGGCGGGCGGTGCCAATCCCGACTCCAGCCTCTTGCTTGTGTTGAATGCGCTTGGCCTGCTGATCGGGTATGCTCTGGAATTTCCGTGGAGCCCGCTTCTCGTTGTATTGAACAACCTTCCTGGGGATGCGTCGCCTGTTTCAGCCCTGCAGGTAAAGGTGATGGCCGGGCTCGCCGTGTTCATAGCGCTGACGGCCCTGGTGATCTTCGCCCTGCTGCTCAGGATGCAACAGTGGCCGAACCGGTCGCAGGCCTTCAACGTCTGGATCAACCTGCCGACGTTCGACCCTACCACCGGCAGCGATATCGTCACACGCCTGATCCGCGACGCCCGCGTTAATATTATTTTAGGGCTTTCGGTGACATTCGTCCTTCCAATCATCGGCATGACTTCGGCCGCGCATGTCGGCCTGGCTGTGCTCTACTCGCCGCATGCGATGGTGTGGGGGATGGCGCTATGGATGTTCCTGCCGCTCAGCATGTTCATGCGTGGCCTTGCCATGGCCCGCATCGCCGACATGATCCGCGAG
The DNA here is from genome assembly GCA_964629305.1 of uncultured Roseicyclus sp. Taxonomy (GTDB): domain Bacteria; phylum Pseudomonadota; class Alphaproteobacteria; order Rhodobacterales; family Rhodobacteraceae; genus Roseicyclus. The sequence goes on from CAZVQL010000157.1 coordinate 5,603, forward strand.
CGGCGCGCGCGTCTGATAGCCACGCTGGAACAGGACGCCGCACAGCCCGCCTGATCGCGACGATTCTGGTCATGGCCGCCATGCCGGCGGCCTCCGTGGCCGATACCCTCCGCCTTGCGACCTATCACACGGAGCTGTCCCGCGATGGCCCGGGCCTGTTGCTGCGCGATATCATGCGCGGGGATGATGCGCAGATCGCCGCCACCGTCGCGGTGATCGCCGCGGCCGCGCCCGATGTGCTGGTCCTGCAGGGGATGGATTTCGATGCCGGCGGCCTTGCCCTTGCGGCGCTCGCCGATCGCCTGGCAGCAGTGGGCGTGGCGTTTCCGCACCGGCTGGCCCTGCGGCCCAACACCGGTCGGCCCACCGGCCTCGATATCGACGGTGACGGGCGCAGTTGGCGCGCGCGCGATGCCCACGGCTACGGCTTCTTCAACGGTCAGGGCGGCATGGCGATCCTGTCGCGTCATCCGATCGGGGAGGTGCGGGATTTCTCGGACTTCCTCTGGTCCGACCTGCCCGAGAGTGCCGCGGCGGATGTCCTGCCGCCCTCGGCCCTGTCGGTCCTGCGGCTGGCGAGCGTCGCGGCCTGGGACGTGGAGATTACGCTGCCGAACGGTCCGCTACATCTGCTTGCCACTCATGCAAGCCCCCCTGTCTTCGACGGGCCCGAGGACCGCAATGGCTGGCGCAACTACGACGAACTGCGGTTCTGGAGGCTTTATCTCGACGGCTGGACGCCGGATGGCCAAACCGCCTTTGCGGCTGCGCGCTTCGCGCTTGTCGGCACGTTCAACCTGGACCCGGCCCGCGGTGAGGGGCGGCGAGGCGGCCTTACCGGTCTGCTCGATCATCCCCGCCTGCAAGACCCCGTCCCGACCCGTCCCGGCGGGGGCGCCGAGACCGCGGATTGGCCCGAACCGGTCCCCGGCGACCTGCGGGTCGATTACATCCTGCCCGCCGCGGGGTTGCCGGTTGTCGACGCGGGCGTCCTTTGGCCGGAAGACGAGGCCGCGGGTCCGCCCCTTTCGGTCGCGGCCGCGGCCTCGGATCACCGGTTGGTCTGGGTCGATCTGGAGCTTGTGTCGCCCTAGCCCTTCGCGCGCCGATGCCGGGCTTGCTTGACGCCCCGTCACGGCTTGGCTACGCGGTGCCGACGCTTTCAGCCAGAGGACCGCCACCATGACCACCCGCTCTCTCCTGATCCTTCCCGGCGACGGGATCGGCCCCGAAGTCATGGCCGAGGTGCGGAAGGTCATCGATTGGTTCGGCACGCAGGGCATCGCCTTCGACGTGTCCGAGGACCTGGTGGGCGGCTGCGCCTACGACGTGCATGGCACGCCGCTGACCGACGAGACGATGGCCAAGGCGCAGGAGGTCGACGCGGTGCTGCTGGGCGCAGTGGGCGGACCGAAATACGACGTTCTCGATTTCTCCGTGAAGCCCGAGCGCGGGCTCTTGCGGCTCCGCAAGGAGATGGACCTTTACGCCAACCTGCGCCCGGCGCAGTGCTTCGACGCGCTGGCTGATTTCTCGTCGCTGAAAAAGGACGTGGTCGCGGGCCTCGACATCATGATCATCCGCGAGCTGACCTCGGGCGTCTATTTCGGCGAGCCGCGCGGGATCATCAAGGAAGGCAACGAGCGGGTGGGCATCAACACCCAGCGCTACACCGAAAGCGAGATCGCCCGCGTGGCGCGGTCTGCCTTCGAGATGGCGCGCAAGCGGGGCAACAAGGTCTGCTCGATGGAGAAGGCCAACGTGATGGAATCGGGCATCCTGTGGCGCGACGTGGTGCAGGAAATCCACGACGCGGAATACCCGGACGTAGAGCTGTCGCACATGTATGCCGACGCGGGCGCGATGCAGCTGACCCGCTGGCCCAAGCAGTTCGACGTGATCGTGACCGACAACCTGTTCGGCGA
>CAZVQL010000158.1:0-7413 GCA_964629305.1 uncultured Roseicyclus sp.
GGCTCTGCCCCCCGGCCTTCGGCCTCCCCCCGGAGTTGTATCTGCCAAGATGAAGAGGCGGGCAGGTTGCCGCGGTCGCTTGAAGGGGGCGGGGCCTCGGGATAGGTCTGGGCGCGACAGAGAGGGGACGGGCCGATGGCGAAGAACCGCAGCATTTTCGAGGATGTGACCGAGGCAGAGAGGCCCGCCGCCGTGCCGGGGGGCGTAAGCCGCGACCGCGGGAGGGCGCGGGCGCGCGTGCGGGTCTGGTTGATGTTGCTGTTTTCGCTCGTCGTTCTGATGATCGCGGTGGGGGGGCTCACGCGGCTGACCGACTCGGGCCTGTCGATCACGGAATGGGCGCCCTTGTCGGGCGCGATCCCGCCGATGAGTGCTGCCGAATGGGAGGCCGAGTTCGAGGCTTATCGCCAGATCCCGGAGTACCAGCTGCAGAACCGCGGCATGTCGATGGCCGAGTTCCAGGTGATCTACTGGTGGGAATGGGGCCACCGGCAGCTGGGCCGCGTGATCGGGCTGGTCTGGGCGATCGGGTTCGTCGGGCTTTTCGTGACGAAGAACATCCCGCCGGGTTGGACGGGGCGGCTGTTCCTGCTGGGCGTGCTGGGCGGTATGCAAGGCGCGATCGGCTGGTGGATGGTGCATTCGGGGCTGCAGGAGGGGATGCTGGATGTCGCCTCCTACCGGCTTGCAACTCATCTTGGTCTCGCCTTTCTGATCCTGGGGCTCATCGCCTGGTTCATCTTGAAGCTCGGCCGCGAGGAGGCGGCGCTGATGCAGGCCCGCCGGGATGGCGACCGCAAGCTGAAGGGGATGGCGACGGGGCTGTTGCACCTGACGTTCATCCAGATCCTGATCGGAGCGCTGGTGGCGGGCATCGACGCCGGGCGCAACTACATCGACTGGCCGCTGATGGCCGGTGGCTTCACCCCGCCCGCGATGTGGGCGCTGGAGCCGGGCTGGCGGAACCTGTTCGAGAATGACGGGACGGTGCAGTTCATCCACCGGATGGTGGGCTACCTGATCCTTCTGGTCGGGATCGGGGCCTGGGTGGCCTCGCGCAGAACGGCGCGGGTGGCGACGAAACGGGCCTTCGACTGGGTCGCGGTGATGATCTTCGGGCAGATCGTGCTGGGGATCGTGACGGTGATGCATTCCTCGCCCTGGTATCTCGCGATCTGGCACCAGCTGGGAGCGGTGCTGCTGTTGGTCCTGATCCTGCGGGCGCGGTTCCTGTCGATGTACCCGCTGCCGCAAAGCGTGAAGGGGGCCGCGGCATGAGTGCGCTGGCGGAACTTCTGGCGTTCCAACGCGAGACCGAGGCGCTGTCCCAGGTCATGGGCCGACTGGGCTGGGACCAGGAGACCATGATGCCCCGCGGTGCGGCCGAGCAGCGCGGCGAAGAAATGGCCGCGCTGGAGGGGGTGCTGCATGCGCGCCGGACCGATCCGCGGATCGGGGATTGGCTGACCACTGCCGAGGCAGGGACCGAGGCCGAGGCGGCGCAGCTGCGGCTCATCTCGCGGAGCTACGAGAAGGCGCGGCGCGTGCCCACGCGGCTGGCCGCGGAACTGGCGCGTGTGACATCGGTGTCGCAGGGGAAATGGGCCGCGGCGCGGGCGGCGGATGACCTGCCCGCCTTCCTGCCGGTGCTGGCCGAGGTGGTGGCCCTTCGCCGGGAAGAGGCCGCGGCGCTGGCCGAGGGGGGCGACCATTACGATGCGCTTCTCGACAATTACGAGCCGGAGGCGCAGGCCGCCGAGATCGCGGCGCTTTTCGACCGGATGCGCCCGCGGCTTGTCGCGCTGCGCGCGGCCCTTGCCGAAGCGGAGCCTGCGCCGGAGCTGACCGGGCATTTTCCCAAGGAGCAGCAGATCGCGCTTGCCCATGAGGTTGCGGCGGCCTTCGGCTACGACTTCGACCGCGGGCGGATCGACGAGGCGGTGCATCCGTTTTCCTCGGGCTCCTTCAACGACGCGCGCATCACGACACGCGTGGACGAGGCCGAGCCGCTGGGCTGCATCTACTCGACGATCCACGAGGTCGGCCACGCGGGCTACGAGCAGAACATCGCGCAGGACTACGGGTTGAGCGTGCTGGGCCAGGGCGTGTCGATGGGCGTTCATGAAAGCCAAAGCCGGATCTACGAGAACCAGCTGGGCCGATCGCCCGCCTTTTGCCACTGGCTTTACGGTCGGATGGTGGACCGGTTCGGAGACTTGTCCGTCGAAGGGCCGGAAGATTTCGCGCGCGCCGTGAACCGGGTGGCCTCGGGCTACATTCGCACCGAGGCGGACGAGGTGCATTACAACTTGCACATCATGTTGCGCTTCGACCTCGAGCGGGCGCTTGTTGCGGGCGATTTGACGGTGAACGACCTGGAGGCGGCCTGGAACGACCGGTTCCTTGCCGATTTCGGGGTGGCGGTGGACCGGCCCCGGAACGGGGTGTTGCAGGATGTGCATTGGCCCGTTGGCCTCTTCGGGTATTTCCCGACCTACAGCCTCGGGAATGTCTACGCGGGCTGCCTGAACACCGCGATGCGCAAGGCGCTGCCGGATCTCGACGATCGTCTGGCCAAGGGGGACGCGGCGCCCGCGCTCGCGTGGTTGCGCGAGAACCTGCAGCGTCATGGCGGACTGCGCAAACCGCGCGCGACGATCGAACATGCGACCGGCGCGGAGATCGGCGAGGGGCCGCTGCTGGACTATCTCGAGGCGAAGTATCGCGGGCTTTACCGGATTTAGAGCCGGGCGAGATGCGAGGCGCAGCCGGTCAGGGCAGCGTAGTCGTCGCGCAGGACGAAGACGCCGAACTGCTCCATGAAGCGCGAGAAGCGGCCCTTGTTGCGCAGGTGATCCGTAAAGCCGTACCGCGCGAGATGCGGGGCGACGGCGCGGGTGACGCCACCCACGAGGTAGATACCGCCAAAGGGCAGGTGCGTCAGCGCCAGATCGCCCACGACGGTGCCCATGATCTCGACCAGCGCCGCGCCGGTTTCCTCGGCCCGAGGCTCGCCCGCACCCATGCGCTGCATGATCTCGGAGGGCTTCGCCTCTTCCCCGTGCAGAACGTGATGCAGGTAGCTGATGCCGCGGCCTGAAAGGACCTCCTCGACCGAGGCGAAGCCGTGGTCGCGCTGCATCGCCTCGATCAGCCCGGACATCCGCCCGCCGCAGGAGGGCAGGCTGACATGGCCGGCCTCGGACGGGGGCACGAACCGGCCGCCGGTGGTGTCGAAGACGGGGCAGGCGTTGAAGCCGGTGCCAAGGCCCACGACCAGCTTGGCGGCCAGCGGGGGGGCTTCGGGCTGGGGCACGATGGTGTCGAGGTCGGCCGCGTCGATGTTGCCGATCGCGTGGCCCTGCGCCTGCAGGTCGTTGAGGACCGCAACCTTCTCGGCGGTCAGGACGCGGGCGAGCGTGGCGCGGTCGATGCGCCAGTCGAGGTTCGTCAGATCTGCCACGCCGTCGTGGACGGGGCCTGCGGCGGCGACGCAGACGCCGGTGATCTGGCGGGCCTCGACGCCCGTCTCGGCAAGATAGGCGGTCAGGACTGCGCCGAGGTCGGGGTGATCGGCGTTCGTGTAGCGCGTGACCGTGGCACGGTCGACCACGGGGCCGCGGGCCAGCGCCACGCGGGTGTTCGTGCCGCCGATATCGGCGACAAGGCTGAGGCCCGTTTCACCCGAAAGGTCGTTCATCTGTCCCGTCCCGGTTGCCTGGGGGTCATCCGCGCCACCAGCGCGCGAGCGCCTGATAGGACGCTTTCGGGGTCCTTGCCAAGCTATCGAAATCCACGTGGACGAGGCCGAAGCGCTTTTCGTAGCCAAGCGACCATTCGTAGTTGTCCATAAGCGACCAGCAGAAATACCCCGCGACCGGGGACCCTGCCGCGATGGCCTCCTGCACGGCGCCGAGATGGGCGGTCAGGTAGTCCATGCGGGCCGTGTCGGGCATGTCGACCGTGTCAGGGTTGGCCATGCCGTTCTCTGTCACGTAGATCGGCAGGTCGCCGGAATACTCGCGCGCGTTGCGGATCAGGAAATCGCGCAGCCCGTCCGGGTAGATCTCCCAGCCCATCTGCGTCAGCGGTAGGCGGGTGGGTGCCTCGGCGTAGTTCGGCCAGGGGCCCTCGGCATGGCGGATGAGCTTTCTTGTATAATAATTGACGCCCAGCCAGTCGAGCGGCGCCTGGATCGTGGCGAAGTCGTCCTGCCAGCCTTCGGGCAGATGGGGGCCGAGCCCTTCGAGTACTTCGGGGGGGTATTCGCCCTTGAAGAGACCACCGGCGAAGAAGCGGTTGTAGATCGCGTCGTAGCGGTTGGCCGCCGCGATATCCTCGGGGGCGTCGCTGGCCGGCGTCGACCATTCGAAATTGCAGACGGCGCCCAGGTTCTTCATCCCCAGCCCACGCATCACCTCGATGCTCCGGCCATGGCTGAGCAAGACATGGTGCATCGCCCGCGCGGTGGCGCGGATGTCGCGCATGCCGGGCGCGTGGGCGCCGTCGAAATGCGACAGCCAGCCGACGCACCACGGCTCGTTGATGGGGGCCGCCGACCAGACGCGGTCGCCGATGCGGCGCATCACCGTTTCGGTGAACTCGGCGAACCAGTGGGGCATGTCGGAATTGCGCCAGCCGCCCTTGTCGGCCAGCGGCTGCGGCAGCTCCCAATGATAGAGGGTGGCTGCGGGCTTGATCCCGCGCGCGAGCATCCCGTCGACGAGCCGGTCGTAGAAATCGAGCCCCTCGGCATTGGGCGTGCCCGTCCCCTCGGGCAGGACGCGGGCCCAGCTGGTCGAGAAGCGATAGACGTCGGCGCCGAGGTCCCGGATCAGGTCGAGGTCTTCTTCCCACCGATGATAGTGGTCACAGGCGCGGTCCCCGTTCTCGGCGCGCACCACGTTGCCCGGCGTGGCGGCGAAACTGTCCCAATGGGTCGGGCCCGCACCGCCAAAGCCATGCCCCTCGATCTGGTAGGACGAGGTGGCGACCCCGAAGAGAAACCCCTCGGGGAAGTCGCTGCGCCGAAAGTGCATGGGATGTCCTTTCTCGCGGACGGTTTCTGGTTCAGGCCGCAGGGCAGGGGCCGGTCGAGCGGCCCACGGTCAGGTCGGTATCCCACAGCTCCTGGATCGGGGGCTGGTCGGGGTTGCGGATAAGGTCGATCAGGATCTCGGCGCAGCGTCTGCCGGCCGCCCGGATCGAGGAGCGCGTCGCGGTAAAGGCCGGACCGCCCACGTCGTTGTTCAGGTAGCTGAGCTCGTCATCATGGCAGATCACCGAGATGTCGCGCCCCATCCGCAGCCCACGCTCACCACAGGCGCGGCGGATGCCGATGGCGATTATGACGGAGGAGGCGAGGAAGGCGGTGGGCGGCTCGGGCCCGTCGAGCATGGCCGAGGCGGTCAGGTACCCGAAGCCCTCGGTCATGGCGTCATGGGCCATCAGGTGGGGCAGGGGCGCAAGCCCACGGCTGGCCAGCGCCTCTTCGAAGCCCTTGCGGCGACGCTGGGCGAAATCGAACCCCTCCTGGCCGTTCAGCAGCGCGATGCGGCGATGCCCGAGGTCCAGAAGAAACTCGGTCGCGCGGCGGAAGGCGCGGATGTTTGCCATGTCGAGCCAGCTGTAGCCGGTGGCGTCGCCGGTTCGGCCATGCACGAGAAAGGGCAGCTTCAACTCTTGCAGAAGCGCGATGCGCGGATCGACGATCTGCGGGGCCTGGACCATCACGCCATCCACCGATCCGTTGGCCGCAAGCTGGCGAAAGGCGGCCTCGCTATCGCCGTCGGTGACCATGGACAGCAAGAGGTCGTAGCCCTCGCGGGCATAGACCTCGCCCGCGCCGATCAGGAAGTCGGCGAAGATCGGGTTCACCATCTCGGCCCGGCCGGTCAGGGGAATCACATGGCCGATCGTCATGGCCCGCCCCGTCGCCAGACGCCGGGCCCGGCTGTTCGGGGCGTAGTTGGCGGCCTTGGCGGCGGCGAGCACGCGCGTGCGCGTCTCTTCGCGCACCTCGGGGTACCCGTTCAGCGCCCGGCTGACGGTCGTCTGGCTGAGGTTCAGCGTGGCTGCCAGTTGCTTGAGATTCATACGAAACAGTCGCCAAAGCGGTTTGGAACGAGGCGAAGCTAGCGCCGCGTCGCGGCCCTTGTCAAAGATTCTAAATCGCTGAAAAATTCTGCACCTGCGAGATAATCCATTATTTTTCATGGGTCTTCGTTTCGCGCATTGACAGACTCAGGGCCTTGGGAAAGGGTGTGCGCAACCCAAAGCGCTTTGGGGCGCGCCCCGCGCTTGGGCATAATCATGCGCCGGCCGACTGAGACCGGCAGAGTCTGGGAGGACCACATGAAACGCACACTTCACGCCAGCGCCGCGGCCCTGGCCCTCATCGCAGGTGGCGCGCAGGCGCAGGACCTCGTCTTTGAGCCTGGCGAGGGCGGCTTCAACTGGGACAGCTACGAGGCGTTCGCGTCCGAGTACGATCTTGCGGGTCAGACCGTCAGCGTGACCGGCCCCTGGACGGGCGTCGACCTCGACCTCGTGAACTCGGTCTTCGACTATTTCGAAGCTGCGACCGGCGCGACCGTCGAATACGCGGGCTCCGACAGCTTCGAATCGGAAATCCGCCGCGCCGCGCAGACCGGCGGCCTGCCGAACATCGCGGTGATCCCGCAGCCCGGTCTTCTGACCGACCTCGCCGAGCAGGGCGTTGTCGCTCCGCTGACCGAGGAAGATGCCGCCTGGATCGAAGAGAACTACGCGGCGGGCCCGTCCTGGGTGTCGCTGGCCACGTCAGAGAACGCGCAGGCCGGTGGCGAGGCGCTGAACGGGTTCTTCTACAAGGTCGATGTGAAATCGCTCGTGTGGTACTCGCCCGCGGTCTTCGACGAGCTTGGCTACGAGATCCCGACCACGATGGAAGACCTGATCGCGCTGAGCGACCAGGCCGTCGAGGACGGCATCGCGCCCTGGTGCATCGGCATCGGGTCGGAAGGGGCCACAGGCTGGCCGGCCACCGACTGGGTCGAGGACATCATGCTTCGTACCCAGCCGCTCGAGGTCTATGACCAGTGGGTCGCCAACGAGATCCCCTTCACCGACGAACGCATCGTCAACGCGATCGAGATCTTCGGCTCCTTCGCCCGCAACGAGGATTACACCGGCATGAGCCCGGCCGAAGTCGTGCAAAACGATTTCCGCAACGCGCCCGACGGCGTGTTCTCCGTGCCGCCCACCTGCCTCATGCACCGCCAGGCCTCGTTCATCCCGACCTTCTTCCCCGAAGATGCGGATTTCGATTTCTTCTACTTCCCGCCCTTCGAGAGCGAAGACTTGGGCAGCCCCGTTCTGGGCGCCGGCACCGTCTGGGCGATCACCGAGGACAGCGAAGCCGCCCGCGCGATG
>CAZVQL010000159.1:0-7325 GCA_964629305.1 uncultured Roseicyclus sp.
TCGGGTCCAAGGACCCGGTGCACCCGAACGACCATTGCAACATGGGCCAGTCGTCGAACGACACCTTCCCCACCGCGATGCATATCGCCGCCGCTGTCACCGCGCACGAGGTGCTGATCCCCGGTCTGGAAAAGCTGGCCGCCGAGTTGGAAACGAAGTCCGAGCAGTTCAAGGACATCATCAAGATCGGCCGCACCCACACGCAGGACGCGACGCCGCTGACCCTAGGGCAGGAGTTTTCGGGCTACGCCAAGCAGGTCCGGAACGGGATCGAGCGGATCAAGCTGGCGCTGCCCGGCATCTACGAGCTGGCGCAGGGCGGCACTGCGGTCGGCACCGGGCTGAACACCGACAAGGGGTGGGACACGACCGTCGCGGCCAATATCGCGGCGATCACCGGCCTGCCCTTCGTCACCGCGCCCAACAAGTTCGAGGCGCTGGCCGCCCATGACGCGATGGTCTTCATGTCGGGCGCGATCAAGACGACCGCCATGGCCTGCTACAAGATCGCCAATGACATGCGCTTCCTCGGCTCTGGCCCGCGCTCGGGCCTGGGTGAGCTGATCCTGCCGGAAAACGAGCCGGGCAGTTCCATCATGCCGGGCAAGGTGAACCCGACCCAGGCGGAAGCCATGACGCAGGTCTGCGCCCACATCCTCGGCAATGACGCGGCGATCTCCTTTGCCGGCAGCCAGGGCCATTTCGAGCTGAACGTCTACAACCCGATGATGGCTTATAACCTGCTGCAATCCATGACGCTTCTGGGCGATGTCGCCGACAGCTTCACCGAGCGGATGCTGGCCGGTACGCAGGCCAATGTGGAACGCATCGACCGGCTGATGAAGGAATCGCTGATGCTGGTGACGGCGCTGGCCCCGACCATCGGCTACGACAATGCCACGAAGGTGGCCAAGACGGCGCACAAGAACGGCACGACGCTGAAGGAAGAGGCGATCCGCCTCGGCTTCGTGGACGAAGAGACCTTCGACCGCGTCGTGCGCCCCGAAGACATGATCGGGCCGAAGTGACCGGGAAGCTCGTGAACCTGTCGCGCGCACGGAAGGCCCGTGCGCGCGACGAGAAGCGGCGGCAGGCCGACGAGAACGCCGCGCGCTTCGGGCGCTCCAAGGCCGAACGGGACGCCGCCGAGGCGGAGGTCGCAAAGACCGCCCGCCACCTCGACCAGCACCGCCGCGAGGATGACGCGGAATGACCGGCCGGCCCCGCAAGCATTCCCTCACGCTGCGCGGGCACCGGACCAGTGTCTCGCTGGAAGACGAATTCTGGGAGGAGGTTCGCCGCCTCGCCGAGATGGACGGCAAGTCCGTGAACGAGCTGATCGCCGAGATCGACGCCGCCCGCGGGGTGAAATCCGGCCTCGCCTCGGCGATCCGGGTTTTCGTGCTGGACCGGATCAGGTCCGAACGCTAGGCGCGCCCTACCCTTTCGCCACGAAAAACACCGTCGCCGGCCCGCGCATCTCGGACGCCAACAGCCTGTGCCCTTGCTCGGCGCAGAAATGCGGCACGTCGATTTCCGCCATCGGGTCATCGGCAACCAGGCGCACGACCTGCCCGGGCCGCAGCGCCGCAAGGCGTTGGCGCAAGCGCAGCACGGGCAAGGGGCATTTCAGCCCCTGCGCGTCGATTTCCACATCCCAATCCATGCCTTGCCCTAAGCCCTGCCCGCCACCACGCGAATGTGACGCGTTGGCGCGTGACGTCGCCCGCCGAACCGGCTAGGTCTTGCGGCATGTTCGGAATTGATCTTTTCGACGCCAGCCTCGTGCCGGCCATGCTCGTCGCCTTCTTGGCCGGCATCCTGAGCTTTCTCAGCCCTTGCGTCCTGCCCATCGTGCCGCCCTACCTGGCTTACATGGGCGGGATCACCATGGCCGAGATCGACAACGATGCGCGTGCTGCGCGGCGCAAGGCGCTGCTGGCGGCGGCCTTCTTCGTGCTCGGCCTCTCGACGGTCTTCATCTTCCTCGGCTTCACCGCCTCGATCTTCGGGCAGTTCTTCCTGCAGAACCAGATCCTTCTGGGCCGGATCGCGGGCGTCGTCATCATCGTCTTCGGGCTGCATTTCCTGGGCGTTATCACCATCCCCATCCTGAACCGCGAGGCGCGGCTCGACGCGGGCGACCAGGGGGGGTCTGCCCTCGGCGCCTATATTCTCGGGCTTGCCTTTGCCTTTGGCTGGACGCCCTGCATCGGCCCGCAGTTGGGCGCGATCCTGTCCATCGCCGCGACCGAGGCGAGCGTGCAGAAGGGCACGACGCTTCTGGCGGTCTATGCCATCGGCCTCGGCATCCCGTTCCTTCTGGCCGCAGGCTTCATCGACAAGGCGATGGGCGTGATGAACCGCCTCAAGCGCCACATGAAGACGATCGAGCGCGCGATGGGCGTTCTGCTGGTCGCCGTCGGCGTGGCACTGATGACCGGTGCCTTCTCGGCCTTTTCGTTCTGGCTCCTCGAAACCTTCCCGGCGCTCGGGGCGCTTGGCTAAGCGAAGTGCCTTAAGTGCGCCCGAATTTCGGGCTAGGATCTCGCCCCATGAGCAGTGACGCGCCCGCATCCGCGACCCGACAAGAGGTCCGCAGGCGCCGGGTGATGTATGTCCCCGGGTATGACCCCGTGCCGCCGCGCAAGTACCGCGAACGCTACCGTACGCAATCCGGCCGGCAGGCCGAACTTTCGGGCTACGAGATCGAGATCGGCAAGAAAGAGACGCGCGGCCGCTTTGGCTGGCATGTGACGGGCCGGATCGACGGGTTCGAGACGCAGGCGGATGTCGAGGTCATGTACTGGGCCGACATCGTGCGTGGCTCGATGAAACAGGGGTTGTTCGCCACCTACGGCCAGCTTGCAAGCACGGCCTGGGCCTATATCGGCTCGGGCGCGCTCTTTCGCCTGATGCGGCTCAGGAAGGGGCCGGTGATCGCGGCGCTTTACCCTGTCGTGGTCCTGCTGGCGCAGGCCGTGCTGGCGCTTGCGCTTGGCTTCGTGGTCTACACGGGCGTTCTGCTCAGCGGTCTGGCCGCGCTTCAGTCCTTGCAGGGTGGGCCGGTGGGGCGCCCCTTCGATCTTGTGCTGCTCGTGCTGGCCGTCGTGGCGGGGCTTGTCGGCGCGGGCGCCTTCCTGCGCTGGTGCCAGCGGCGCGACCACGTGCTCGCGTGGTACCTGATGCACGACTATGCCTTTTCCGCCCAGCACCGCGGCGCATATCCCCCTGCGCAAGAGGCGCGGATGGCCGAGTTCGCCGACCAGGTGGCCCAGGCGCTCACAAGTGACGTCGACGAGGTTCTGATCGTCGGCCATTCCTCGGGTGCCTATATCGCGGTCTCGATCCTGTCCGACCTGATCCGCGCGGGCCGCGTGCCGGCAGGCGGCCCTGCGCTCTCGCTTCTGACGCTGGGCCATGTCGTGCCGATGGTCAGCTTCCTGCCCGCCGCCACGCGGCTGCGCGCGGACCTCGCCTATCTCTCGGCCCGGGACGAGGTCACATGGGTCGACGTGACCGCCCCCGGCGACGGCTGCGCCTTCGCGCTTTGCGACCCGGTCGCGGTCTCGGGCGTGGCGCCCGAGGGGAAGCGCTGGCCGTTGGTGATCTCGGCGGCCTTCAGCCAGACCTTGCAGCCGCACACATGGAAGGCGCTGCGCTGGCAGCTGTTCGAGCTTCATTTCCAGTATCTGAACGCCTTTGATAACCTGCCCGGAACCCCCGACGACTACGACTATTTCCGCATCACCGCAGGGCCGCTCACGCTTGCCACGCGCTACGCGGGCCGCCAGCCGTCGAAAAGCCGAATCGAGCGCCCGGTGAACCGCTTCACCGACATGGCCGCATGACCGACGCGCCCGACCTGCCCCCCAAACCGCCCGCCCGCGCCGAGCGCGTGTCGCTCTGGCGCTACATGCGGCTATTCCGGCAAGATATCCTGTCGGCCCAGCCCGCGCGGCTCTATCGCGCATGGATGGCCGAGTTCCGCACGCCGTTCTTCCGGTCCTACCTGGTGAACCAGCCTGCGCTCGTGGACGAAGTGCTGAAGGCCCGCCCGATGGATTTCCCGAAATCCGACCGCGTGGGCGAAGGGCTGCGGCCTTTGCTCGGCAACTCGGTGTTCCTGACGAACGGCGCGACGTGGCAGCGCCAGCGCCGCATCATCGACCCGGCCTTCGAGGGTGGTCGCCTGCGCGACACCTTCCCGGCGATGTGGGCCGCGGGCGAGGCCGCCGTGGCGCGCATGGCCGACGGCATCCGCGAGGTCGAGGAGGACATGAGCCATGCCGCCGCCGACGTGATCTTCCGCACGCTCTTCTCCCTGCCGATCGAGGACGAGATCGCGACAGAGGTCTTCCACCAGTTCCGCGCCTACCAGCGCACCCAGCCGATCCTGAACGCAGCCGCCTTCCTGCCCCTGCCCGGCTGGATGCCCCGCGGCCACCGGGCCGAGACGCGGCGCACGGCACGCGCGATCCGCGACCTGATCACGCGCCTGACCGCGGCCCGGATGGCCGAGATCGAGGCGGGCACGGCCCCCGACGATCTGGCCACCAAGATCATGACGACCGCCGACCCCGAGACGGGCGAGCGTTTCACCACCGAAGAAATGGTGGACCAGGTCGCGATCTTCTTCCTCGCGGGCCACGAGACCAGCGCCTCGGCGCTTGGCTGGGCGCTCTACCTGCTGGCGCGTTACCCCGAATGGCAGGACCGCCTCGCCGAAGAGGCCGAGGCCGCCTTGCGCGACGGACAGGATTTCGCGGTGATGGGAAAGCTGCGCCTGTCCCGCGACATCTTCCGCGAGGCGCTCAGGCTTTATCCGCCGGTGCCCATGATGGTGCGCGAGACGACCTGCCCCGAGCGCTTCCGCGACCGCGACCTGCCCAAGGGCAGCCAGATGGTGCTTTCGCCGTGGCATCTGCACCGGCACGAACGACTGTGGGACAACCCCGACGGCTTCGACCCTGCCCGCTGGCAGACCGAGAACGGCAGGCAATGCCTGCGCGAGGCGTTCATCCCCTTCTCGGCGGGCGCGCGGGTCTGCACCGGGGCGGGCTTTGCCATGGTCGAGGGGCCGCTCTTGCTGGCCATGCTCGTCCGCGCCTACCGCTTCGAGACTGTCGCAGGCCGCGATCCGATGCCGGTCGCCTACCTGACCGTGCGGGCGAAAGACGGGATCTGGCTGAAACTGATGCCGCGCTAGGGCTTCACACTCAACAGAACATCACCATCGAGCGCGGGTCCCACGCCAGCCGGGTGCGTGCGCCGTAGTCCAGCACGCGGCGACCCGGCATGTTGCGCATCGAGACGCGCACCGGCGCAGGCGCGCCGTCGAGCAGGATGTCGTAATAGGTCATGTCGCCGTAATAGACGACCTCCTTCACGGTCCCCTCCGCCTCGCGGCCGCCTTCGGCGCTCTGGCCCTCGTAGAGCACGGTCAGGCTTTCGGGGCGCACGCCGATCTCGGCCTCGCCCACCGCGGCGCCGTTGGGGCATTGCGCGGCGTCCAGCTCGGCCGCGCCCAGCCCCGCCACGTCCAGCGCGATGCGCCCATCGCCGGGCCCCGTGGGCAGGACGCGCGCGGGCAGGAAGTTCATCATCCCGATGAACTCGGCCACGCGGCGGGATTTCGGGCGGCGGTAGAGCGTTTCGGGATCGTCGAGCTGCGCGATCTCGCCCTCGAACATGACCGCGATGCGGTCGGACATCACCAGCGCCTCTTCCTGGTCGTGGGTCACAAGGATGAAGGTGATCCCCACCTCGCGCTGAAGCTTGATCAGCTCGACCTGCATCACTTCGCGCATCTTCTTGTCGAGCGCCGACAGCGGCTCGTCCAGCAGCAGCACCTTGGGCTTCAGGATCAGCGCGCGCGCCAGCGCGACGCGCTGCCGTTGCCCGCCCGAAAGCGCGTGGGCGGCGCGCCCCCCGAACTTGCCCAGGCCCACCATCTCAAGCGCTTCACCCACTGCGCGGCGCTTTTCGTCACTGCTCATCGAGGATCGGCGCAGGCCGAAGCCCACGTTCTCGGACACGCTCATATGCGGAAAGATCGCATAGGACTGGAACACCATGTTGGTGGGGCGGCGGTTCGGCGGCACGCCCTCCATGTCGCGGCCGTCCAGCCGGATCACCCCGCCCGAGATATCCTCGAACCCTGCGATGGCGCGCAGAAGCGTGGTCTTGCCGCAGCCCGAGGGGCCGAGCAGCGAGAAAAACTCGCCCGCCCTGATCTCGGCCGAGATGCCGCGCAGCGCGTGGTAATCGCCGTAGTATTTCTGAACGCCCTCGAGCGTGATGATCGGCTGGGCCTTGGGCTGGCTCTGGCTTTGGCTCACAGGAAGCCTCCGGTGTCTTTGAGCCCCGCGCGTTTCAGGCCGCGGCGGCGGAAGGTTTCGGCAAGGACGAGCAGGAGCACCGACAGGATCACGAGGATCGTCCCAAGCGCCATGACCACCGGCAGGCGCGCCGGGAAGCGCAGTTGCCCCCAGAGGTAGACCGGCAGCGTCGGCTCATTGCCCGACAGGAAGAAGGCGATGATGAACTCGTCCAGAGAGATGGTGAAACAGATCAGCAGCGAGGCGATGATGCCCGGCGTCACTAGTGGCAGGGTGATCAGCCGGAACGTTGACCAGGGCGTTTCGCCCAAGTCGACGGCGGCCTCTTCCAGGCTGCGGTCCATGTTCGCGAAACTGCCCTGCAGGATCGCGATGGCGAAGGGCGTGCAGATCAGCGTGTGGCCCGCGATGATCGACCAGGTGCCGCTGTTCAGCCCCAGCTGCATCAGCACGATCAGAAGCGATATCGCGACGATCACCTCAGGCAAGACAAGCGGCAGCATGATGAAGCCCACGATGCCGCCCTTGGCCGGAAAGCTGTAGCGCGTCGCTGCGCGGGCGGCGAACAGGCCAAGAATTGTGGCGAAGACCGCGGTCGAGATTGCGATGATCAGCGAATTGACAGTCGCCTGGTGCAGCGCAGGCGTATCGAGAAGCGCCGCGAACCATTGCAGCGTGAAGCCCTGCAAGGGAAAGGCGATCACCGTGCCATCATTGAAGGCAAACAACGGCAGAAGCGCGATGGGCGCATAAAGCACCAACAGGTAGAGTGCCGCGAAAACGGCAAGCGGGTTCAACCTCATATTCCCCACCGTCCCTTCGGCACGCGCCACAAGATCAGGATCGACAGCGCGGTGGCTGCCATAAGCAGCACGATCACCGACGTCCCCGGCCCGATCAGCGCTGGCCCCTGAAGGAACAAGGCCCGGATCACGAGGATCTCGGCAAGAGCCACGGCGACCGCCGCGCCTGCGCCACGGAGCC
>CAZVQL010000160.1:0-7271 GCA_964629305.1 uncultured Roseicyclus sp.
TCCCGGCGATCTTCATCTCGCTGCAGCTGACCGGCAACCCGATCCCGGGTCTGGGTCTGTTCTCGACCATGGCCGAGGGCCAGGCCGGTGCGGGCACGCCCCTGCTGGTGACGCTGGACGGTCTGCTGACCGACCTCGGCTTCAGTGCTTATACCACGGGCACTTCTCCGTGGCTGATGGCGCTGTTCACCCTGTCGCTGATGATCGGTACCGCGGGTCTGCCGCACGTGATCATTCGCTTCTTCACGGTGCCGAAGGTGGCCGACGCACGCTGGTCCGCCGGCTGGGCGCTGGTGTTCATCGCGCTGCTGTACCTGACGGCTCCGGCCGTGGGCGCAATGGCCCGCCTGAACATCACGACCACCATGTGGCCCCAGGGCATCGAAGGCGAAGCCGTGGCGGTCGAGGACCTGCCGAACTGGTTCGAGACATGGCAGGTGACCGGCCTGCTCGGCGTCGAGGACAAGAACGGCGACGGCCGCATCCAGTACTACAACGAAAGCGGGCCGGGCATGGCCGAAATGGCGGCCGAGCGTGGCTGGGCCGGCAACGAGCTTGTCACCTTCAACCGTGACATCCTCGTGCTTGCCAACCCCGAGATCGCGCAGCTTCCGGGCTGGGTCATCGCGCTGATCGCCGCAGGCGGCATCGCGGCGGCCCTCTCGACGGCGGCCGGTCTGCTGCTGGCCATCTCCTCGGCCATCAGCCACGACCTCATCAAGTCGGTGATCAACCCCAACATCTCGGAAAAGGGCGAGCTTCTCGCAGCCCGGATCTCGATGGCGGGTGCGATCGTGCTGGCGACCTACCTGGGCCTCAACCCACCGGGCTTCGCGGCCCAGACGGTGGCACTGGCCTTCGGTCTGGCGGCGGCATCGCTCTTCCCGACGCTGATGATGGGCATCTTCTCGAAGCGGATGAACTCCGCCGGGGCCACGGCAGGGATGCTGGCCGGTCTGATCCTGACCTGCCTCTATCTCTTCACGTATCTCGGCTGGTTCTTCATCCCCGGCACCAACATGCTGGAGAACACCGCAGCCAACTACCTCTTCGGCATCCCGCCGACCCACTTCGGCCCGATCGGCGCAGTCGCGAACTTCGCTGTCGCCTACTTCGTGTCGAAGGCAACGGCAGCACCGCCGCAGCACATCCAGGACCTCGTCGAGAGCGTCCGGATCCCGCGTGGCGCAGGGGCCGCCTCGGATCACTGAGGACCGACACCGACCAGAGCCTGCGACACCGCGGGCTCTGGCCAAAGACCCGGCGCATCCCGACCCTTCGGGGTGCGCCTTTTCTTTTCCCGGACAGGGACCATGACGACCGATATCGCCGCCATCCTCGCCCAGACGCATCCCTACGACCTCTTGTCGCCGGAAGAGCGTGAGACGCTGGCAGGCCAGGTCGGCACTCGCGACATCGCCGCCGGAGACGTTGTCTACGCCCTTGGCAAACCGGTGACGCACTTGTGCCTGATCCTGTCGGGCCGGGTCGAGATCACCGATGAGGCCGGTGAGCTTCTGTCGATCCTAGGACCCAGAAATTCGTTCGGCGAGCGTGGCCTGCTGCGCGACGGCATCGCGCCGGTCACGGCTACCGCGACCGAAGCGGGCGCGTTGCTGACCGTGCCCGCCGATGTCTTCAAGGCACTCGTGGCGGCACACCCCCGCATCCTGCGCTTCTTCGACCGGACGCGCCCCGCCTCCCGGCGGCAGGACATCACGACGATGGCGCTGAGCGAGCTGATGACGCCGACGCCGCTGACCTGCGCCCCCGACACACCCCTGATCGAGGCTGCGCGCAAGATGCGCGGGCTTCGCGTCTCATGCATCATCGCGGCCGAGGGCACATCGGTGCGCGGCATCCTGACCACGGGCGACATCACCTCGCGCGCGGTGGCCGAGGGGTTGCCGCCCGAAACCCCCGTGGCCGAGGTGATGACCCCCGACCCCATCACCCTGCCACCCACGGCGCTGGTGGCAGACGTGCTGCACACGATGGTCGAAAAGGGCATCACCCACATGCCAATCGTCGAGGCGGGCAAGCTCGTGGGCATCCTGACCCAGACGGACCTGACCCGGTTCCAGGCGACCTCATCGGCCGCACTCATCCGCGATATCGCGGCGCGCAGAACCCGCACCAGGTCGTGACGCGCCTGATCACCGACATCGGCGACGCCACCACGCGCCGCCTGCTCGCGCTGGCCGAGGCGAAACTCGGGCCCCCGCCGGTCCCCTACCTCTGGCTCGCCTGCGGATCGCAGGGCCGGCAGGAGCAGACCGGCGTCAGCGATCAGGACAACTGCCTGATCCTCGACGACGCGGCCACGCCGCCCGATGACGAATACTTCGCCGCGCTGGCCAAGTTCGTGTCCGACGGGCTGGACGAAGCCGGGTATTTCTACTGCCCCGGCGATATGATGGCGACGAACATCAAGTGGCGTCAGCCGCTGCGCGTGTGGAAGCAGTATTTCCGCGGCTGGATCAACACCCCCAACCCCGAGGCGCAAATGCTCGCCTCGGTCATGTTCGACCTGCGCCCCATTGGCGGCACCGAAAGCCTGTTCTCGGACCTTCAGACGGAAACGCTCGCCGCCGCGTCTAAGAACTCGATCTTCGTCTCGCACATGATCGCCAACTCGCTGAAGCACCAGCCGCCCCTCGGTCTCTTCCGTGGCTTCGCCACCGTCCGCTCGGGCGAGCACAAGAACACCATCGACCTCAAGCACAACGGCGTTGTCCCGGTCGTGGACCTCGGCCGCGTCTACGCCCTGAAGGGCCAACTGACCGAGGCCAACACCCGGGCGCGCATCCTGGCCGCGATCGACGCGGGCGCGGTGTCGGCCTCGGGCGGGCGCGACCTGCTCGATGCCTACGACATGATCGCCGACACCCGCCTTGCCCACCAGGCCGCCCAGATCAAACGCGGCGAGAAGCCAGACAATTTCATGGCCCCCGCCGACCTCTCCGACTTCGAACGCAGCCACCTGCGCGACGCCTTCGTCGTCATCAAGACCATGCAGAATGCCGCCGGTTCCGGCCGCGGGCATCTGAGCTGAAAGACACCTCATGTTCTGGACCCTCGTCACCGTCTTCATCGCAGGCTTCGCAGGCGCCGGCATCGGCTACCTGCTGCGTACGATCACGCGAAAGAAGCTGCCCAAGGGGATCGTCCCGATCTGCGCGGGCCTGACGATGATCGTGGCAACCGTCGGCCAGGAATACAGCTGGGAAAACGGCGTGCGCTCGACCATGGCCGATGACCTCGTCATCATCTCCACCCGCGAGCAGCAGGCCTGGTACCAGCCCTGGACGTTCATCCAACCCTGGGTGCGCGGCTTCATCTCGTATTCGCCGTCCGAGACCGTCGAAACCGCCGAAGGCTCCGGCATCTACGCGGTGCAACTGCGCATCCAGGAGCGTTGGCAGCCGCAGATGGTGCGGCCAGCCCTTGTCGATTGCCCGAATGCGCTCTGGACCGACATCACGGCCGAGATGACCTTCACCGACGCAGGCCAGCCGATCGATGCGCGGTGGCTGGAAGAGCAGTCCGATTTTCCGATCGTCGATGCCGTCTGCGGAGGGGAGACCACGAACGGCTGACCGAAACGGCACATGCCAAGAAGGCGTCGCGCGGACCGCCTTTGAAGGCACATGATAGACCCGGGGCAAGGAGGAGGGCCCCGCACCATGCTGACCCGACTTTCCCTGCGTCTGCGCATCTTCCTGTTCTTCGCCCTCATAGCACTCGGCGGCTCGGCCCTTGTCATCGGCGGTCTGACCGTCGGCTACATCCGCCTCGGCGAGGCGCATGCGCTGAACTCCTTCGTCATCGCAGGCGCGGTGGCGGTCTTCGCCATCGCCGGTCTGACGACATGGATCTGGGTCCTGTTCGACGAACATGTCGCCCGCCCCGTGGAACGCCTGGCCGCCGACCTGCGGGCGCGGGCCCATTCCGACGTGGACCAGGGGATCGACCCCGCCGTCGCCCGCTACCTCGGCGATCTCGCGCCCGCCGCCGACGCCGTCGCCGCCAACCTGACCGAGACGCGCAACGCCATGGCGCTGGCCGTCGGCCGCGAAACCGCGCGACTGACCGCCGAGAAGACCCGGCTGGAAACCCTGCTGGCCGAGGTGCCCGACGGCGTCATGTTCTGCACGCCCCATCACACCATCGCGCTTTATAACGGCCACACCCGCGATATCCTCGGCGAAAGCGACGCCTTGGGCCTTGGCCGCCCCGTGTCGGGCCTTCTGCGCATGGGGCCGATCACGCAGGCCTATGACCGGCTTGCCGCCAGCGGCAGCGACGAGGGCACCGATATCCTGGTGACCACCAAGGCCGGCGCGCGCCTGCTCGAGGCGCGTCTGCGCCTGCTTCGCCTCGAGGGGCAGGAGACAGAGGGCGCGGGTTATGTCCTGACGCTGCGCGACGTGACCGCCGATCTGAAGGTGCAGGCCGAACGCGCATACCTGCTGAACCACCTCCTCGAACGGCTCGAGCACGCCCTGCCCACCTTGCCCGAGGGCGAGGCAAAATCGGCACTGACCGGGCTCGCCACCGAGACGGCCGCGCGCAAGGCCGCGACCGACACGAAATGGTGGCCGATGGAGGCGCTGACCGCCGAGGATCTCGGCGCGGGCCTCGCCGCGCGGCTTGATCGCAAAGGGGTGGCGCTGGCCTGCGACCTTGGCCCAACCCGGCTCCGGTGCGATGGCTTCGCGATGACGCGGATGCTGGAACGGCTCGCGCTCGACTGGGCCAACGCAGGCGCCACGGGCCTCACCCTGACCATCGCCTCCGAAGGGTCCGACAGCGCCGTCCTGAGCCTCGAGGCCGAGGGCGAGGCGCCCACGGGCCCGCAACTCGACGGCTGGCTCGCCACGCCACTGTCGCCCGGCCTGTCCGGGTTCGCTGGCGCGGACGTGCTGCTCAGCCACGGTACGCGCGTCACCACGGAACCCGCCGGGCCGGGCCGTCACGCGCTCCGGCTCGATCTGCCGCTGGCCGAGGCGCGCGCGGCGGGGCCGACCCGTGTCGTGATGTACGATTTCGACCTGCTGAACGCCGAGATCCCCGATGACCTCGCCGCCGCCGCGTTGAAATCGCTCAGCTTCGTGATCTTCGACACCGAGACCACGGGCCTGAACCCACAGGTTGACGAGGTCTGCCAGATCGCCGCCGTGCGTGTCGTGAATGGCCGCATCGTCGAGGGCGAAGAATTCGACATGCTGGTCAATCCCGGCCGCAAGATCCCCGCCGCCTCGACCGCCGTCCACCACATCACCAACGAAATGGTCGCAGACGCCCCGCTCGTCACCGAGGCCCTGCGCCGCTTCCACGCCTTCGCCGAGGGCGCGGTACTGGTGGCGCATAACGCCCCCTTCGACATGAGCTTCCTGCGCCGCCGCGAGGCCGAGATCGGCAAACGCTTCGACCAGCCGATCCTCGACACGGTGCTCTGCTCGGCCATCCTTTACGGGCAGTCCGCCGAACACACGCTCGACGCGCTCTGCGACCGGCTGCACATCCGCATCCCCGAGGCTGCGCGCCACACCGCCATCGGCGACGCCATCGGCACGGCCGAGGCATTTCGCAAGATGATCCCGATGCTGGAAGCGGCAGAGCTGCCCAATTTGGGGGCACTCATAAAGGCCTTCGACCGCCACAGCCGTTTGATCGAGCATCTGAATTGACCGAGGCTGACGTTCATGTAGACGAAAGCTGGGATAACACGGGGGTGCCTACAGCATGGCACGCGTTCCGCTCTACAAGGCGGCTGAAACGGAACTGATCCGCCGCATCGAAAGCGGCGAATGGGAGGTGGGCCGCCGCCTGCCCAACGAATTCGTTCTTGCCGAAGAATTCCGCATCAGCCAGGGCACCATGCGCCGGGCGCTCATCTCGCTCGAGGGGATGGGCTATCTCGACCGCAAACCGGGCCGCGGCACTCTGGTAAGCACCCCCTCCGCGTCGAAAGCCCCATCGGCGCGCGGCGCTGCGATGTCGCTCACCGGGCCGGACGGCGCGGCCCTTGCGCTCGAAACCTACCGCGCCCGGGCAGGCACCCGCGGCACCACCCCGGACGAGGCCGACCTTTTCGGCGCAGCCCGCCTCTCCGTGCTGGAACGAACGCTGACCCGGGACGGCACACGCACCGCGCTCGATGAGATCCTCGTACCCGAGACGCTGATCCCCGCACTGGACGAAGATGCCGCCACCGATCTAGGCGATCTCCTGGGCGAGGCGGGCCTGTCGCCGCACAGCATCACCGACAGCCTTACCGCGGCCGTGACCACGATGTCGGAATCCGTCGCCCTCTCCTGCGACCGCTACACGGCGCTGCTGGTTCTGACCCGCACAGCCACCGACGCCGAGGGCCGCATCCTCGCTCGCCAGACCCTGCGCCTGATCGCCGACGGGATCACCTACGGCCCTTAACCCCTCATCAAGGTTAACGCGCCACGGCCCCAGCTTCATCTTGGCTAAAAAACTCCCGCCGGAGGCTCCCGCAGCCAGCCACGGGCGCCCCCTCCGCAACGGGGGCACCGTCAGATCCCGTCGATACAGACGTATTTCGTATCGAGATAATCCTCGAGCCCCTGGCTCCCGCCCTCTTTCCCGAGGCCGCTTTCCTTCACCCCGCCGAAGGGCGCTTCCACAGTCGTGATAAGCCCAGAGTTGATCCCGATCATCCCGTATTGCAGCCCCTCGTTCAGCCGGAATGCCCGCCCGAGATCGCGGGTGTAGACGTAAGACGCCAGTCCAAAGACCGTGTCGTTCGCCATCGCGATGGCCTCCTCCTCGGTCTCGAAGGTGAAGACGGGCGCGATGGGCCCGAATATCTCTTCCTTGGCGAACGCCATGTCCTGCGTCGCCCCGGTCAGCACGGTGGGCTGAAAGAACGTGCCGCCCAGCTGGTGGCGCGAGCCGCCGAGGGCGACCGTCGCCCCCTTGCCCTTGGCATCGTCCAGGAGCTCCTCGACCTTGGCCACCGCATCGAGGTCGATCAGCGGGCCTTGCGCGACCCCCTCCTCGCGCCCGTCGCCGACCTTGAGCGCGCGGGTCTTTTCCACCAGCTTCTCGACAAAGGCGTCATGGACGCTGGCTTGCACATAGAGGCGGTTCGCGCAGACACAGGTCTGCCCCGAGTTGCGGTATTTCGAGACGATCGCACCTTCGGCCGCGGCATCCAGATCGGCATCTTCGAAGACGATGAAGGGCGCGTTGCCGCCCAGTTCCATCGACACCTTCTTCACCGTGTCGGCCGATTG
>CAZVQL010000161.1:0-2645 GCA_964629305.1 uncultured Roseicyclus sp.
ACAAGACCTTCATCCTGTCGGAATCGGGGCATATCGCGGGCATCGTGAACCCGCCTACCAAGAAGAAATACGGCCACTGGCGCGGCCCCGAGGTGATCGGCACCCCCGCCGCCTGGAAAGAGGCCGCGACCTACCACGAGGGGTCGTGGTGGCCGCATTGGGATGAATGGCTCTCCAAGCGCTCGGGCAAGATGATTCCGGCCCGTGCACCGGGTTCAAACGCCTATCCCGTGCTCTGTGCAGCGCCCGGAACTTACGTTGCGGAAAGCGTAAACGCCTGATCCGGAATGCAATCCCGGGGTTATGCTGCAGTGCAGAAAAAGCATTGACATTCTGCACTGCAGCATGCATATATCTCGCATATGCAGAAAGCCCCGGTCATGGGGCTGCAACCCCGGAGAAGACCAATGGCCGCAGCCAAAACCACCGATTTCACCAAGATGATGTCCGACATGATGGGCTCGTTCCCGATGGACATGACCGCGATGAACGACGCGTTCAAAACCTCCGCCGCAATGGGCGAGAAGATGTCGAAAGTCGCACTCGACGCCGCTGAAAAGTCGACCGACCTGTCGGCCAAGTGGACGAAAGACACCATCGCCAAGATGGCTGACGTCACCACCGTCAAGTCCGAGCCGACCGACTACACCAAGGCGATGACCGATTTCGCATCGGCCCAGGCCGAAATGGCCGCCGAGAACATGGCCGCCTTCGCCGAGATCGCGAAGAAGGTTCAGATGGAAACCGTCGAGCTGATGATGGCCGCCGGCAAGGAAGCCACCGAAGAGGCAACCGCCGCCGTCAAGAAGGCCACCGCCGAGGTGACCACCGCAGCCAAGAAGGCCGCCGCGAAGTAATCGCTGCGCCTCACGGCACGGATTTCGTGCCGGTGTCCTCCCCACCGGCATGAATACCAGAAGGGCGAGCCTCCTCCCGGCTCGCCCTTCACGTTTTCTGCCCCTGCACAATAAATTTGCATTTCCTGCCCATAGGCGTAGGCTCTCCTATGCTGCATTGCGGGAAGGGAGTGACAGGTATGGCGGACACGAGCGAACCGCTCCTCATCAAGCGCTACGCGAGCCGCCGGCTCTACAACACCGAAACGTCGGATTACGTCACGCTCGAGGATATCGCGGGCTTCATCCGCACCGGTCGCGACGTCAAGATCGTCGATCTGAAATCCGGCGACGACCTCACGCGCCAGTACCTCCTCCAGATCATCGCCGAGCATGAAAGCCGCGGCGAAAGCGTGCTTCCGATCACGGTGCTGACCGATCTCGTGCGCAGCTACTCCACCCAGACCGGTTCCGTCGTGCCCGATTTCCTTGCCATGTCCTTCGACATGCTGAAACAGGGCCAGTCGAAGATGGTCGAGAACATGACCGTGTTGAACCCGATGGCAAAGATGCCCGGCTTCGAGGCGATGCGCGCCCAGCAAGAGGCCTTTCTCAAGGCGATGACGGGCGGCATGTCCGGCCAGTGGTCCGGTCCCGGCCCGGACCCCGATGCCGAGGGCGGGGACAAGTCCGCAAGCGAAGAGCTTGACGATATAAAGCGCCAGCTCGCCGACCTGCAATCCAAGCTCAGCAAGATGTAAGGCCGCGACAGCCCCGTGTTCCGTTCCGGTTTTCTCGTGATCTCCGCCCTGCCGCTTCTGGCCGGATGCGCCTTCTTCGGGATCGAGCGTCGCGCCGCCCCGCCGCTCGACCCGTCCGAGGCCACCTATCGCGCCGCGATGGCCGATTTCTCGTCCTGCGCCACAGCGCCCGACCCGGCCACCGCCGCCCGCCTGTCGCACGCCGCGGCCATGATGCAGGCCGACGCGCGCCCCACGAACCCCGATCATTTCTTCATGACCGACCGCGTGACGGCCGCCGCGACCTACTGCGCCGAGGCCGTCGCCCGTTAACCCCGCATCAAGGTTAACGCGCGCCCGTCCCCCCTTCATCTTGGCCAATACAACTCCGGGGGGAAGGCCGAAGGGGGCAGAGCCCCCCAATATCCCGCCCCCTCCGCCGCCGCGACCTCAGGCGACCTCGGCGAAGACCTGTTTCAGCGCCGCATCCAGCTTCTCGAACATCTCGTCCATCTGCGCATCGGTCAGCGTGAAGGGCGGGCACAGCACCACCGATTGCCCAAGAGGCCGACAGATCAGCCCGTGATCGGTGCAGGTGTTCGCGATCCGCTCGGACACGGAAAGCTTTCCGTCGAACGGCACCTTGCCGTCCCGATCCTTCACCGCCTCGAGCGCCCACATGTAGCCCACGCCGCGCAGCTCGCCGATGTTGGGATGCTCCGCGATCTTCCGCAGCCCCGCCTCCATCCGGCCCGCGCCCGCCCGCACCATCTCGAGCAAGCCTTCCTCCAGCACCACGTCGATGGCCTTCAGCGCCACCGCGCAGCCGACCGGGTGGCCGCTCGCCGTGAACCCGTGCGGAAACTCCTCGATCGGGTCGATCGCGGCCTGCAACCGGTCCGACATCTCGGGCCCTAGGATGACGGCCCCCATCGGGAAATACCCCGCCGTCAGCGCCTTCGAGGAAATGATCGCATCCGGCACGAAATCATAGGTCTCGCAGCCCCAGGTGTTCCCGGTCCGCCCGAAGCCGCAGATCACCTCATCCGCGACCAGCAGGATATCGTAT
>CAZVQL010000161.1:2655-6778 GCA_964629305.1 uncultured Roseicyclus sp.
CGGCGCCCATCACCGGCTCTGCGAAAAAGCCCGCGATCGTGTCGGCCCCTTCGCGCGCGATGACCTCTTCCAGTTCCGCGGCCAGGCGCGCGGTGAACTCTGCCTCGCTCTCGCCTTCTTTCCCCTCGCGCCAGTAATGCGGGCAAGTCAGATGGATGAACCCCGGCAAGGGCAGGCCGAAGACCGAGTTGTAGGGCTTGCCCGTCATCGAGGCCGAGATCGCCGTCACCCCGTGATAGCCGTTCCACCGCGTCAGGATCTTGCGCCGCTGCGGCTGCTCCTCGGCCTGGGCCAGGAACCACAGCATCTTGACCATCGTGTCATTCGCCTCGGACCCGGAGTTGGTGTAGAACACCTTGCCCCGCTCGAAGGGCGAAACCTCGACCAGCCGCTCCGACAAGGCGACGGTCTGGTCCGACATCCGCCCGAAGAACGCGTGATAGCCCGGGAAGCGGTCGTATTGCGCCTTGGCGGCCTCGGCCAATCCCTTGTGATCGAAGCCCGCCACCATGTTCCACAGGCCCGAGTTCGCATCGAGATACCGCTTGCCGTTGGTGTCGACGATATAGGGCCCCTCGCCATGGGTCACGACGACCGTGCCGCGCTCGCGGATCGAGGGCAGATCGGTGAAACCATAGAGGGAATGCGCCTCGGCGCGGGCTTCCCAGGAATTGGGCGCGTGGTCTTTCATGGCGGTCTCCAGCGGAAAGGGTCGCGCCACGCTAGACCGCCGCGAAAGCGCCCGCAATCGCCCCCGTGAAAACGACGAACCCCGGCGTCAGCGCGCCGGGGTTCAGGGTGTTTCGCAGGCGAAAAGACAGGCCGCCCGTCAGGTCCCGTAAGCCAGTGCCGCGCCCTTCACATCCTCGGCCGCTGCGGTCAGCGCGCCGGCGATGAAATCCAGCTCTTCGCGGGTCAGCCGCACCGGCAGGCGCACGTCGCAGGCGCGCATCAGCATCTCGCGCGTCTTCGGCAACTCCTGCCGCTCGCCGGGGATGAACTGCCAGTTCCAGAAGGCCCGCGCGTTGTCACTCGACAGGCCGAAGATCTGCACCTTCACGCCGCGCGCCTCGGCGGCCTCGGCAAAGGCCTTGGCCTCGGCATCGGTCTCGAAGCCCACAAGGTTGAACTGGATCGAATCCGGTGCCCGCGTCTCGGGCGCAAGCGGCGGCGGTACGTCGAGCCAGGGCGAGGCGTTCAGGATATCGGCGACATAGTCGTGGTTCGCCAACCCGTCGCGCACCCGGCGCTCCAGCTCGGGCAGCTGCGGGCGGATGACGGCGGCCGACAGGTTCTGCAGCCGCATGTTGTAGAGCGGCAGCCGGTTCTGCCAGCGGGCAAAGGCCAGCGCCAGCTCAGGGTCGTTCTGCCCTTCGGGGCCCTTGTGCTTCTTCCAGTTGTGCTCATAGGCGCCCGACATGATCACGCAGCGCGCGACGAGGTCGGCGTCATCGGTGATCAGGATGCCACCCTCGCCCGCGTTGATCATCTTGTAGGACTGGAAGCTGAAACAGCCGATCTTGCCGATCGTGCCGATCTTCTGCCCATGCCAGAGCGTGCCGAGCGAATGGGCCGCGTCCTCGATCACCGGAATGTCGCGTGCGCTACAAAGCGCCATGATCGCGTCCATGTCGGAGGTATGGCCGCGCATGTGGCTGATGATGACGGCCTCGATCGTGTCGTCGAGCTTGGCCGCGAAATCCTCCATGTCGATGCGGTAGTTCTCGCCCACCTCGACCAGGACCGGCTGAAGCCGCGCGTGCACCACGGCCGAGGGGACGGCGGCAAAGGTGAAGGCCGGGATCAGAACCTTTGCCCCTGCCTGCAACCCCAGCGCCTCGAGCGACAGGAAGATCGCCGCCGAGCAGCTTGAGACGGCAAGCGCGTATTTCACCCCCATCAGATCGGCGAATTCCCGCTCCAGGAGCGCCACGGGCGCATCCGCGGGTGCGGTGTAGCGGAACAGGTCGCCCGATTGCAGAAGCTTGTCGATCTCGGCGCGTGCGGCCTCGGGGATCGGCTCGGCGTCGTAGACATTGGGTGCGAGCGCCATGGTTTCACCTTTTCGAAATCTTGCCTTTGGGAAATCTTATCCTGTTAATCGGGCGGAATCCAGCGCCGTGCCGCGATGTCATGCAATTGTCGCGCAAGATGTGGGGGTCAGACGCCCAGCCGGTCGCGCATCGCGTACCAGGTCATCGCCAGTGTCAGGATCGGCGCGCGGAGCGCGGTACCGCCCGGGAAGCGCGGAACGGGCAGGGCCTCGAAATGGGTCAGCCCGTCTTCCTGGCCCATCACCGCCTCGGCCATGACGCGCCCGGCCATGCCTGACAGCGCCACGCCATGCCCGGAAAACCCCGCGCCCGACAGGATGTTGGGGGCCACGCGGGCGACATGGGGCAGGCGGCTCATGGTGATGCCGAGCGCGCCGCCCCAGACATGGGTGATGCCCACGCCTTTCAGCTGCGGGAAAAGCCGCTCCATCCGGGCCACCAGTGGCGCGCGGATGTCGCGCGGAAAGCCCAGGCCGTAGCTTTCGCGCCCACCGAAGAGGAACCGCCGGTCGGCGGAGAAACGGTAGTAGTTCACCACGAACTTCGAGTCCGCAACGCAGATATCCTCGGCCAGCACGTCGTGCCAACGGTCGGGAAGGGGCTCGGTCGCGGCGATGAAGCTGTTGATCGGCATCACCCGCGCGTTCACCTGTGGCAGGATGTCCGGCAGGTAGCCGTTGCCCGCGACGATGGCATGCCCTGCCGTGACCTGCCCGCGCGGCGTGCTCAGCACCAGCCGCGGACGCGTCGTGATCGCAGTCACCTCGGTCGTCTCGTGGATCACCGCGCCCGCAGCCTCCGCCGCGCGGGCCAAAGCGCGGGCATAGGCCAGCGGCTGGATATGCCCGCCGCCGGGGTCGCGCATGCCGCCGCGATAGAGCGGGGATTTCACCACCTCGGCAAAGGCGCGCTGGCCCAGAACCTCGGTCCGGTAGCCGTAGCGCTGTTCCAGGTGCTCGCCCTCGGCCCGCAGGGTGGCGAGGTCGGTCTGGTCGTAGATGCCGTAGGCCGCGCCGGGGCGATAGCTCGCCTCGGGCGCGTGCTCGGCGCAAAAGTTGCGCACCTGCGCGCGGGCGGCCTCGGCCAGGTCCCACAGCGCGGTGGCCCGCGTCTCGCCCAGCTGCGCCTCGAGCTGGCGTTGTGACTGGTTGAACCCGAGGTTCAGCTGCCCACCGTTCCGCCCAGAGGCGCCGAAGCCCACCCGGTGCGCGTCCAGCACCACGACGCGCCGACCCGCGCGCGCCAGCGTCAACGCGGCCCAGAGGCCGGTGAAGCCCGCACCGATCACTGCCACGTCGGCCTCGATATGGCCGGTGAGCGTCGGCCGCTCGCGGTCGGGCGGCAGGCTGGCAGCGTACCAACTGGGCGCGTGTTCGCCGCGCCCGTCGTTGCGATAAAGCGGCGTCATACGTTCAGCAGCAGGTGCTCGCGCTCCCAGGGCGAAATGACCTGCAGGAACTCGTTGTATTCCAACTCCTTCACGGCGGAGTAGACGCGGCAGAATTCCTCGCCCAGCACCTGTTGGATCGTGGGGTTCGCGCGCAAAAGCCCAAGCGCATCGCCCAAGCCCCGCGGCACCCCGCTTTCCAGCTGGTAGGCATCTCCGGTGAAGGGATCGGAGGGGTCGGTTTCCTCCAGCAGGCCGACCAGCCCGCAGGCGAGCGAGGCGGCGATGCCGAGATAGGGGTTGCAGTCCATCCCCGGCAGCCGGTTCTCCACCCGCCGCGCGGCGGGCTCTGACACGGGCACGCGCAGCCCCGTGGTGCGGTTGTCGCGACCCCATTCAAGGTTGATGGGTGCCGCGAAGTCGGGAACGTAGCGGCGGTAGCTGTTCACGTAAGGCGCCAGCAGCGGGATCACCGCCGGCAGGTTGCGCTGCATGCCGCCGATGAAATGCAGGAAGGCGGGCGTTTCCGCCCCGTCGAGGGTGGAAAAGATGTTCTGCCCGGTGCCAAGGTCGATCACCGAATGGTGGATGTGCATGGCACTTCCCGGCTCGCCCTCGATGGGCTTGGCCATGAAGGTTGCGTAGGTGTCGTGCCTGAGTGCCGCCTCGCGGATCATGCGTT
>CAZVQL010000161.1:6788-7266 GCA_964629305.1 uncultured Roseicyclus sp.
ATGGGCGCCGCGAAATCGCGGACGTAGCGGCGGTAGCTGTTCACGTAAGGCGCGAGGATCGCGATGACCGACGGCAGGTGCCGCTGCAGCCCGCCGATGAAATGCAGGAAGGCCGGGCTTTCCGAACCGTCGGCTTCGGAGAAGATGTTGCGGCCTGTCGCGGTCTCGACCACCGAGTGGTGGATATGCATGGCCGAGCCCGGCTCGCCCTCGATGGGCTTGGCCATGAAGGTGGCATAGCAATTGTGGCGCAGCGCGGCCTCGCGGATCAGGCGCTTGAAATAGAAGATCTCGTCGGCCAGCCGCACCGGATCGCCATGGCGCAGGTTCAGCTCCAACTGGCCCGCGCCGCCTTCCTGCAGGATGCCGTCGATCTCGAGGCCCTGCGCCTCGGCGAAGTCGTAGATGTCGTCGATGACGGGGCCGTATTCGTCCACGGCGGACATGGAATAGGCCTGGCGCGCGGCGGCGCGGCGGC
>CAZVQL010000162.1:0-7192 GCA_964629305.1 uncultured Roseicyclus sp.
GCCGTGCACCTGAAACACATTCTTCGCCAGATCGAGCCCGACCGTGATAATCTCCAACATGACCGTCCTCCTTTGTGGATCATCGCAGATCCACCTTGGCACAACTGATGCCGTCGGGGGGCGGTCACATCATCAAAGCCAGTCGGCTTCACCGGGGGCTCCCGTTTTCCAGTACGTCAAACCTGCCGCTAGACGCGGCGGACAGGGCGACCGACGCATCGATGCCACCGGCTTCGTCAGCTTCGACCGCGCGCCAGGGCGTCGTGCCGGGCACGCCGGCCCCGTTGCGACCGCCCTCCCAGATGCGCAGGAAGTCGAACGAAGTGCTGCCGTTCCACGGGCTCTCGAAAGCGGTGTAGGTGCTGTACTGCCCGATGAAAGAGTCGGTGCCGTTGAACGCGGAATTGTCGAACCAGATCCCATCCGGATCGAAGGGCGTCCATGCACCGCCATCCTCGGACCGCGTGTAGATTTCAAGCCGGCGCGCGCCTGCGTTCACGTTGATGAGCAACTCCATCGTGCCATCCGCGTATTTCGGGATCGGCGCCTTGACCGTGTAATTGAAGAGCGTCGTCAAACCGCCGGACCGGGCGCTGAGCCTGATCTCGTCGTTGAACACCCTGATGTTCATGAAATCACTTCCGAGCCCGTTGCGGAAAAGTGTCACCCCACCGGACTGGATCGCCAGGCGCGCATGCAGCGTTAACCCCGAAGGTTCGTCGAAATATCCTATCGGAAGCGCCCGGCTCGCGGGAACGAACTGGAAGCGGTAATCCGACGCGGGGAACGCCGCCGTGATCGCCTCGTTGATCCACTGCGGGTTCGGATTCGGCCCGACATACATGCCGTGTTCCACCAGGCGGCCTTCAAGGCCGATGTCGATGATGGGGAAATGCCGCTGCACCAGATATTCCCGGCTGTATTGCAACCGCGACCAGCCGTCATTGAACCAGTTACGGCCACTGTGGCCGATCCCCTGGAACAACCCGGAGGACGCATTGAACGTGCCGCTATCGGGATAGACCCGAAGGCGGCCGGACGACGCCGGATTGCCGAACTCGTCCACGATCTCCACGCGCCGCGGCATCGTGAAGTCGGTGAACTGGAAGCCCATGACCTCCGCGTTGCCGGGCGTGCCTTCGGCGGGCGTGAACGGCAGGTTGACGGGCGCGCGGCTCTCCAGAAGGGCTTGTTGACGCTCGATGGTGGTCACCGGGCCCGCGCTGGACCAGATGGTGACATGGGCGCCGGCCGGGTCGACCTCCACATTGTCGAAGACGAAGGCTTCGACGCCGGGTGCGGTCGGCAATTTGCCCGCAGCCTGCAAGATCGTCGCCGCACGCCCCGACGCATAGAGCGAAGCGCCGTAGATCGCATCGGGACCGAAGGTGTTCCAGTGGTTGCCGTTGGCGACGGAGGTCGGATCCGGGTTGTCCATGCAGGACGCCATGGGCCAGTCGTAGAGGCGCTTTGCCCGCGACGGGAAGGCCGCGATGAACGCCCTGGCGATGGTCCGCCATGCATCCCCGGACGATGGCAACGACGCGGAACTGTAGAAATCGCCCGAGCCGCCGAAGATGATCTGCGTCCGTCCGGTCGCAAGTCCCGGCATGACATCGACGAACGCATGGTCGAGGTTGATATTCCCGTAAAGGACGTTTTCGACATTCGACAGGCTTTCAAGCCCGTTCCAGTGGTCGAAGATGAAGGCGCCGACGTCCTGGCCGTCCGCTGTTCCGGCCGCGATCAATTGCTGGGTCTTTGCAAAGGACCGTTTCGTCGCGCTGTCGGTCAGCGTCGTGTACACGCTTTCGCCGGCCCGAACGTCGGCAAGCAGATGAACCTTGAGCCCCGGCGCGTTGCGATGGAACACTTCTGCCATGGCCCCCAGCGCCGTCGTGACGGGCGCTGCCGTGGTCACGGTGTCAGGGCCGCGAATGATCCGGTTGTCCGGATTGCCCGCCCATGTCGACCCGGCGTCGTCGGACACGCGCGTGACCTGGAAATTGGCGGCGATCCCGCTCAGGTCGGGGACGGGTGCCTCGCCGAACATGCCATAGAGCCGGGTGCCGTTGGACTGCCGGTGATGGTACAGGACAAGTCCCACGCCAAAGCGGTTGGACATCCGCGCCGCCGGGGCCGTGGAGCCTTGCACGCGAACCTCGGCACGATACCAGCTCGTGCTGCGCGGCGTATCCAGCACACCGGACCACGCGCCGCCCGCCGCCGTTGAAACCGGCCGCCAGGCGGTCGTCGTCGCGCCGCCGTCATCCACCGACACGGCCCGCGCTTCGATGACGCCCCCATCCGGCGCCGTCGTGGACCCGGACAGGCGCACCGCGGCATTGTCGTTGCCGCGCATCATGTCGCTGTCGAACACGGCCATGTCCCGGGACAACTCCGTGACCGTCGCCGTATGGCGCATGTCCAGCACGACATCCGGGCTGCTCAGGCCTTGTGCCATGGCGCCGATGGAAAGAGACAGATTGATCATCATGGCGCACAGGACCCCCGCAAGAAGCGCCAGTGCGCGCAGACGAGTCCACGGCAAGGCACCAGTTTCCACAGGCGCAGGCAGATCGCAGATCGTGCTGCCGGCCCCTGATCGCGATGAACCTAACCCGGCGCCGATCCCGTTGCGCATCGCCGTGCGGCATCGTTCTGCGTGTTTACTCATGGCCTGTATGTCCGTTCGGCTTGGTCTGGCGGTCTTTCAGACAGGAGAGGTGCCCGGGTTCTCTGCATGGCGTCCTGTCACGTGCCAAGCGGATCGCGCCCCTGTTTGGCCGCTGCCGCCTCAGGCAGCGACCGGTCGCAGAAGGCCCGACCGGGTGTTTTCCGTCAAGCGATGGATGCACGCGACCGCATGTCCCCGGGCAACGCGACAAGGTCGCTCAAGATGGAGACCGGCCCGGCGCGAGGTCGACCAGGAACCGGTCGCCCGCATCGAGAACGACGGGCCCCAGGGCACCGCTGCGCAGCAGCGCGACACCGGCGGATTGATCCTCGATCGCATCGAGCCGGTCCTGAAACGGCGCGAAATAGGTAAGGTCGCCCCGGGCGAGAAGCGGTTCGTTGACAAGGATATGGGTCACGCCGAACCGGTCTCTCAGCGTCTCGAAAGCCTCTGGCGATCCCGCGACGAGGGCCTCGATCAGGGCCTGCATCCGGGCGCGCGTCAGCAGGATGAAATCCTCCCTGAAGCTCTGGTGGGTCTCGTGGCTGAGAAGGATGCGCCGTTCGCCATGATAGGGCACCGCATCGATCACCTGGTCGCGCGGCCATCCCGCGATCAGCGTGTCCTCCGGCAGATCGCGTATGAAGGCGAAGACTGCACGCTCGGTGTCCGAGAACGCCGTCAGACGCGCCCATTGCGGACGCCCCGTCGCGATCAGCACCAGCGACACCGCCAAGACCATCACCGCCGCCTGGCCGGGGTCGGACACCGAAGGTGCGTATCTGCGGAACAGACGGCGTCCGGCCCAGCCGGCCATCACCGCGACGACGATCGGCATGACGGTCTGGAAGAACCGCGTCGGGAAGAACAGGAGCGGGAACAGCGCGGCCGCGGCGAGATAGAGCAGGCAACTCGCCGCCACGAGGCACAGAAATCCGGCCGTGTCGCGGCGGGGTGACAGCGCGACCATGACCGCCAGCCCCAGTAGCAGACCAAGGCCCAGTTCCGTACGCAGCGCGTCGGCGATGCGATCCACCGACAGATAGGCGGCTCTCAGCAGGTTGCCGTCCCCGCCGCCCTGCCGGGTCTTCGCGTCGAAGGTGGACATGCTGATATCGGCCATGTCCACCGCCACGTTGCGCCATTCCGCCCAGTAGCGGCCGTCGGGACCCGCCTCGGGAAAGGCGGCGTAATCCACCGGACCGACGACCGGGCCGAACGCGTGGTCCCGGGTCATGCTCGAGGCCAGGATCGCCAGCGACACCGCACCCGTGACCGCCAGCAGCGTCGCCCGGCGCGCCAGCGACAGGTCCGCCGTGGCCGGCCGCCAGCCGGCGGGCATCAGGCAGTAGAACAGCAGCGCCAGCCCCGACACGACGCCGACCATGTAGTAGAACAGCGTGCCCAGCACGGTCGCCAGCATCACGTGGCGCAGGCGCCCGCTGACCAGCCCGTAAAGCGCCATCGCGATCAGGGGCGGGCCGAAGGAGCGCGGCAGCGCCCCGTTCATGTAGACCAGCAGATACACCGACCCGAGCAGGATGAAACAGGTGCAGACCGCACCCGGAAGACCCGCGATCAGATGCGCCGTCCGGATGGCATAGACGAACAGCACCGCGTAGAGCAGCACGCCGACGACGATCGCGGCCCGGCGGGCGTCGACCACGGCGCCGAGCGCCCGGAAGAAAAGGTCATAGCCCTGCGGGGCTTGCGCCGTCGTGGCATGCGCGGCCAGGGGATCGCCGGCGAAGACCGCCGCGCCACCGGGGTCGAGATAGGGCCAGATGTAGATGAAGGCGTCGTCGTTGACCGCGCGGCCCGTGACGAAGGGCAGCAGGAAATCCCGCACCAGGTCCAGGCCGTTCAGCGCGAACACGGCAACCGGCAGCGTCACCGCGATCAGAAGAACATACGCCACGCTACGCCCGGCCCGTGAAATGCGCGACGTGAAGAACATGCCCGCGCTCCTGTTGAAAAACGCTAACCCAATGGTTTCGACATCATTGCTTCGACGGGGAACTGTCCCAGAACACCACGAAGTGGTTGAAGAGAAAATTGAACACGAAAGCCAGACCGGTGCCGCACAGCTTGGCGAAGGCCGCCGGCGCCACGTCCAGCGCGGCAATCTGGGTCGTGGTGGTGGCATTGATCACCAGGCCGACACACGCCCCGATAACGAACAGGCCCGCCCGGCCGCGGGACCCTTCGACCCGGAAGGTGAAACGCCGCGACAGCGTGTAGTTGACGACGATCGCGATGGCGGTGCTGATCGTCGCCGCCACCGCCACCGATCCCAGAACCGGGACGAGCAGCAGGAAGATCGCCAGGTCGACAAGCGCGGCC
This sequence comes from uncultured Roseicyclus sp., assembly GCA_964629305.1. Taxonomy (GTDB): domain Bacteria; phylum Pseudomonadota; class Alphaproteobacteria; order Rhodobacterales; family Rhodobacteraceae; genus Roseicyclus. The sequence continues at coordinate 5,021 of CAZVQL010000162.1, forward strand.
GTCCCGCCCGTGACCAGATAACGGGCGAAGCATGTGAACGTGTGCGCGATGCTCATGCGCTTTCGCGGACCTGCGGTGCCGCGGCGGGTGCGACCGGCCCGGCCAGGCTGGCGAAGATCGGGTCCTCGAACGTGTCGAAATCGCGCTTGCGCAGCAGGCAGGGTACGCCGATGCGGCGGGCGGCTTCGCCGTCGCGGTCGTCGCGGTCGCCGATCATCAGAAGCCGCCCGGGCGCCAGCCCGAACCGTTCGGCGGCCAGCGCCAGCCCTTTCGGATCGGGCTTCTGCACGGCGATCTCGGGATCGGTGGCCGACAGCACGAGATCCGCGGACAGCCCCAGCGCCTCGAGCTTGCGGGCGGCGGGGTAATCCGACAGCACCGCGATGCGGCGTCCGGACCGGCGGAGCGCGGCAAACAGCGCCGCCGTACCCGGCACGATGCACGGCGCGAGCAGTGGCAGCGGCCGGGTCTCCAGCCATTCGACCATCACCGCGCGCACCCGGTCCTGCGACACGCCCGCGCGCGCGGCCACGGCGGCGATCAGGACATCCTCGAAATCCGCGCGCTCCGCCTCGGCGAGGCGCTCGCGCTCCCGGCGCAGCCCGGACACGATGCGCAGCAATTTCGGATCGAACCGGCGCAGCGCGTGCAGGCCCAGGCGCGGCACCATCTTCGCGCGCAGCGGGGCCTGGTCATAGAGCGTGCCGTCCATGTCGAAGACGACCGCGCCGACGCGATCCCAGTCGGGCGCGGCGCGGCCAGTCACGGCTGCGCCCCCGCCGCCGCGGTCTCGTTCGCGACGTCCAGGATGATGAAACGCTGGTCCGCCAGCTGTTCCAGAATCGGGATATCCACCACCGAGGTGACGGCGAAGACCAGCGCCGTGATCACCGAGGCGACTGTCAGCACCTCGGACTTGAACAGCTTCTCGGGCGCCTGCGCCAGGGAATCGGGCTTCAGCGCGAGGCCGAAATAGATCGCGAACAGCACCCCGAGAAACGGCAGGAACAGGATGTATTCGGTGCGGTACTTGATCAGGAAGATGCCGATGAAGGTGCCGCAGAACATCGCATACATCAGGCAGGCGGCGACCAGGCGGTTCTCGGTATAGGCGCGGAACGACTTGCGGTAGAGTTCCAGCTTGGCCTTGCCGACGAGCTTCACGAGATCGCGGAATTCCGACATCCGCTTGGCGTTCATCAGGAACGCGCCGCCCATCCAGTAGCCCAGCAGCAGCGAGGCCGGCGGCAGCGAGGTCGGATCGATCATCGCCCAGCCCAGCAGCAGCCGGATCGGGTTGTTGATCGATTCCGTGAGCACGTCGACGAAGGGCCGGTCCTTGGACCGCAGCGGCTCCACGTTGTAGATGATGCCCATCGCCAGGAACCAGACCGACACCCAGAAGAACACCGTGTTCACCAGCGCCGCCGACACGAGACCCAGCACCGCCAGCAGCGCGTACCAGGCATAGACGATCACCGGGTTGAGACTGTGCTGGACCGCGCTGCGCTGGGATTTCTTCGGGTGGTGGCTGTCGAATTCGCGATCCAGCCATTCGTTGATCACGTAATTCGCCGACGCGATGCAGATCGCGGAAAACAGGCCCACCGCCACGTTCGCGACCGGATTGGCCACCGTGACATCGCGCAACAGAAGCGCGAGAGCGATGCCCGGCAGGATGAAGACATGCTTGGTGACGTGATCGAAGCGCGCCAGCGAAACGTAATGGATCAGGGGCTTGTGCCCTGCGGTGCTGTGATCTTGGTGCATGAAACAGTCTCACATGTTAAAATCGTATCGTCGGGCGGCATCAGCACACATATCCCCCCAAGTCGGTGACGTCTTGCCTCACAAACGGCAGGCCGCCCCTGGCACCGGTAATTCCCGGCGTCTTGCGGCATACTTCCTTAGAATCCCGGTATCGCCAAGGATATTGTGCCAAAAAGTGATGAACGGGATTGGCCGGACCTGGCCGGAACGCACCCAATGGGCAGATTTCATGCGCCATCGCGGGCCGGGACGGGTTCGCGGGCCTGCACATTCCGGGAATCGCGCCCTGCCGCCTGCCCCACCCTGCCCCGCTGGCCCTGTCGTTCCGGATCGGCGGGTGAAGGCCCCGCCCGGTCAGGCGCGGTAGCCCGGGCGCTGGTGCCAGGCCCAGGCGGTGGCGAT
>CAZVQL010000163.1:0-7096 GCA_964629305.1 uncultured Roseicyclus sp.
TCGACGCGCCCGATCCGGCGGGCGACCCTTAGAAGCGCCCGATCCGGCGGGCGACCCTTAGAAGCGCCCGATCCGGCGGGCGAGGCGCATCGCCTCCTTGGTGCGCTTCGCCGTGGTGCGCGCCTGGGCCTGCTGTTCGGGCGTCGCATCCTCGCGGCCACGCGTCACGCGGTCGATCCCCGCATTCATACCGCGGTTGATCAGCGGGCCCATCACGCGGCGGATCACCATGTTCAGAATTCGATCCATGTCTCTGCTCTAGCCTTTGTGTTGCCCCCATCTTGGCGCGGGGTGAGGTATGTCTTGTCGTCACAATTACTATAGCGCGACTGTGGCGAAATTCAGGAGGGCGTCAGAGGTCGTCCTCGTCTTCGTCGTCTGGTAGCTGCGCCTCGGCGTCATCCTCGAACATGTCGCCGGTGTCGTCGTCGCGCGGCAGCTCGGCCTCGGCGCCCTCGGGCGGGCGGCTTTCCAGAAGACCCGCTTCGCGCAGTTCCTTGAGGCCGGGCAGGTCGCGGGCGCTTTCCAGTCCGAAATGGTCGAGAAAGCTCTGCGTCACGACATAGGTGACAGGGCGGCCCGGCGTCATGCGCCGACGCCCGAAGCGGACCCATTCCAGCTCGATCAGCTGATCGACCGTCCCGCGGGAGACGGAGACGCCGCGGATCTCCTCGATCTCGGCGCGGGTGACGGGCTGGTGATAGGCGATGATCGCCAGCGTCTCGATCGCGGCGCGGGAAAGCTTGCGCGTCTCGACCGTTTCGCGCGCCATGAGGAACCCGAGGTCGGCCGCGGTGCGGATCGCCCATGCCTCGCCCACGCGGGCGACGGTCACGCCGCGCCCCTCGTAGCGTTTGCGCAAGAGCTGCAGCGCCTCGGCCGGGTCGCAGCCATGGGGCATCCGCGCCTCCATCTCCGACAGCGTCATGGGCTCGGCGGCGGCGAAAAGCATCGCCTCGACCATGCGTTCCTGCTCGGCGAGCGGGGGAGCGCGAAACAGGCTTTTGTCCCTGCCTTCAGGCTGTTCCGTGGCGTCGTTCATCTAGTCGTCCCGGCGGCGCAGCTGGATCGGCGCGAAGGTCTCGGATTGCCGGATGCGCACCTTGCCCGCCTTGGCCAGTTCCAACGCCGCGGCGAAGCTGGCCGCCGTGGCCGAGCGGCGGCGCTTGGGGTCGGTCGTCCAACCCTCGGGCAGGTAGCTGATCAGGTCGGTCCACTCGCCCGCAAACCCGATCATTCCGCGCATCCGGTCCAGCGCCTCTTCCATCGTCAGGATCGCTTCGCGGTCCATGACATAGGGGCGGAAATCGTCGCGGGTGCGGATACGGGCATAGGCCTGCATCAGGTCGAGAAGGCCCGCGGTCCAGGTGATGCGGCGCGCGGTCGTCATCTCCTGCACCTCGCCACGCGGGAAACGGTCCTGAAACAGGCGGTCGCGCGCCATCAGCTTGGCTGCGCAATCGCGCATCGCGGCGAGGCGTTCGAGCTGAAAGGCGAGATAGGCGGCCATTTCCTCGCCAGACGGGCCGTCTTCCGAAGGGTCAGGCGGCAGGAGAAGGCGGGATTTCAGGAAGGCGAGCCAGGCGGCCATCACGAGATAGTCGGCGGCCAGTTCGATGCGCAGGGTGCGCGCCTGTTCGATGAAGGCCAGATACTGCTCGGTCAGTTGCAGGATCGAGACCTTCCTCAGGTCCACCTTCTGCGAGCGCGAGAGCGTCAGAAGCAGGTCGAGCGGCCCCTCGAACCCGTCGACATCGACGATCAGCGCCTCGGCCGCGCGGCGCGAGGCGACGGCGTCCCACTCGGCGTCGGTGTCGTTGGCCGCTATCGGCGTGTCAGCCATAAACCTCTCCGTCCAGAAGGTCGGCAAGGTCGGCCTCGGCGGCCTCGATGTCAAGCGGCTCGGGCTGTTTGCGGTGGGCCAGCGCAGCGTCGGCGCGGGCACGTGACGCGCCGTCGAGCGCGCCCGCCTCGGCCACCACAAGCTCCATTTCGGTGCGGTCGCCGTTGCAATGCAGGATCAGGTCGCATCCCGCCGCCCGCGCCCGCGCAGCACGCTGGCCGATGGGGCCCGGCAGCGCGCCCATGGACAGGTCGTCGGTCATCAGCGCGCCGTCAAAGCCGATCTCGTCCCGGATCATCGCGATGAGCCCCGGCGAGAAGGTCGCGGGCAACTCATCCTCCACCGCCTCGTAGACGATATGGGCGGTCATGCCGAGCGGCAGGTTGGCAAGCGGCTTGAAGGCGGCGAAATCGACGCGCTGCAGCTCTTCCAGCGGGGCGGGGACGCGGGGCAGGGTCAGGTGGCTGTCGACCTCGCCCAGGCCATAGCCCGGCAGGTGCTTCAGCACGGGCAGCACGCCGCCCGCCATCAGCCCCTCGGCCACGGCGCGGCCTGCGCCGATCACCGTGCCCGGCTCGGAGCCATAGAGGCGGTTACGCAGGATCGGATGCGTCGTCTCGCGCGCGACATCGGCCAGCGGCATGCAGTTCACGTCGATCCCAACCGCGCGCAATTCATGCGCGATGAGGCGTGCGCGCAGGAACATCGCGCGGGCGGCGCGCAACGGCCCCGCCTGTGCCATCTGGTCCAGCGCGGGGCGCCACTGCCGCCAGTACGGCGGGCGCATGCGCTGCACGCGGCCCCCTTCCTGGTCGATCAGGATCGGCGCGTCACGCCCCACGGCTGCGCGCAGGTCAGAGGTGAGCGTCAGCAGCTGGGTCGGATCGACGATGTTGCGCGCAAAAAGGATGAAGCCCCAGGGCTGCGCCTCGGCGAAGAAGCGGGCCTCGTCGGGGGACAGCGCGGGGCCCTCGCAGCCGAGGATGGTGGCCGAAAGGGGGGCGGCCATCGCGTCAGCGCACGGTCACGGGGATGCAGGGGGCGTTCTGCGCCATCAGGGCCGCGCAGAAGCGGCGCGAGGCTGCAAGATCGTCGAACCCATGCGCACGGAGCCGGTAGAAGGCGGAGCCACCAGAGCTGGCTTGCTGGATCACGCGGGCGCGGCCGTCGAAAAAGTCGGGAAAGCGCGCGATCAGGCGGTCCCATTCCGCGCGCGCGATCTCTGGCGTGTCGAAGGCACCGAGCTGCACGAGGCGCGTGCCCTCGGGCAGGGTCGCGGCGTCGATCTCGGCGGTGTCCTGCGGCGCTGCGGGGCTTGCGGCGGCCGGCGCCGTGGCGCGGGTGGCGATGACCGCAGGCCGCGAGGCCGGGCGGAGCGAGCGCGCGACACCCGGCACCGAGGCCGGGATCACGGTTGCCGCGGTGGTCGCGGCCGGCGCCGGCGCCGCGGCGGTGTCGGTGTCGGCATCGGTATCGACAAGCGGCGCGGGCTCGGGCGTGGGGCCCTCCAGCGGGTTGGCCTGCTCGAGAAGGCGATTGATCAGGTCCTGCGTTTCCGCCCGGGTCGCGGGCGCGTCGGGCACGGCCACGCTGGAGGCCGAGGCCGATGCCAGTTCGACCGCGTCGAGATCGACGGGCGGCGGCGCAAGGACGACGCGGTCGGGGACCGGCGCGGCCTCTTCCCCCTCGGCGATGCGGTTGACGGCAAGGCCCTGGTGCTCGGCCTGGGTGCCGCCGGGATCGGCAGGGGGCACGCGCATCGGCCCTTCCAGCGCACGGATCACGGGAACGCCCGAGACGTCGCGCATGGTCAGCTGGAAGGCCCAGACGCCCATGCCCACGACAAGGCCGAGCGACACGAGCGCGCCCGCCCAGTTGACGATGGTGCCCACGCGCGACGGGGCGGCCGCGCCCCTCGGCTCTCCGCGATACGCGCCATGGGCGCGGTCATCTTCGAAATACTCGATATCCGCCATAGCCTGCCATGCCTGCCCGTATGTCCCCGGTCGCGGACATTCCGCGCGGGGATCTTGCCTGTTCAGCCCGGTCGGCGGGAGGTCTTGCGCCTCACATCTTGTCGGCCGGGGTCACACCCAAGATACCAAGACCGTTCGAAATGACAATCGCAACGGACCGGATCAGTGCCAATTTTCCGCGGCTCGCGGCATGGTCCTCTTCCTGGAAGAAGCGCAGCGACGGGTCGGCGTTGCCCTTGTTCCAGAGCGCGTGGAACTCGGAGGCGAGGTCGTAGAGGTAGAAGGCGACGCGGTGCGGCTCGTGGCTGAGGGCCGCGCTTTCGACCAGCCGCGGCCATTCGGCAAGCTTGGCGATCAAAGCCAGCTCGGCCGGATCGGAGATCGCCGAGAGGTCCTCGGCCCCGCCGGGGAAGACGCCGGCCTCGGCCGCCTTGCGCATCACCGACTGGATGCGGGCATGCGCATACTGGACGTAGAAGACGGCGTTGTCCTTGGACTGCTCGCGCACCTTTTCGACGTCGAAATCGAGCGGCGCGTCGTTCTTGCGGGTGAGCATAACGAAGCGGGTCACATCGGCGCCCACCATGTCCACGACATCGCGCAACGTCACGAAGGTACCGGCGCGTTTCGACATCTTCAGTTCTTCGTCGCCGCGCTTCAGCTTGACCAGCTGGGTCAGCTTGATGTCGAGCGGCACACGGTTCTCCGACAGCGCCGCGACGGCGGCCTTCATGCGCTTGACGTAGCCACCGTGATCGGCGCCGAAAATGTCGATCAGCTCGTCGAAACCCCTTGAAACCTTGTCGAAGTGATAGGCGATGTCGGGGGCGAAATAGGTCCAGCTCCCGTCCGATTTCATCACCGGGCGGTCGACGTCGTCGCCGTAATCGGTCGACTTGAAAAGGGTCTGGGTGCGCGGTTCCCAATCCTCGGGGGTCTTGCCCTTGGGCGGTTCAAGCACGCCCTCGTAGATCAGGCCCTTGCCGCGCAGGTCGTCGAGCGCGGCTTCGATCCGGCCGGTGCCGTAGAGGGATTTCTCGGAATAGAAGACATCCATTTCGACGCCGAGTGCGGCGAGGTCTTCGCGGATCAGCGCCATCATCCGGTCGGTTGCGAAATCGCGAACCTCGGCGAGCCAGGTTTCCTCGGGCTGGCCGACATAGGCCTCGCCCACCTCGGCGGCCAGCGCCTCGCCCACCTCGATCAGGTAGTCGCCGGGATAGGTGCCATCCTCGAAGGCGACGGTCTGGCCATGCGCCTCGAGGTAGCGGAGGTAGACGGACCGGGCCAGCACATCGACCTGCGCGCCGCCGTCGTTGATGTAGTATTCCCGCGTCACGTCATGGCCCGTGAAGGCCAGGAGCGAGGCCAGCGCGTCGCCGAACACCGCGCCCCGCGTGTGGCCGACATGCAACGGGCCGGTGGGGTTCGCCGAGACATATTCGACGTTCACGCGCCGCCCCTGCCCCATGTCGGACCGGCCATAGCTGTCCGCGGCCTCGAGGATCGCGGCCACCTGCCCGCGCCAGGCCCGGGCCGTGAGCCGGAGGTTGAGGAAGCCGGGGCCCGCAACCTCGGCGCTGGCGATGCGCGGATCATCGGCCAGCTTCGCCGCCAGTGCGGTGGCGATGTCGCGGGGCTTCATGCCCGCGGGCTTGGCCAGCACCATCGCGGCATTGGTCGCCATGTCGCCATGGGCCGCATCGCGCGGCGGCTCGACCGCGACATTGGTCATGTCGAGGCCAGAGGGCAACGTGCCCTCGGCGACCAGCGTGTCGAGGGCGGCGAGCGTGGCGGCGTGGATGTCGGCGAAAAGCGTCATGGGGCACCTGCGGGGTCGGACCTGCGCCTCCTACCACGGTGGCGGCAGAGGTCAATTGCGGCGCGGGCACCCCGCTCGCCGCTCAGCCCTCGGTGCAGCTGACGAAGCGGTCTTCCATGCCGTCCGAGCGCAGCACGAGGTCGCCATCGGCGTTGCGGTAGAACAAGACCGTTTGTGGCTGCGGGCCCGACCCGTGGTCACAGGCCATCGTGTACTGGATCGCGCCTGCGGGCTCCGCCTGGGGCGTCGCGTCCGACAAGGTGCAGGGCGTCTCGTAGTAGGACACCTCGGCCCCCTCGATGGTCAGCGCGACAAAGGGCGGGTCATCGCAGAAGGCGTATTCGTAGACGCCGTCGAACTCTTGCGCCGTACCCGCGACGGGCAGCGCGCAGAGAGCGAGGGACATGAAGGGGCGGACGGGAGATGTCGGCATGAGAAATCCTCCAAATTACTTATGCAATAAGGAAGCATACCCCGTCGTCGCACGGCCTGTCATCCGGTGGAAATCCCCCGCACCGGGGTCTACCGGCAGCGCTGGTAGAGCACGACGGACCCCTCGCGGAGCATGATGAGATCGGTCTGCGGCGATGCGAAGGACGTGCCCGGCATCAGCATCAAACGGTAAGTCCAGTTCTCCCCCTCGCCCGAGCAGACGGCATCGAAAAGGGTGGCGCCGGCCATGTCGCGCACCGGTACGGGGTTGGTCAGGGTGCAAGAGCTTTCCCAAAAGCGGATCTGGTCGCCCGAGATCGACATCTGGCTGTCCGAGACATCCGGCGTGCATTGGCCGATCTGGTATTGCCCATCGTAGCTCTGAGACACGGCTGGCGTGGTAAGCAGCGCGAGCGCGAGGAGAGCGTGAGCCGGTCGGGTCATGGGAAAACTCCTCTCTGGGGATGCGGCGCGCCGAAGACGCGATCATGGGTCTGGAGCGCGAAGCGGTCGGTCATGCCCGAGATGTAATCGCAGACGATGCGGGCAAGCTGGGTCTCGTCGCCCGCGATCTCTTCGACGTCCTTACGCCACTGTTTCGGCAATTCCTCGGGGTGGGCCATGAAATGCGGGAAGAGGTCGCGCACGACGCCGGTGACCTCGGCGCGCATCTCGACGACCGTGGGGGCGCGGTACATGCGGTGGAAGAGGAAATCGCGGATCACCTTCAGGTCGGCGAAGATCCGGTTGGAGAAACGGATGATCGGGCGGCCCGCGGCGCGGATCGCGTCGGCATCTGCTGGCGCGAGGGCGGCAAGCTCGGCGCGGGCGTAGCCGATCACGTCCTCCACCAGCACGCCGAAGAAGCGGCGCAGCGCCTCGTGGCGGCGGCGGTAGTAGTTGAGGCCCGGATAGCGCCGGTCGACCGCGGCGAAACAGCCGTCGAGCAGCGGAAGCCGCGCCAGATCGTCGGTGGAGAAAAGCTCGGCCCGGAGCCCGTCGTGCAGGTCGTGGTGGTTGTAG
>CAZVQL010000164.1:0-7062 GCA_964629305.1 uncultured Roseicyclus sp.
AGCTGTGGGACCAGACCAAGGGCATGTACGTCCCCGGACAGGAGCGCGAGGCGGCGAAGTTCACCAAGCAGATCGCCTTCAACGTCATCCCCCATATCGACAAGTTCATGGAGGACGGGTCGACCAAGGAAGAGTGGAAGATGGTCGTCGAGACGAAGAAGATCGTGGACCCCAAGATCAAGGTCACCGCGACCTGTGTGCGCGTGCCCGTTTTCGTCGGCCATTCGGAAGCGATCAACATCGAGTTCGAGGAGTTCCTCGATGAAGACGAGGCCCGCGATATCCTGCGCGAGGCCCCCGGCATCATGGTGATCGACAAGCGCGAGGACGGCGGCTACGTCACGCCCATCGAATGCGTCGGCGACTACGCCACCTTCATCAGCCGCATCCGTCAGGATTCGACCATCGAGAACGGCCTGAACCTCTGGTGCGTCTCCGACAACCTCCGCAAGGGCGCCGCGCTGAACGCCGTCCAGATCGCCGAGACGCTGGGCAACCGCGTCCTGAAAAAGGGATGAAATCGCCGCGCGCCCTATCCCTTCGGATAGTGGCGCGCGCCTTTTGCTCCGCCACCTGACCCTCTGCGTGGCAGCGCCACGATCCAGCCCAGAATATGCTGTCTTCATGACATGAAGCAGCGCCCGGGGGGATCGCATGTACACTACGGACTTCGATCTATCGCAGATCTTGCGACTTCCGCGCCTCCGTATCGGACGGCAGCGTCGCAAGTCTTGGCCCGACACGCCGATCGAACCGGATCGCCTGACCCGACGCGAGGTCGAGTCGGTGTTCCGTGAGCAATTGGCGGGCCTGCGGCGCGGCGACAAGGCTGGCGGCCCTCGGCGGTAGGGCGCGCAATCCCGGCGGCTCGCGGTTTTCCCCGTTGCACGTGCCGACCGATGCGGCACCTTCGCAGGCGGGACCGCCACCGGAAGGACCATACCATGCGTTTCGCCCTGTCTCTCACTGCGCTGCTTCTGGGCAGTGCCGCCCATGCCGATGACATCCTGATCCAGGCCGACATCAGCGCGGCGACCGTCTACCTGTCGGGCGCCGATATCACCCGCAGCGCCGAGATTTCGCTGCCCGAGGGTGCGCATCGGCTGCTCATCGCCCTGCCCGACGCGGCGCAAGCCGACCGGTTGGCCCTGACCGGGCCCGAAGGCGTGACCGTTGGCCCGATCGAGCGGATCGCGGGCTATAGCATCGCGGAAGGCGCGCTCGACGATCCGGCGCAGGCCGAGGCGCGCGCAAGCGTCGAGGCGGCGGAAGAGGCGCTACGCAGCGCCGAGGATGCCATGGCTGCCGCTGACGGTTCGATCCGCGCGCTCGAGGCGCAGATGGCCTACCTGACCGCACTGACCCGCGGCGGCGCCGAGGGCGCGGCGATGCCCGCGGACCCCGCCGTGGTGCCGCAGGTGCTGGCGACACTGGGCGCCGAGACAGCCCGCGTGCAGGCCGAGTTGCAGGCCGCCCGCATCGAGCGGCGGGCTCTTGCAGATGTCGTGACGGACGCGCAGATCGCGCTCTCCGCCGCTGCGAATGCGCTGGCCCGGCTTCAACCCCTCGGCACCGCCGTCGACGTGATCGCCGTGCCCGTGCAGGCCGCGGCAGCGACCGATGGCGTGATCCGGCTCGACTACCTGACCTACGGCGCGGGGTGGGAGCCGAGCTACGAGATACGGCTCGACAGCGAGACGGGCGCGCTGGACCTGTCGCGCTTCATCACCGTCTACGCGAGCGGCCCTGCCCGATGGCAGAATGTCGAGATGTCCTTCTCCACCGCCGAGCCGAACCGGCAGCGCACGCCCTCGGTCCTGTCACCCACGCCGGCGCGTATCATCGAGCCGCCACCGCCCGGCGACCGCGCGGATGACGCCGCGGGCTTCTCCACCTCGCTCGAGCGGTTGCTTGAGCCGCAAGCGATGCCGGTGATGGAACCGGCGATCGTCGAGGACCGCGCGGCGCTGATGATTGAAGGGCTTTCGGTGCGCTACGACTACGCCACGCCCGTCAGCATCGGCCCCTCGGGCGAGGCGGTTCTGCCGCTCGACGCCCTTGCGCTGGACGCCGAGACCGAGGCCCGCGCCGTGCCGCGGTTCGACGAAACGGCGTTCCTTGTCGCCACGGCGACCAACGACAGCGGCGAGCCGATCCTGCCCGGCATCGCCCGCTTCTACCGCGACGGCGCGCTGATCGGCGAAGACCTGCTTCCGCTGATCGCGGCGGGGGCCGAGGCCGAGTTGGGCTTTGGCCCGCTCGATTACCTGCGGCTCGTGTGGATCGACCGTTCGCTGGCCGAGGGCGACCGCGGCGTCTTTACCACCGCCAACACGCAGGAGCGGCGGATCGCCTTCGGGGTCGAGAACACGTCGGGGACAGCAGAAACCGTGCGCCTTCTCTACGCGACACCCTTCGCCGAGCAGGAAGACCTGGGTCTCGACCTGACGCTGACGCCCGCACCGGACGAGCGCGACGTCGATGACCTGCGCGGTGTGCACGCCTGGTCGCTGGACGTGGCACCCGGTGAAACGGCACTGGTGGAGATGGAGGTAATCTTGGACTGGCCCGAGGATCAGCGCCTGATCTGGCGGCCTTGAGGGCCGTCAGCAGGCCGAGCGCCAAGTTCCCGTTGTGCCGTCAGGGTCGCCAAAGCGGCCGGGGGGGGCTGGCGTAAAGTCAGCCCTTCACGAAATGCCGGACCGAACCGTCGAAGGTCTCGAGGTCCATTTCCGCGAGATCCGTCCAGAGGCCGTGCAGCGTGACGCGCCCGGTATCGACCGCCTCGGCGACGAAAGGATAGCCCAGGAGATTTTCGAGGCTCACCTCGATCCCTTCCTTTTCCAGCGCGGTCTGGCGGTCGACGGGGTCGGTGATGTCGCTGATCCGTCCCACGCCTGGGCGCAGCACGTCGAGCCAGCGGCCGATGAAGCTTTCGGTCTTTTCGAACTCGGGCGCTTCGCCTGCGCACATCTGCAGGCACCCGCGGACGCCGCCACAATTGGAATGCCCCATCACGATGATATGGCTGACGTGCAGGTGCTTGACCGCGAACTCGACTGCGGCAGCGGTGCCGTGGTGCTGACCGTCGGGCGTGTAGGGTGGGACAAGGTTGGCGATGTTGCGATGCACGAAGATCTCGCCGACCTGTTGGCCGAAGACCGCCTCGACCGCGACGCGGCTGTCGCAACAGGCGATCACCATGGCGCGGGGCGTCTGGCCCTCGATGGCAAGCTTGCGAAACAGGTCGCTGCTTTCGGGAAAGGCGTGGGTCTTCCAGTCGGTGTAGCGCTCGAGCAGGTAGTCGGGCAGCGATCTCACACGGTGCATGTCGTGGGGGTGTCCTTGGTCCGTCCGGCCGGAGTCTTATCCGAAAACGGGACAAATTGGAGGCGCTTGTTGCCGCGCCCCTAAGGCTTTCTTCAGACGGGCCGGGCAGCATCGCGGCTGCCTTTGGTGGGGGCGTGACGTGGAGCGAGTGAATGAGGGTGCGAATAACATTACTGCCGTTGGAGGAGCCTGCGCGCTTCAACCCCGGCCAACTGGAACAATTGTGCGAACGGCTTGGCGATGCGCGGGCCGAAGCCGAGGTAAGCCATGCCCTGCAACGCCTGTCGACGCTGCTGGCCGAGGTGGCGATCCTGCGCGACACCGGCCAACACGACGCGTTGGAGGAGGTGCTGGCCGCGCTTGTGCGGGATGCACAGCTGATCGGGATGGCGACGCTGGCGCGCGTTGGGCGGAACGTGCTCGACTGTCTCGACAGCGGCGATCCGACCGCGCTGGCCGCGACGTCGGCGCGGCTCGACCGGATCGGCGAAAGGTCACTTCACGCGGTCTGGGATCTCGAGGATCTTTCGGGCTGAGGCCACTTGCGGCGACCGGGCGCGGCGCTAGTGTGGCGCCCGATCCAGCGGAGCCCGACCCGACATGCCCCAAGCCTTGCGTTTTGCCGATCCGACCGATGGCGCGATCCCGATCCGGCTGGTCACGCCTGACGGGGCCGAGGCCGTTCTCGGGGCGCTGCCCACCGCTCATCGCGCCTGGGCAGAGCATCATGGCTTTGCCGGCACGCTGGGCCAGTCCTGCACCCTTCCGGGCGAGGCGGGCGCACCGGCTCTGGTGCTGGTCGGCACCGGCACCGCATCGGACCGTCAGCGCAAGCGCTTTGCCATAGGTGCGGCCATCGCCGATCTGCCGCGCGCGACCTACGCGCTTGAGGCGCCGCTGGACGGCACCGAGGGTGAGGAGATCGCGCTTGGATACCTGTTGTCGCTCTACCGGTTCGAGCGCTATCGCAAGCCCGCCCCCGACAAGGCCGCGCTGGTGGCGCCCGAGGGCGTCGACACCGCCCGGCTGGAACGGATCGCTGCCGGCGAGGCACTGACGCGCGACCTGATCAACACGCCCGCCGAAGACATGGGCCCGGACGCGCTGGAGAAGGCGGCGCTCGACCTTGCGGCAGAGTGCGGGGCCGAGGTTGCCGTGATCACCGGCGAGGACTTGCTCGCGCGCAACTTCCCCCTGATCCACACGGTCGGCCGCGCCGCCGCCCGCGCGCCGCGCCTGATCGAGCTGCGCTGGGGCACCGGTGCGCGCAAGGTCACGCTGGTGGGCAAGGGCGTGTGCTTCGACACTGGCGGCCTGAACCTGAAACCGGGCGCGTCCATGGGCCTGATGAAGAAGGACATGGGCGGGGCGGCGACCGTTCTGGGCCTTGCCCGGATGATCATGACCGGGGGGCTGGATTTGTCGCTCAGGGTGCTGATCCCGGCGGTTGAGAACGCGGTTTCGGGCAGTTCCTTCCGGCCCGGCGACATCTTCACCGCGCGGAACGGCAAGACCGTCGAGATCAACAACACCGACGCCGAGGGGCGGCTGGTTCTGGCCGACGCGCTGGCCTACGCCGCCGAGGAGCCCTGCGATCGCATCGTGTCGATGGCGACGCTGACAGGGGCCGCACGCGTGGCCGTCGGGCCCGATATCGCGCCCTTCTTCACCGATGACGGCGCACTGGCAGATGCCCTGTCACAGGCCGCGGCCAATGTGGCCGACCCGGTCTGGCGCCTGCCCTTCCACGCGCCCTACGAGGCGATGATCGAGCCGGGCATCGCCGATCTGGACAACGCGCCCTCGGGCGGGTTCGCCGGCGCGATCACCGCCGCGCTCTTCCTGCGCCGCTTCGTGGGCGACGCGCCCTCTTACGCGCATTTCGACATCTACGGCTGGTGCCCGTCCGCGGCCCCCGGCCGACCCAAGGGGGGCGTCGGGCAAGGCGCGCGCGCGCTGTTCCACGTTCTGACGAACGAGGCAGGCGCATGACGATGGACCCACGGATCACGGCCAGCAACGGCCGCGTCGCCCATGTCTCGCTCGAAGGCACGATCGAGGCCGAGCGCTTCGTGAAAGGCCGCTGGATGATGGTGCAGCAGCCGATGGTGAACCTGTCGGACGCGCCACGCGGGCAACGGTCGAGCCAGCTTCTGTTCGGCGAGCGGTTCCTGGCGCTGGAAACAGCGGACGGCTTCGCCTTCGGCGTGGCCGAGCGCGATGGCTACGTGGGTTACATCCTGTCGGGCGCGCTGACCGGCGCGGAGGAGGCGACGCATTGGGTCGTCGCACCCGCGACCCATCTTTACCCCAAGCCCGATTTCAAATCGCCGCCTGATGTCGCGCTGTTCTTCGGAAGCCGCGTCACGGTGATGGGCGAGCGTGACGGGTACTATCGCATCCAGACCGGCCATCACGTGCCACGGCAGCACCTCATGCCGCTGAAAGCGCGCTTCGATGATCCGGTCGGCATCGCAGACATGTTCCTTGGCACACCGTATCTTTGGGGGGGCACCAGCCGCTGGGGCATCGACTGTTCGGGGCTGGTGCAGGCGGCGCTTCTGGCCTGTGGCATCGACTGCCCCCGCGACAGCGACCAGCAGGAAATGGCCTTGGGTGAGGCGTTGCCGGAGGGGGAACCCCTGCAGCGCGGTGACCTGGTGTTCTGGAAGGGGCATGTCGGGTTCATGTCGAGCCCCACCATGCTGCTGCACGCCAATGCGCATCACATGGCCGTCGCCTATGAACCCTTCGACGAGGCGGTGGAACGGATCGGGGCCAGGGAATTCGGGCAGATCACCTCGATCCGCCGGTTGCCGGGGCTGGGCTAAGCCTCAGGTCTCGACCGCGCGGATCAGCTTGCGCTCGAGCACGCGGAGCACGGTCTTCAGGTCATGGCCGCGCTTGAGGATGCGGCCGTCCATGCCGATCACCGAATACTGCCCCTGCTTGTCGCGCAGACGGGGGCGTTTCTCGATCCGGTAGATGGGGTGCTCGGCGGTGCGGCGAAAGACGGCGAAGACCGCCACATCGGTCAGATGCGAGATGCCGTAGTCGCGCCACTCGCCCGCGGCGACCATGCGCCCGTAGAGGCTGAGGATCACGCCAAGCTCCCTGCGGTCGAAGGCAACCTGTTCCGTGCGTGCGGCGGGCCCGTTGGGCTGGAAATGCATCACCATGAGGGGATGGTGGGCGCGATGGGGGCGGAAATCAAGCGAAACGAAAAAAGGCCCCGCCGGGGGCAGGGCCTTTGGGGTCAGTTGCTGGCGCGGTGCGTCAGGCCCGGACCAAGGTCTCATAGGCCTCGGCGATGCCCCGGGTCATTGCGCCGACTTCGAAATTGTAGTCGCCGATCTGGCCCACCGGCGTGACCTCGGCGGCGGTGCCGGTCAGCCAGCACTGTTCGAAACCTTCCAACTCCTCGGGCATGATGTGCCGCTCGTGGACCTTGATCTGGCGCTCGCCCAGCATGCCGATGACCGTCTGGCGCGTGATGCCGTTCAGGAAGCAATCGGCCAGCGGGGTGTGCACCTCGCCGTCCTTGACGAAGAAGATGTTGGCGCCAGTCGCCTCGGCCACGTAGCCGCGATAATCCATGAACAGCGCGTCGGAACAGCCCTTTGCCTCGGCCGCGTGCTTGGACGTGGTGCAGATCATGTAAAGGCCCGCGGCCTTGGCATGAACCGGGATCGTTTCGGGCGAGGGGCGCT
Source organism: uncultured Roseicyclus sp. (assembly GCA_964629305.1). GTDB lineage: Bacteria > Pseudomonadota > Alphaproteobacteria > Rhodobacterales > Rhodobacteraceae > Roseicyclus. Next base: position 7,041 of record CAZVQL010000164.1, read on the forward strand.
TCCACTTGGAGATGTCGAGCTT
>CAZVQL010000165.1:0-7055 GCA_964629305.1 uncultured Roseicyclus sp.
GGCATCCTGCCCATCGCCGGCGGCGCCCTCATCCGTCGCGGCGCTTGCCCTCGGCCCAGCGGACCATCTGGCGGAACATGCCGTGAAAGGTCTGCACATCGGCGCGTGTGAGCGGGAGACGGCCCCAGATCTGGCGCAGGGTGCGGCGCATCCCCTCGGCCTTGTCGGCGGGAAAGAAGAACCCGGCCTCCTCCAGCCGCGCTTCGATGTGATCGCCAAGCGCCGCGATCTCGGCGCCGGTGGCGAAGTCGGTGCGGGCAAGCTCCATCACCTCGGGGGGGGTGGTGTCATGGGCGCGGCGGAACTCGTAGGCGCACAGCAGCACGCATTGCGCGAGGTTGAGCGAGGGGAAATCGGGGTTCACGGGCACCGAGATGATGGCGTTGGCGCGCGCGATATCCTCGTTTTCGAGGCCCGCGCGTTCGGGGCCGAACATCACGGCCACGCGCCCGCCCTGGGCGATCATGGCGCGGGCCTGCTGCATGGCGCGTTCGGGCGTGACGACGGGGATGGTCATGCCGCGCGGGCGCGCGGTGGTGGCGAAGACATAGGTGCAATCGGCGATCGCCTCGGGCAGATCGGCATAGGGCCCGGCATGGTCCAGAAGCCGCCCCGCGCCCGAGGCCAGCGCCACCGCGCGCTCGTTCGGCCAGCCGTCGCGGGGGCTGACCACCCGCATCCGGTCCAGCCCGAAATTCCACATCGCGCGGGCAGCAGCCCCGATGTTCTCGCCCATCTGCGGGCGCACGAGGATGAAGGCGGGCTGGGGTGTCACGGGGCTTTCAGTCATGGCGCTGCCGTTACCGCGCGCAGCCCTCCCCGGCAAGCGCCCCATTGCCCCCTGCCCGCACGCCCGCTAACAGGTGCGCCACGCGCGGCCCCAAGGCTCAAGGGACGACAGGCATGACCGAGACCCAGACCGACCAACCGAACCTCTACCTCGTCACGCCGACGAGCTTCGAGCTTTCGACCTTCCTGCCACGGCTCGAGGCCGTGCTCGATGCCGAGCCCATCGCCTGCGTCCGCCTGGCCCTCGTCACCGATGACGAGCACACGCTGGCGCATGCGGCCGACGCCTGTCGCGAGGTCTGCCATGCCCGCGATGTGCCCCTCGTGCTGACCGGCCCCGCCGCGCTGGCCGAGCGTCTCGGCCTCGATGGCGTGCACCTGACCGACGGGGCGCGCAACGTGCGGGCCACGCGCAAGGCGCTTGGCGCGGATGCCATCGTCGGTGCCTATTGCGCCAGCTCGCGCCACGACGGGATGAGCGCGGGCGAGGCCGGTGCCGACTACATCGCCTTCGGGCCCCTCGGGGCAAACCCGCTCTCCGATGCCGAACCGGCCGAGCACGAGCTTTTCGCCTGGTGGTCCGAGATGATCGAGTTGCCCGTCGTCGCCGAAGGCGCGTTGACACCCGAACTGGTAAGGGCCTTTGCGCCCGTGACCGATTTCTTTGCAATCGGCCCGGAGATCTGGCGCGAAGAGGATGCCGTCACGGCCCTTCGCCACCTGATCGCACCGATCCGCTAGCTTTTCGCGGCGCGCGCGCCACCCTCGACCCAATGCAACAGGGGATCACGCGATGCCGGGCAAACCCAAACCGATCAACCTCGCCCTTCAGGGCGGCGGCGCGCATGGCGCCTTCACCTGGGGCGTGCTGAACCGGTTGCTGGACGAACCCGAGATCGAGATCGCGGGCATCTCCGGCACCTCCGCCGGCGCGCTGAACGGGGCCGCGCTCAAGGCGGGCCTTGCCCGTGGCAGCCGTCAGGCCGCGCGCGACAATCTCGACTGGCTCTGGGAACAGGTGGGCGCGCTGACCGACGCGCGCCTCGCCCCCTGGCTCGAGGCGATCGCCCCCTCCGCCGTCAGCGCCGCGATCGAGGCCTCGCTGCCCTTCGCCATCGGCGATGGGCTCGGCCGCATGGTCAGCCCCTATGCTTCGGGCCCGTTCTACTCGAACCCGCTTCAGCGCATCGTGGAACGCTTCCACTACGACGAGGTCTGCGGCAGCCCCGGCCCCGCCTTCAGCATCTGCGCGACCAACGTGCGAACCGGCAAGATCCGCGTCTTTGAGGGCGGCGACATCACGCCCCAGGCGCTCATGGCCTCGGCCTGCCTGCCGACGCTCTTCCGCGCGGTCGAGATCGAAGACCCCGAAACCGGCCGGACGGACGCCTACTGGGACGGCGGCTATACCGGCAACCCCGCGCTCTATCCGCTCTTCGCGCCCGATCTGCCGGCCGATATCCTTGTCGTGAACATCAACCCGCTTCTGCGCGACGAGGTGCCGACCTCGGCCCGCGCGATCCAGAACCGCATCAACGAGATCAGCTTCAATTCCTCGCTCCTGCGCGAGCTGCGCGCGATCGAGTTCGTGCAGCGGCTCATAACCGAGGGCAAGGTCGAAGAGGGCCAGATGAAGCGCGTCCTGATCCACATGATCTCGGACGACGCGCTGATGGCGCAGCTCTCGGTCGCGACCAAGATCGTGCCGGTGCCGGCCGTCCTGCACCAGTTGCGCGAAGCCGGCGCCGCGGCGGCCGATGCGTTCCTGGAGGATCACCTGAGCAAGGTCGGGCAGGAAAGCAGCGTCGATCTGCCCGCGATGTTCGGCTGAGCGTTCAGCCGAGCGAGGTCACCCACAGGATCGTCGCGTCATCTTCGGAGACCGAGATCACGTTGTGCCCCATCGCCGCGTCGTAATAGGCGCTGTCGCCGCGCTTCAGTTCGACGGGGGCATAGAACTCGGTCAGCAGGTGGACGACGCCGGTCAGGACATAGAGGAATTCTTCCCCGTCGTGGCGCACCCAGCCGTCGAATTCGTCGAAACTGCGGGCGCGGATGCGGGCGCGGTAGGGCAGCATGGCCTTGCGCGTCAGCGCACCGGCCAGCAGTTCGTGCTCGTAAGTCGTGGTGGCATGCGCCTGCCCCTCGCCCGAGCGGGTGACCGCCATGCGGCCGTTCACCTGGTCCTGGCTGGGCGGCGTGAAAAGCTGCGGCACGGAAATCCCCAACCCCTGCGCCAGCTTCTTCAGCGCGTCATAGGTCGGCGACATCTGCCCGTTCTCGATCTTGGACAGCGTCGAGCGCGCAAGCCCCGCCTGCGTGGCGGCCTGCTCCAGCGTCCAGTCCTTCGCCCGGCGCAACTCGCGCACGCGCAGGCCCAGGTCGACGGGCTGCGCGGGCGCGCTGTCGCCGCTTTCGCGGGCAAGGCGTATCAGGCTCGGTTCATCCTTCATGGCAAGCGCCTGATAGCCCTGCCCGCACCCGCTTGCAACGCGGCGGGGGGCCGCGTAAGCCCATGGGGATGCAGCCCTGTCCGTCGCCTTTCAACCTTGCCGATTACGTCCTGACCGAAGGGCGCAAGACCCCTGACAAGATCGCGCTCGCCGTCCTCGGCCCTGCCCGCGCCGAACGCTGGAGCTTCGCGAGGCTCGAGGCCGCCGTCCTCGGCATGGCGGGGGCGCTGACGGCCCAAGGCTTCGCCCCCGGTGACAGAGTACTCATCAGGCTCGGCAACACGCCCGAGTTCCCCGTGGCATTCCTCGGCTGTATCGCGGCAGGTCTCGTGCCGGTGCCCACCGCCGAGGGGCTGACCGCGCCAGAACTCGACCGGATCACCCCGCTTATCGCGCCTGCCGCGATCCTCGCGGGGCCCGGCGTGACGCTGCCGACCGCCGTGCCTTGCCCAGTCCTCAGCGATCTCGCCGCACTGATGGACCACGCGCCGGGTGCCTACACGATGGGCGACCCCGACCGGCTCGCTTATCTCGTCTTCACCTCCGGCTCCTCCGGCACGCCCAAGCCCGTCGCCCACGCCCATCGCGCCATCTGGGCGCGGCGCATGATGTGGGATGGCTGGTACGGTCTGCGCTTTTCGCCGCAGCCCCCGGCGTCTTCCGAAAGATCCTCAACACCGACCGCCACCTCACCCTGCCGAAACTGCGCCACGCGCTTGCGGCAGGCGAGAAACTGCCCGAGGCGCTGCGCGCCCGCTGGACTGAGGCCACCGGCACCACGATCCACGAGGCGCTCGGCATGTCGGAATGCTCCACCTTCATCTCGGGCAGCCCCGCGCGCCCCGCGCCGGACGGCACGCTCGGCCACCCCCAGCCGGGTCGCCGCATCGCCATCCTGTCCGAAGACGGCCACGAGGTCCCACCGGGCGAGACCGGCATCCTTGCCATTCACCGTTCCGATCCGGGCCTGATGCTCGGCTACCTCACCGACGGCACCCCCGATCTGCCCCTCGCGGGCGAGTGGTTCCTGACCGGCGATCTCGTCTCGGCCGATCCCGACGGCGCACTGCGCTACCACAGCCGCCGCGACGACCTGATGACCACCGGCGGCTTCCGTGTCTCCCCGCTGGAGGTCGAGGCCGCCTTTCACGGTGCGCCGGGCCTCACCGAATGCGCCGCCGCCGCGGTCGAGGTAAAGGCCGACACCCATGTCATCGCGCTCGCCCATGCCGGCGACGTGAGCGCCGAGAGCCTCACCGCACTGGCCGAAACCCGCCTCGCCCGTTACAAGCAACCGCGGCTCTACATCCCCCTGCCCGCGCTTCCGCGCTCGGCCAACGGCAAGCTCGATCGCCGCGCGCTGGCCCGCATCCTGAAGGAGCAGACATGATCAAGCTCGACATCATTAGTGATCCGATCTGCCCCTGGTGCTACATCGGCTGGTCGAACCTCGCCCGCGCGCTGGAGCAGCGGCCCGACCACCCGCTGACGCTGGAATGGCACCCCTTTCAGCTGAACCCCGACATGCCGGCGGGCGGCATGGACCGGCGCGAGTATCTCGAGTTGAAATTCGGCGGCAAGGCCGGGGCGCTGCAAGCCTACGCGCCCGTGCTCGACCATGCCGAGGCCGCTGGCCTCACCCTCCACCTCGACCAGATCGCGCGCACGCCTTCGACGCTCGATGCGCACCGCCTGATCCACTGGGCGGGGATCGAGGGGCGCCAGACGCCCACCGCCGTCGCCCTCTTCAAAGCCTATTTCATCGACGGCAAGGATATCGGCGACCCCGCCACGCTGGCCGATATCGCCGAGAGTGTCGGCCTTGACCGCGCCATGACAGAAACACTGCTGGCCGGCGATGCCGATGCCGAGGATATCCGTGCGCGCGACGCCCACACCCGCGCCCGCGGCGTGACGGGCGTGCCCTGCTTCGTTCTGGCGGGCCAGCACGTCATCAACGGCGCGCAACCCACCGAGTTGTGGCTCAACGTTATTGACGAGATCATGGGGCAACTGTCCGAGGCCGGGGAATGAGCGCCCGGCCCTCCCCTTCATCTTTCCAAAAATACGCATCCGCGCCGCTGCCACGGGCGCGCCGATGAGCGTCGCCGAAACACCCACACCCGCACCCGAAGACGCCCGCCGACTGTCGCGCGGAGAATTCATCGCGCTCATGGGCACGATCTTTGCCACCGTCGCCTTCTCCATCGACGCCATGCTGCCCGCCCTGCCACAGATCGAGGCGGCGCTGACACCTGACGCCCCGAACCTCGCGCAGCTCGTTCTGACCAGCTTCGTCCTCGGCCTCGGGATCGGCACACTCGTCACCGGGCCCTTGTCAGACAGTTTCGGGCGCAAGCCCGTGATCCTTGCGGGCGCGGCGCTCTACATCATCGGCGCGCTTCTCGCGTGGATCGCCCCCTCGCTCGAGCTTCTGCTCGCCGCCCGCATCCTGCAGGGTCTCGGCGCGGCAGGCCCGCGCGTGGTGGCGACGGCGATCATACGCGACCTCTATGCCGGGCGTCAGATGGCGCAGATCATCAGCTTCGCGATGCTGATCTTCACCATCTTCCCCGCCGTCGCGCCCATGATCGGGGCCGCGATCATCTGGGGCTTCGGCTGGCGCGCGATCTTTCTCGCCTTCCTCTTCTTCTCGCTCGTCTCGGTCGGCTGGCTGATGCTGCGCCAGCCCGAGACGCTGCCACTCTCCGCGCGCCGTCCGTTCCGCCTCACCCCCTTGCGCGAGGCGTTCATCGAGACCCTGTCGCTCAGGCAAATGCAGCTTTCGATACTGGTGCAGACGCTTGTCTTCGGGGCGCTCTTCGGCACGATCTCGTCGATCCAGCCGATCTTCGACGACACCTATGGCCGCGCGGCGAGCTTCCCCTACTGGTTTGCCCTGATCGCAGCCGTCGCCGCCCCGGCCGCCCCGATCAACGGCAAGCTCGTCATCGGGCTGGGCATGCGCCCGCTCGTGCGTAGCGCGCTGCTCGCGTCTTTTATCGCAGCCCTCCTGGTGGCGACGCTGATCGGCCTCGTCCCGCTCGGCGCGGCGGAGTTCTGGGTGTTCTTCGCGTGGTCCTGCACCGTCTTCGCGCTCGCAGGTTTCACGATCGGCAACCTCAACGCGCTCGCGCTCGAGCCGCTCGGCCATATCTCGGGAATGGCGGCCTCGGTCATGGGGGCGCTGGCGACCGTGGGGGGTGCGGCGCTTGGCGCGCTGATCGGGCAGTTCTTCGACGGCACGCCGATGCCGTTGATCCTTGCCACGGCCGTGCTTTCGGCAATCGGGGCGCTGATCATGCGCGCGATGCCGCGCGAGCCCGCCTAGGCCGCGGCCTTGCCCTCGGCCTGCATTGCAAGGTCGCGCGCGATGGCGAAGGCGCCCTTGATCTTGTCGGCGTCCCTGGCCCAGTCGCGCCGGACGACGATCTTGTTGTCCTTGACCTTGGCCAGCCCCTTTTGATCCTGCACGAACGCCACGAGCCCCGCGGGATTGGGGAACTTGTCCATGTGGAACTGGATCGTCGCGCCCTTCGGCCCAGCATCGAGCCGCGCGATATGCGCGCGCTTGCACATCGCCTTGATCCGCACCACCAGCAGAAGCGTGTTCACTTCCTTGGGCAGCGACCCGAAACGGTCGATCAGCTCGGCGGCGAAGCCTTCGAGGTCGACCTTCGTCTCAAGCTGGCTTAGACGCCGGTAAAGCCCCAAACGCACGTCGAGGTCGGGGACGTAATCCTCGGGGATCAGCACCGGCACGCCGAGGTTGATCTGCGGCGACCACTGCCCGTCATCGCCCGGCAGCCCCTC
>CAZVQL010000166.1:0-7035 GCA_964629305.1 uncultured Roseicyclus sp.
CTGACAAGCGGTTCGACCTGGCATGCCGCGGGTCTTCTGCCGCTCTTCAACATGGGTTACGCGACGAGCCACATCCACGACTATTCCGTCAAGTTCTACAAGACGCTCGAGGAGGAGACGGGCCTGAACGCGGGCTTTGCCGTGGTGGGCAACCTGCGCATGGCGCAGACGGATGCGCGCATGGATGAATACATGCTCTACGCGTCCACCGCCGAGACCGTGGGCATCCCCTACGAGTGGATGACCCCTGCCCAGATCAAGGAGCGCTGGCCGCTCGTGCGCACCGAGGATCTGAAGGGCGCGATCTATCACCCGACCGACGGCTACATAAACCCCGCCGATGTCACCATGGCGATGGCCAAGGGCGCGCGGCAGCGCGGCGTCCTGATCGAGCGGAAATGGCAGGTCGACGGCTACGAGTGGACCGGCTCGGAGTGGCGCGTGAGCGTGACGAAGATGGTCGAGAAGGGCGGCAACCTCGTGCCCTCCGACGAGACCGCCGTCATCACCGCCGAGCATGTGGTCACCGCCACCGGCAACCACGCCCAGCGCACGGCAAAGCTGCTCGGCATCAAGATCCCCGCGATCCCGGTCGAGCACCAGTATATCGTGACCGAACCCGATCCGGCGCTTGCCGAATGGCGTGCCGCCGGAAACCCCGAGCACCCCGTGCTGCGCGATGCCGATGCCAAGTGGTACGTCCGCGAAGAGCGCAAGGGCTGGATCCTGGGCCCCTACGAGCATGGCGCGCCGGCGTGCTTCGAATATGACGTGCCCGACAGCTTCCGCGCCGACCTCTTCCCGCTCGACCTCGAGCGGATCGAAGAGGAATACATGAGCATGATCCACCGCATTCCGACCTCGGAGACGGTGGGCCTGAAGGACGATTTCAACGGTCCGATCTGCTACACCCCCGACGGCAACCCGCTGGTCGGCCCTGCACCGGGCCTGCGCAACATGTGGCTGGCCGAAGGGTTCAGCTTCGGCATCACGGCGGCGGGCGGCACCGGCTACTACCTCGCCCAGATGATGGTCGAGGGCGAGGCCGAGATCGACATGGCGGCCCTCGATCCCAAGCGCTACGGGGCTTGGATGACGACGGAATACGGCGCCCGCAAGAACGAGGAAGCCTATGCCCATGTTTTCATCCTTCACCACCCCGATGAAGAGCGCGAGGCCTGCCGCCCGCTGCGCACAGCACCCGCCTATGACCGGCAGAAGGCGCTGGGCGCGCAGTTCGGTTGCGTGAACGGCTGGGAGCGGCCGAATTACTACGGGCCCAAGGACGCGCCCGAGGGCTTCGACCATGACACCCGCAGCTTCCGCCGCGGTGGTTGGTGGGAGTACGCCAAGGCCGAGGCCGAGGCGATCCGGACCGGCGCGGGCCTGATCGACGCGACGGCCTTTACCAAGCACCTTGTCCGCGGCCCCGGGGCGACCGCCTTCCTCGATCAGTTCACCTGCAACAAGCTGCCCAAGGTCGGCCGGATCAACCTGACCTATGCGCTGACGGAGGTCGGCACGACGCGGACGGAATACACGCTCGTCCGGCTGGCCGAGAACGAATACTACTGCGTCTCGGCGGGGGCCTGGACGGCCTATGACGCCGATTACCTGATCAAGGCGGCCGAGGATTTCATGGCCGCGGGCGGCGCTTACGTCGACATCCACGATGTCACGACCCAATGGGGCGTCTTCGCCATCGCCGGGCCCAAGTCGCGCGACGTGCTGCGCGAGATCGTCAAGGATGCCGACCCCGACACGGTGCTGGGCAACAAGCGCTTCCCCTGGCTTTCGATGCGCAACATCGAGCTGGGCATGTGCCCCGTCCGCGCGATCCGCGTGGCCTACACCGGTGAGCTGGGATGGGAGCTGCACCACCCGATCGAGATGCAGAATTACCTATGGGATCAGCTGATGGCCGCGGGCGAAAAGCATGGGCTTAAGCTGGTCGGTGCGCGGGCGCAGAACTGGCTGAGACAGGAAAAGAGCTACCGCGCTTTCGGCACGGAACTTGGCCGCGATGCGACACCGCTGGAGGCGGGGCTGGATCGCTTCGTCGACCTTGAGAAGGACTTCACCGGCAAGCAGGCGATGGTAGAAACCGGCATCCGTTCGAAATGCGTCACGCTGCTGATCGACGGGCCGGCGGATGCCGACCCCTGGGGGCGCGAGGCGCTGTATCTCGGCGACGAAAAGGTCGGGCGCCTGACCTCGGGCGGCTATTCGGTGGCCTTTGGCAAGCAGATCGGTATGGGCTACGTGCGCCCCGATCTCGCCGAGGTGGGCCAGAAGCTGAAGGTGCGGATGTTCCGCGACCTCTTCGACGCCGAAGTGGTCGAGGACAGCCCCTACGACCCCACCAACGCCGTCATTCGCAAGGACGGATGATCGCGCTTGCCGGATACGCGGGGCTGGCCGGGTTCCTCTGGCTGGCCCTCTTCCAGACACTTCTGGCGGCGGGCGTGCCCATCGGTCACATGGCCTGGGGCGGGGCGGATCGCCACCTGCCGCGGCTCAAGCGGATGGGCAGCCTTGCCGTCATCCCCTTCGCTCTTCTGGGGGCCATCGTCGTGGCACAGGCATCGGGCATCGGCCCCGAGGTTCTGCCCGGCATCCTGATCCGCCCGGCGCTCGGCGCCTTCGGCGCGCTATTCGCACTCAGCCTTGTCGGCAACGCGATGAGCCAAAGCCGCGCAGAACGGCTGCACGGGGTGCCGCTCACGATCATCCTCGCCGCATCGACCCTTGTGCTGGCGCTGCTGGCCTAACCCAGCCCCGCCGCCCGCCGAAGCGCCGCCTTGGCCGGATCGTCCGAGGTCAGGAGATCGCCGAACACCTCGTCGGTCGCGTGCTTGTAGCTGACCTCGAAGAACAGCCGGTGCTGCGACCAGGCCAGGAACCCCGCCCCCTTCAGCCCCGGCGGGCGGACATGCAGATCGTCGGTGTTCATCCCCCGATGCGTCGCCCCCTGCCCCACCAGCAGGCTGCGCATCACGGTCGAGATCACGCCGGGCGCCCGCGGCGCGCGCTTGCCGAAGGGCATCACCGTCCGCTTCAGCAGGTCGGCACGGCCCGGCAGGCTGGCGTAGTCGACATGGATCGGCTTCGACGTATCCTTCTGCACGTTCACCACGACATTCGGCCCGGTCTTCAGCCCGTGCATGTCGCGGAAGGGCATGTTGTCGATGCAGCCCCCGTCGACCAGCATCTCGCCCGCCGAGGTGAAGAAGGGCGGCAAGATCCCCGGAATGGCCGAAGAGGCGCGCACGGCTTCCCACAGCGGGCCGCGGCGGATCAGGCGTTTCTGCATCGTCGAAAGGTCGGCGGCGACGGCATAGTAGGGCAGCCACAGATCCTCGATCGGGGTCTCGCCGAAATGCTCCTGCAGGGCGGCATCCAGCACCTTGTGATCGAGAAACGCGTATTTCGGCACCGTCACGCGGCGCATGGCGCCCGACTTGACGAAAATCCGCTCGACCCGCGGGCCGATCTCGGGGGCGGGCACGCCCAGCGCGATGGCGCCCGCCATGGCCGAGCCGACCGAGGTGCCGCCGACGATGTCGATGGGCAGGCCCACCTCCTCCATCGCGCGCCAGACGCCGACATGGGCCACGCCAAAGGCGCCCCCGCCCGACAGCACCATCCCCACGGCCCGACCCGACAGGAACCGGCCAAGCCGGGCCATGTCCTCGCTGTCGGCCGTAAGCGCGACATGGTGGTGCAGGAACACCGGGCGGCTCTCCAGCCAGCGGCGCGTTCCGGGCGCATGCTGCATGCGGTGGGGATGCAGGAGCACCAGCCGTCGCTGCCCCTCGGGCAGAAGGTCCAGCGCCATCCGCTCCAGCGGCGAGGGGTCGGCGAAGCCATGCGCCTGCGCCACGATCACGGCCTGATCGGCCTGCCGCACCGCCGCGGAGGACCAGGGACCGGCATCGGGCGTGGCGACGAACAGCACGATATCGGCCTCGCGCTCGCGGTCGTTCAGCCAGGTCACGGCCTCGGGCGCGGCGGGATCGGCCCCCGCGCCCAGCGCGGCGCGAAACGCAGCCTCGTCCACGACGGCGACACCGTGATGCGCACCGATCGCCGCGGCGAGATCGGGCACGAAGCGCTGCGGCAACGGCGCGCCAGCCGCCGGCAGGATGCAGAAGGTCCGCGCCGGCGGGCGGCCCGGATCGGGCGTCACCCTCGCCGAGGTGCGCGCCAGTCGCTCGGCCAACTCGGTCGAGATCGACCGCGCAAGGTCGGGCACTTCCGCGCAAAGCGCGTCGTAGTCATCGCGCCCGATCCGCAGCACCACGCTGTCGCGCGCCGCGATCACATCCGCGGTCCGCGGCTTTCCGGTGAAGAACGATATCTCTCCCACGACCGAGCCCGCGCCGATCTCAGCCAGCTCGACGCCCCCGCGCGCGACGCGAAACCGCCCCGTTTCGACCAGGTAAAGCGCCTCTGCGTCGCTGCCCTCGGCCACCAGCACCTCGCCGCGGCGCACGGGCACCTGCGACAGACGGGCCAGCGCGGCGCCCTGCAAAATGGCGAAAAGCCCCTGCGGTGCGAACTCGTCCGTGGACGCCATCCGATTCCTCCCTTGGGCGCAGCACGCGGCGGCACCGGGGCCGGAGCATAGGCCCGCCCCCCCGGAAAAGCGACCATTTTTCGATGGTTACGTTGTGGCGGGGCGCTCGAACACCAGAAGCAGGTTGTTGGCGGGCATCGCCACCGTCTCCACATGCGAAAGGCCCGCCGCGACCAGCTGCGCGCAGGTGTCGATCACATCCTTGTAGCCGATCGCCGGATCCTGCGCCCTCAGGCTGGCGTGAAAGGCCGCGTCGCCCTCACTCGTGGCTTCGCCGTCCCGCAGGAAGGGGCCGTAAAGCGCAAAGAGGCCTCCGGGCGACAGAACAGCCGCGATCTCGGCCAGCACCGTCCGCGCCTCGGCGTCCGAGATCAGGTGCAACAGGTTCACCAGCACGACGAGATCGGCGGGTACCTCGGCCTCGGCCCAACCGGGCCGCGCCGCGTTCAGGTCGCGCGGCGCCCGAATGTTCGCCAGCCCCGCCTCAGAGGCCCACGCCGCGATCGAGGCACGCCGCGCCGGGTCGGGATCGGTCGGCTGCCATTCGAGGCCGGGCATCGCCGCGGCAAAGCGCACGACATGCTCGCCCGTGCCAGACGCAATCTCGAGCGCGCGGCCCTGCGTCGGTGCAAGCCGCTGCAGCTCAGCCGCGATCAGGTCGCGGTTGCGCAGGGCCGACGGTGCCGAGATGCGCGGGTCACTCGACCCCGCCACACCCGGCGTATCGGGCAGGTTCAACCGCCGTATCACTGGTCCATCATCACCTGCATCGCGCCGCTTTCGGCCATGCGAGCCATGATGACCTCCATCACGCCGCAGGTCTGCATAAGAGTCTGTGCCTGCGCCTCGCTCATGCCGTCGGGCAGCTGCAGCCCCTCGGCCATCTCGCCGCTCATGATCGATTCGGCGGTGGCGGTTTCCATCATCACCTCCATCTCGTCGAGCATATCGTCGACGGCGGCCTCGCCGCTCACCTCGACATAGCCGTCGAGCACGCAGGTGTAGGCGGCGCGCATCGGCTCGTCCCAAGCAGGGTCGGGCATGTTGCCCTCGAGCGCGGGAACCTGCGCGATCATCGCCTCGTTCATCAGCGCGTTGGCCTGTTCGGAAAGAACCTCCATCCGCTCGAGCTGCGATTGCGCGGCCGCCGGAAGCGGCGCAAGCAGGGCCGCGGTCACGACGGCGACGGTCAGGGTCCGGGGGATGGTCATGGGTGCTGTCCTCATCTCTTGTCCCTCCCAACCTAGGGGCCCGGGAGACATTTTGAAACCGGAGGGATTCCTCAGGCTCGGCGGAACCGCGCGGGCGACAGCGCCGCGACGATATCGGCGTCGAGCACCGGTTGCCGCCCCGCCACCAGGTCGGCCACCAGCCGCGAGGCCGCGGGCGCCGTCTGAAACCCGTAGCCCCCCTGCCCCGCCGACCAGACAAAGGCGGGGTCGACCGGATCGGGCCCCAGCACCAGCAGCCGATCGGGCGAGAAACTGCGCAGCCCCGCCCAGGACGAGGTCAGGCGCGTGACCTCTTCGGTGGCGAAGCGTTGGTAGCGCGCGATCCCCTCGGCCAGCACCATGTCCTCGGGCCAGGCGTCATGCGGCTCGGCCACCGGGTCCTCCTCGGCGGGGGACACGATCAGCTGACCGGCATCCGCCTTGGCGTACCAGGTTTCGCCCGCGCCCAGCAGCATCGGCCAGCGCGACACGTCCATGCCCCCCGGCGCAGGGATGCGCGCGACAGAGCGGCGCAAGGGCGTGATCCCGATGGGCGCGATCCCGGCCATTTCGGCGATCCGGTCGGCCCAGGCGCCGGCCGCGTTGACCAGTTGCCGGGCGCTGTGCGTCTCACCGCCCGCCGTCACCTCCCAGCCCGTCGCCGTCCGGGCGATCCCCGTCACCGGCGCACCGGTCTTCACCGTGCCACCCGCCGCCCGGATCGTGCGCGCGAAATGCTGCACCAGCCGGTCGGTGTCGATGTCCCAGGCATCCTCATGCGCCGCCGCCCCCGCGATCGCGTCGGGGTTCAGCACGGGCACCATCGTCACCGCTTCTTCAACGCTGATCCGCGGCAGACCCATCGCGGCGATATCGGCGGCAAACGCTTCCTCCTCGCCATGGGTGGCAAGGATCATCAGCCCCCGGGGGCTGAGCACGCCACCGTCGAGCGTCTCGTGATCCTCGCGCGACGCGATGTTCAGCGCGATGACCGCCGGTTTGCCGTATTGCGACTCGTAAAGCGCCGCCGACCGCCCCGAGGCGTGATAGGCCAGCGCGGGTTCCGCTTCGAGCAACAGGACGCTGCCCAACTCAGATAGCCGTGCCCCGGCGGAAACGCCCGCGATACCGCCACCGATGATGAGGAAGTCATGGGTCATGGGCGGATGGGTGGCATGGGTGTGGGGGTGGGAGCAAGAGGTTGGGGAAACCAATCCTCGCGAAGCTACTAACGTATTAGAGGAT
>CAZVQL010000167.1:0-7008 GCA_964629305.1 uncultured Roseicyclus sp.
GTGAAGAGCCACACGATCAGCGGCACGCCGCGGATCACCTCGATGAAGGAGACGCAGATCCACTTGATCAGCGGCATGGAGGATTGCCGGCCAAGCGCCAGCAAGATGCCCAGCGGCAGCGACAGCACGATGCCCGAGGTGCCGATGATGATGGCGAGCATGAAGCCGCCGAAATCGGCCGAGTCGATGGCGGGAAGGCCGATGGGCATGGCCGCGTCGAGCAGGCCCTTGACGTGCGGCATCAGCGGGAAGAGGCCGAGGTCGAGGAAGGGCAGCGGGTTGAGGAAGATCATCAGGAAGGCGACGATCCCCACGAGGATACCGATCAGCGGACCGGTCGCCGCCCCGATGACGCGCATGATGAAGAGCGACAGGGCGATGCCGACCGCCACGAGCGCCGGACCCCAGATGGTGCCGCCCCAGAGCAGGAAGACGGCGATGAAGGGGAAGGCCAGCGAGAAGAGCAGCATCTTGCGCGGCAGGCTGGAGTAGAGGATCGGCGCCACGGCGACGACCAGCAGGATCAGGGCCAGAAGCGGGCGCCAGTAGCCGAAGAAGAAGATCAGGAAGTTGCCGATCTCGAGCTTCATCTCGGCCACGAAGGCGAGGCGCTCGGTCGAGGTCATGCCGCCGCCGAAGACCACTTCGGCCCCGCCTGCGGCGGCCAGTTCTTCGGAGTAGAAGAGCGTGGCGAGCAGGCGGTCGTCGGTCGGGTAGAAGCCGTAGATCAGCTGAAGCCAGCGTTCGTTGATCACGGCCCAGCACGCAGCGCTTTCGAGGCCGCGGGCATCGCGGATCTCGCGGCATTCGCTGAGGCTGCCGGCGTCCCAGATGCCGTTGAGTGTCCAGGGCAGGATGCCGGCGAGGACGCTCCAGATCACGTAGAGCGCGATCAGCGTGAGGATCGCGTTGGGGATGGACGAGAACAGGTTCTCGCGCAGCCAGCGCAGGACACCGGTTTCCCCCGGTGGCGGTGCCGCTTCGGGAAGCATGGTGTCGCGGACAAAGGCGACGCTATGGGCGTGGACTTCGCTCATCTCAGCGCTCCTTCAGCTTCACGCTGGAATTGTAGACGTTCATCAGGGCCGAGATGATCAGGCTGGTGATCAGGTAGAAGACGCCCAGAAGCAGCATCCCCTCGAGTTCTCGGCCGGTCTGGTTGATGGTGATGCCGCCCAGCGTCGAGCGGACGTCCATGTAGCCCACGGCGATGGCGAGCGAGGAGTTCTTGGTCAGGTTCAGGTACTGCGAGATCAGCGGCGGGATGATGACGCGCAGCGCCTGCGGCAGGATGATCAACTGCATCGTGCGGTTGGGCTGGATGCCCAGCGCGAAGGCCGCTTCGGTCTGGCCCTTGGAGACGGCGAGGATACCGGCACGGACGATCTCGGCGATGAAGGCCGAGGTGTAGAGCGCCAGCGCCAGCCAGAGCGCGATGAACGAGTTGCGGACCTGGATGCCGCCCGAGAAATTGAAGCCGCCAAGCTCGGGGTATTCCAGCGTGACGGGCCGGCCCATCACGAAATAGGCGAGGATGGCAGGCACGAAGAAGAGGCCGATCGACATCCACAGCACGGGAAGCTGCTGGCCGGTCTGTTCCTGGCGGCGCTTGGCGTACCAGCGCAGTGCGAAGATGCCGATGATCGAGGCGAGGAAGACGGCGATGACAAGGCCCGAACCTTCGCCCCAGACGGGTTTCGGGATGTAGACGCCGCGGTTCGAGATGGCGACGCTGTCCCAAAGCAGCATCGAGGCGCTGCCGCCCTCGCGGAATTCGCGGGGTTGGGGTGTCGCCTCGGTCATGACGGCGAAGACGATCAGGATCCAGATCAGGAGCGGCGTGTTGCGCATCGCCTCGACGTAGACCGTCATGATGCGCGCCACGAGCCAGTTCTTGGACAGGCGCAGCACACCGGCGAGCACACCGATGACGGTGGCGAGGATACAGCCGAGGAAGGCGACGAGAAGCGTGTTCAGGATTCCCACCAACGCGGCGCGGGCGTGCGTATCCTGCGAGGTGAACGGAATGAGCTGCTGGTTGATGTCGTAACCGGCGGTGCTCCAGAGGAACCCGAAGCCGATGTCCTTGCCCAGCGCGGCAAGGTTGGTGACGGTGTTGTCGACCAGCTCCACCAGCAGGAGCATGATCACGATGGCGGCGACGACCTGAATGGTCAGCGAACGATAGCGTGCGTCGTAGAGCAGTTGGCTCAGGCGAAAGCTCTCGCGCGGCGGTTCAGTGATGTCGGCCATGCGCATTCCTGACGTTTAGAAGGATGGAGCCGACCGGCGTCAGACCGGACGGAGGATCACGAAACCTGTCGGGGGTGTCGTCGGCTAAAGGCCGGAGGCCCGGGCGCATGGCCCGGACCTCCGTCGTTCAGAAGATCAGCGGAACGGCGGTGCGTAGAGCAGGCCACCGTCGGTCCACTGCGCGTTCAGACCGCGAGCGAGGCCGACCGGCGTGTTCTCACCGATGTTCTGCTCGAAGATCTCGCCGTAGTTGCCGACGGCCGCGATCACGTTCACGAGCCAGTCGTTCGGCAGGCTGATCATCGCGCCCAGCTCACCCTCGGTGCCGAGCATCCGGTTGATTTCCGGGTTGTCGGTCGGGGCCGAGGCCAGTTCCATGACGTTGGCCGAGGTGATGCCGTACTCTTCGGCAGCGATCAGGCCGTGCAGCGTCCAGTAGACGATGTCGCCCCACTCGTTGTCGCCGTGACGCACGACCGGGCCGAGCGGCTCTTTCGAGACGATCTCGGGCAGGATGACGTGCTCGGAGGCGTTCTCGAAGGTGGCGCGGGTCGCGGCGAGGCCGGACACGTCCGTGGTGTAGACGTCACATGCGCCGGCCAGGTACTGCTGCTGGCCTTCTGCGTTGGTTGCGACCGGAACCGGCTCGTAGCTCATGTTGTTCACGCGGAAGAAGTCCGCGAGGTTGAGCTCGGTCGTGGTGCCGGTCTGGATGCAGACGGTGGCGCCATCGAGTTCGGTCGCGGATGCGACGCCGAGCCCGGTGTTCACCATGAAGCCCTGGCCGTCGTAGTAGTTGACGCCCTTGAAATCGAGACCGAGGTCGGTGTCGCGCGAGAACGTCCAGGTCGAATTGCGGACCAGCACGTCAACTTCGCCTGCGGCCAGTGCGGTGAAGCGCGTCTGGCTGGTCAGCGGAACGAATTCGACGGCCTGCGGATCGCCGAGGACGGCGGTCGCGATGGCACGGCAGAGCGAGACGTCGAAGCCGGACCAGACGCCGTTTGCGTCGGGTGCCGCGAAACCGGCGAGACCTTCGTTCGAACCGCAGCGCAGCACGCCGGCGTCCTGCACCTGCTCGAGCGTCGATTGTGCCGATGCGATGCTGGCCGCCAGACCGGCAACGGCGAGCGTGCCGAGAAATACGGATTTCTTCATGTTTACCTCTTCCTGATGGACCGCCCTTTGGGCTGGTTTGTTGGTGCCCTGGGGCATTGGTATAAGTCCGTGAGAGACTTTACCCCCTCACCGATTACAAAATGGGCAAAAGGCCACCAGAAGGTCAAGGGTAACGGCGGGCCGTTTCCTGAGGGTAAGGTGAGGAATTCGGCAAATCCGATCGCCAGTGCACGTTTTTTTTGCACTGTCTTCAACCGTGGCGCGCGTTGGCACTACTCTGCGGTTGTAAGCATCCAGAAGGTTTTCGCGCGCAGGAAGTCCTGACGCTTGATCGCGGCGGCGGCCTCGGCCTCATCGTCGCGGCCCCATTGCTCGATCTGCCATTCCTCATCGATTCGCGACATGGACCATGCCGTTTCAGGGTCGAGGTGATCATGGGCAACGGCCAGCCCGATGACGAGCGAGCCGGAGATGGTGACGAGGTCGTGGAACGCGGTCAGGTGGAAGGCGTCGAAACTATCGACATGGTCGCTGAGCGCGGCGAGGCTGGCGGGCGGCTGGTCGACGGGCAGGATGCCGGCGGTCGCGAAGAGCCGCGCGCCAAAGCGGTCGGCGGCCCAGTCGAGAAGCGGGTCCCAGGCCGCGGCTTGCCGCTCGGCCAGGGTCTGGGGCGTGTCCGCGCGGTGGCAGGTCAGGTCGGTTTCCGCGTAGGCGGCGAGCATGGCCGCCACCTCGGGGCGTTGGGGGGTCACGCGCTCGATCGCGGAGTTCGCGGCGCGGGTGACGGGCATGGTGAGGGGCTGGATCTCATCCTGCTGGGCGGCCCATTCCTCGGCGATGGCCTCGGCCATGGGGCGGGTGGGCAGCGTGAGGGGCAGCTTGCCGGGCGTCATGACGCGGCGCGCATCGAGGTGGACGGCAAAGCCGCCGTCGGTCTCGGCGACCGAGACCTCTCTCCAGAACCGTTTCGCTTTCCAGCCTGCGCTCATGGGTGCGGACATATCCGGTGGAGCGCTGCGGGCAATGCGTCAAAGCTGTGCAGGATGTCTTGCGCGCCCGCGGCGATGAGGGCGTCCGGTGCGTGGTAGCCCCATGAGACGCCAAGCGATGCGATGCCCGCGGCGCGGGCCATGTCGATGTCGTAGGTGGTGTCGCCGACGATGACGGCGCGGTCGGGGGCGACGCCCGTGTCCGACAGGCAGGCCTCGATCATCGAGGGGTGGGGTTTGGACGGGTGGTCGTCGGCGACCTGCACCGACTGGAAATGGCGGTGGAGATCGTGGAGGTCGAGAATGTGCAGAAGCCCACGGCGGGATTTGCCGGTGGCAATGGCGAGAAGGGTGTGATCCTCGGCCCTGAGCGCGTCGAGGGCGGCGCGGGCGCCGGGGAAGAGCGGGGAGAGGGCCGCGCCGTTCTCGATGCGGAGGGTGGCGAAGGCGTGTTTGTAGGCCTCGACAAGGGCGTCGGTCAGGTCTGGGTGATCGGGCGCGAGGCGAACCATGGCGACGGGCAGCGAGAGACCGACGATGGAGAGGGTCCGCGCGCGGTCCGGCGGGGTCAGGCCGTTGGCGGTGAAGGCCGCGTCCATCGCGGCCACGATATGGGCCTGGCTGTCGACGAGGGTGCCGTCGACATCGAAGATGACGAGACGGAGGTCGGTCATTCCTCCTCCGCGAAGGGGTCGGCGGGCACGTCGGCGGCGCGCCATTCCATCGCGTCCCACGTCTTTTGCATGTGGGCCGGCAGGGGGGCGGTGATGGTCAGGCGCGCGCCGGTGACGGGGTGGGTCAGGCTGAGGGACCGCGCGTGCAGGTGCAGCTTGCGGCTGATCTCACCGCCCAGCTGCGCGCCCCAGCCGTCGCCGAGGTTTTCCTGGCCGGACCCGCCGTATTTGCCGTCGCCCACGATGGGGTGACCGATCGCGGCCATATGCGCGCGCAGTTGGTGGGTGCGGCCGGTGACGGGGACAAGCGCGACCCAGGCGGCGCGCGTGCCGAGGGCGGAGAGCGTGGCGTAATCGGTGGTGGCGGGCTTGGCACCCTCGGTCTTCGACACCTCGTCGGGGTGGATCGTATGCATCTTTTCACCCTCGCCGCTCTTGCCATGGCCGGGGGCCTTCACGAGGCCGAAGCGGATCGTGCCCATGCGGGGGGTGGGGACGCCAGCCGTGGCGGCCCAGTAGATCTTGCGCGTGTCACGCGCGCGGAAGGCGCGGGTCAGCGCCTCGGCCGACTTGCGCGACCGGGCGAGGAGCAGGACGCCGGAAGTATCCTTGTCGAGGCGGTGGACGAGGCGGGGTTTCTCGTCCGCCCCGAATTTCAGCGCCTCCGCGAGGCCGTCGACATGGCGCGCCTGCCCTGTGCCGCCCTGCGTGGGAAGGCCGGGGGGCTTGTTCAGCGCGATGATGTGGTCGTCGCGGTAGAGGACGGCCGCGCGCATCATCTCGGCGTCGGCATCCGAGATGCGGGGTTTCTGCGGGGCTTCTGGGGCGTCGGCATCCGGCAAGGGCGGGATGCGGACGGATTGGCCGTCTTCCAGACGGGTGGCGGGTTTCACGCGCCCGCCCTCGACCCGGATCTCGCCCTTGCGGCACATCTTCTCGATGCGGCCCTGCGGGATGTGGGGGAACTGGCGACGGAACCAGCGGTCGAGGCGCTGGCCGCCTTCGCCGTCTGCAACGGTGAGGGTCTGGACGCCGGTCATGCGAAACTCCGGGCGACGGCCATGCCGGCGAAGAGCGCGGCGATGGCAAGGGTGACATTTGCGATGATGTAGAGGGCCGCAAGGCCGAGCGCGCCGCGTTCGTAAAGGGTGACCGCCTCGAGCGAGAAGGCCGAGAAGGTGGTGAAGCCGCCAAGGATGCCGGTGGCCACGAGCGGCGACAGGTGCGTCAGCCCGCGTTGAGCGGCGGCGACGATGAAAAGGCCCATGAGGAATGAGCCGAGGATATTCACGGTGAGCACGCCGAGGGGGAAGCCCGTGTGCCCGAAGAGGCGCACGAGACCAATGCCGGTAACGTACCGGAGCACGGCGCCGATGGCACCGCCGAGCGCGACTTGCAGAACGGCTGTCATGGGCGGGTGATGGGTCGGGCGGGGTGCGGAGTCAATGGGCCGCCTAGCCCTTGCGCTTGGCGCGCAACCCCTCGAACCACTCGAGGCGCTTTTTCAGCTCGCGCTCGTAGCCGCGTTCGACCGGGGCGTAGAAGCCCGGGCGGGACATGGTGTCGGGGAAATAGTTTTGTCCCGAAAAACCGTCTTCGGCGTCATGGTCATAGGCGTAGCCCGCGCCGTAGCCCTGTTCCTTCATCATCTTGGTGGGCGCGTTCAGGATGTGCTTGGGCGGCGGCGCGGAGCCGGTGGATTTCGCGGAGGCCCGCGCAGACTTATAGGCGACGTAGGCCGCGTTCGATTTGGGCGCGAGGGCGAGATAAAGGACGGCCTGCGCGAGGGCCAGTTCGCCCTCCGGCGAGCCGAGACGTTCGTAGGTGGCCCAGGCGTCGAGGCACTGGCGCTGCGCTGCGGGGTCGGCCAGGCCAATATCCTCGACCGCCATGCGGGTGATGCGGCGGGCGAGGTAGCGGGGGTCTTCGCCGCCTTCGAGCATCCGGGCGAACCAGTAGAGCGCGGCGTCAGG
>CAZVQL010000168.1:0-6916 GCA_964629305.1 uncultured Roseicyclus sp.
GCCGCCGGCGACGTCGCCGAGGACGAGTTCGTCGAGGTCGAGGAGACCGCGGAGCCCGCCGCGGCGGTGGATCCGGAGGACGCGCGCCAGGCGGGCGTCTGAGCGTCGCGAGATCGTCCGATGCGGTGTTAGCCCGCGCCTATGACGAAGCCGAGCTTGCCCTCGCGGACATGGCCGATTTCTACAACCTGTCACTGAGCGACATGGCGGATCTCCTCCGCGATCCGGCAACTTTTGAAACAACTTCGTTCCTTGACTCGCCCCTGCAGAACCTCGCCTTGTTCGAGGACGCACTGGACGGGAGCATTGATCTCAGCGCCTTCGGCATTACCGCTAGCGCAGAGACGATCGTTGCCGTGACGCTCGGCGCTGCCTCCGACAAAGAGATCCCGATCACGCCGGAAACCGTCTATGCAGTCAGCACGATTTTCGAAATGCCCGTGACGCAGGCCTCGGCAGAATCGATTGCGGCGGCTGCAGACGCGATCCGCGTGGCGATCCTCGCAGGGCATGGTTGAATCCATGCAACACTAAGTGACGAAACCGCCCCTCCGGGCGGTTTCGTTTTGTCAAAATTATCTCATTGCTAATAATAAACAGAACCAACAATTGTCTTGGAGTGCTCAAATGACCCGCGCGTCTTCCATACCCGGCCTCATCGCTTCGACCGCTGGTGCCGCCTTGATGCTGGCCAGTGCAACGACTGCAAGTGGGCAGGATCTTGAGGGTTTCGAGGTCTCGGCCTCGACCCAGGCCACGGCGCTGCAGCCCTATGTCCGGTTCGAGCTTGGTGCCCAGGTTCCCAGCCTTTCAGATGCCTACTGGCTCCCGCCGGGGTGGGTTCCGGACGGATCTGGAGACCCGCAGGTCAACTTCAACCTCGATGGCGACAACGCAGCCTTTGCCACCATCGCCATCGGCATGGACTGGATGAACGGCTGGCGCGCAGACCTATCGCTGAGCCGGACGTCGAACTCCAGTTTCTCAGGCCCATGTTCCTCGGCCTCTGATGGTAGCCCCTGCTCGACCCATGCCGACATCACTGACGGCTCGGTCGATTCAACGGTGCTCATGGGCAACGTGTTCTATTCACCCATGCACGGCAGCGGATCGAACGCGCAGTTTCAGCCGTTCGTCGTTGCCGGTCTCGGCATGTCGCACAACACCGTGGACAGTTGGACCCGGTTCAATGCGGGCTCTGGCACTCCGACCCGGCAGTTCAACTCGAACAGCGAGACGGAATTTGCATGGTCGCTCGGTGTCGGGGCTTCGTGGCAACTGGACGGCATCGGTGGCACGCCCATGATGCTCGACGTGTCCTGGCGTTACTACGACCTTGGCGAAGCCATCGGCGGATCCACCAGTACGCCCAGCGGCGGCGTGCCCGTGCAGCCGCTTACCTTCGACCTCACCTCGCAGGTCTTCTCGATCGGCCTTCGCATTCCGCTGAACTAAGCCGCACGTTCGCCATCACGGATCGAACTTCGAGGGGCCGGGTGACGGGTTTAAACCGTCACCCGGCCTCTTGCGGAAAAAGCGGGCGCGCTCTTGCACCCTCCCTGTACCGCAACCGCAGAGATGATCTCGGCTACGACGGCCGATCCCTGCTACTCAACGTCTCTCCGATGCTTTCACCGACGACGGGCGAACGACTCGGGCACATAAGCGGTGCGGTCGGGCATCGGATGAATTGCGGCCGGCGTGCGTCGCTGGTGCAGTCTTCGCGAATACGGGCCCAACGCCCCGGGGGCCACGGGCATCCGTAGCGCGGGATCACCTGTTGCGGCCTCTCTCCCCGCCTAGGCTATCGCCGTCGCCGCCCGCGGGCTATCTTCGGGATGGAAGCACGGGGGAAGGGCGCGGGATGAAGGCTTGGCGGTTCGAGGGCGGCTTCGGATACGACGCTTTGACACCGGTTGATCTGCCGGACCCCGTGCCGGGCCCCCGCGACGTGCTCCTGGAAATGCGCGCGGCGTCGCTCAACTTTCGCGATCTCGTCGTCCTGCGCGGCCAGCACGGGCGGCGCGTGCAGCCGCCGCTGATCCCGCTGTCCGATGGCGTGGGCGTTGTGGCCGCGGTGGGCGATGAGGTGACCGACCTCAAGCCCGGCGACCGCGTCTGCCCTGCCTTCTTCCAGCATTGGGATGCAGGCGACCCGCCCGCCGATCTCGAAGGTGGGCGGCTTGGCGGGCCACTTGACGGGGTGCTTGCCACGCATCGCGTCTTCCCCGCGTCCGGCGTCGTCCGCGTGCCCGATCACCTGACCGATGCCGAGGCCGCGACGCTGCCCTGCGCGGGCCTGACCGCCTGGAGCGCACTGATGGCCACCCCGCAACTCTGCCCCGGCGAGACCGCCTTGATCCTCGGCACCGGTGGCGTCGCGCTGATGGCGGTGCAACTGGCGAAAGCGGCGGGCGCGCGGGTGATCGTCACCACCTCGTCGCCCGACCGCGCGGCGCGGGTCGCGGCGCTTGGCGCGCATCACGTCATCGACCGCAGCGCCACGCCCGACTGGGCGGCCGAGGTGCAGCGCATAGCCCCCGGCGGCGTCGACCGCGTGCTGGAGCTGGGGGGCGCGGCCACCCTGCCCGACGCGATCCGCTGTGCGAAAACGGGCGGCCAGATCATCCTGATCGGCAACGTAACCGGCAACGAGGCCAAGCTGTTCCTGCCTGCCGTCCTCGTCCGGCAACTGACGCTGCGCGCCGTCACCGTGGGCCACCGGCAGGGGCTGGCATCGCTGATGCGCGCGCTGTCGGCCCACAACATTCACCCCGTCATCGGACAGGTCTTCGATTTCGCGGATGCGCCCGACGCCTTCCGTGCCCTCGAGGCGCAGGGCAGCTTCGGCAACATCTGTATCCGCATCGCAGGCTAGGCCGCCTCAGGCCTCCGCCAGGGCCGAGGCGATGTCGGTCACCACCCGGTCGATCCGGCCCGCGGGGACATGGCGCGCGAACGCCTCGGCACCGCGCCCGCCCAGCATGATCCGCACCCGCAGCGGCAGCGCGCGCAACTCGGCGGTCAGCAACTCCAGCTGATGGCGCTTGTCCTCGCGGCTGATCGTCAGGCCGACCAATTCGGGGCGCAGGCGGCGGGCGGCGTCCAGCACTTCGGTCATCGGCGCATCCAGATGCACCTCGACCTGCCAGCCTTCGGCCCGGAACGCCTCGGCCGCCAGCACAAGCCCAAGGTTGTGCGACTGCCCCGGCAGCGTGACGAAAAGCGCGAGCCGCTCGGCCTGGCGCCGGATCGGCACATGCCGCCGGCGAAACGCCTGGTTCAGACGGAAGATCTGCGCGATGGCGACCGAGACATCCCCGAAAGACAGCTTGTCCTGCTCCCACTGGGTGCCGACGCGGCGGGCGGCCTCGGACAAGAGCCCGTCGGCGATGCGCGCATAGTTTTGGCGCTTTGCAGTAAGCGCGGTCAGCATCCGCTCCGCGCCGCGGTAATCACCCGCGACCAGCAGGGCGCAGAAGGCCTCGACCGCCTCTTCGGACAGGCCCGTGACCACACCGCCCTCGTGCGCCAGCCGCGCTATGGCCGCGCGGGCCAGCCCCTCGACCGAAGGAACGGGTCCGGGGCGGGCAGGCCCGCCACCCTCGTCGCTGTCACTGTCATCCATCATGCCGATCCAGCGCCGGGACCAGGCCATCCGGCACCTGGTCCACATAGGGTGAAACGACCACTGGCCCTTCGGCCAAGCCGGTCTTGACCCGGACCATGCCAGATCACTTGCGATATTCAACCTTTGAATAAGGAAATATTTTCAACTCTGGCCCATCGGCTCAGAAATGCGCCTTTTCCTCGTCGGGCTTGCCCGCCGCCAGCGCCAGCAGACCGCCCAGGCCAAGGCAGGCGATAGGGAACATGGTGAAGACGCCGAAGCCCAGCCCCTGCCAGATGCCCACCGCGGCGAGCAGCATCAAACCACCGCCCCAAAGCGCGCGGGCCCGCGCCATCGCGCCGCCCGCGATGCCGATGATCGGCGCAAGAAAGCTGACCGCCTGCATCATCTGCGGGTCGTCCACCTGCCGCGCGAGGTCGGGGACCTCTCCGAACCAGTCGATGAACGCGACATAGCCGTAGACGAAGAAGCCCACGATCATGGCGAGAACACCGCCGATCAGTCCCAGCACCAATGCCGCGTTGCGCATCGCGCATCCTCCTCGACTGTTGAGAAGCTGAAATAAAACCCCTGTCTGCACATTGAAAGGGGCGGGGCCGGTCCATCACGCGGTGAAACATTTGCCCGCTTTCCCCGGTCCAGGCACCGCTTGCCTGTTTCATCTTCGCTGCAGTGCAGCGCGACGCCAAAACGCAAAACATTGTTTTTGAATGATTTTCTCGGGCTACACACCTCACGTCCGGCTCGCGCCGTGTAACGCGCCCGTGTCCCACGGCCCCGTGATTGGCGTTTGATCGCGGCTGCAGCGCACTCTGGGGTTGCCCAGCCGATGTGCCGGGCACTGTCAGTCAATTGCGCCGCAAAGCGCCAATCCGGGAGCTTCATCACCCATGTCCACCGCAACCAAATCCCTCGCCCTGCTGGGCGCCGTCACCGCCGCCGTCACCGCCCACGGCGTGACTGATGCCCACGCTCAGGCCAACGAGAAGTGCTTCGGCGTCAGCCTCGCAGGCGAGAACGATTGTGCCGCGGGCCCGGGCACGACCTGTGCCGGCACCTCGACCGTCGACTACCAGGGCAACGCCTGGACGCTGGTGCCCGCCGGTACCTGCGGCGACATCGAACTGCCCGACGGCCGCGTGGGCGCCACCCTCGATGAGCTCGAGGCGCAGGGCTACGAGGGCCTGGCCCGCGACCTGCCCGAGGGCACCGACACCTCGACTCTGCGTGCGGTCGAAAGCTGATCCACACGTCCCCTGCGGTTCCGGTGTTCCCTCCCGGAACCGCACCCTCCCCCCATTTCTCCAGATCCGCCGGACCCGCCATGCTCGATCTCGCAGCCGCCCGTCACCTGCCCCTTTCAGCCGGCATCGGCTACAAGGCCCAGCATTTCGCCGGCTTGATGGAGGCCCCCGGCCCCGTCACCTGGCTTGAGATCCATGCCGAGAACTACATGGGCGCGGGCGGCCGCCCGCTGGCGCAACTGCGCGCGCTGGCAGACCGTTTCCCCATCTCCGTCCACGGCGTCGGCCTGTCGATCGGCGGCGAACGCCCGCTCGACCGCGAGCACCTTGCACGGCTGCGCCACCTCTGTGACTGGCTGAACCCCGCCAGCTTTTCCGAACATCTCGCATGGTCGACCCATGACACCGGCTTTCTGAACGACCTGCTGCCCCTGCCCTACACCTCCACCACGCTGGCCCGCGTCGCCGATCACATCGACCAGGTGCAGGATGCACTGGGCCGCCGGATGCTGCTGGAAAACCCCTCCACCTACCTCGCCTTCGCCGAAAGTGAGATGGAAGAGGTCGAGTTCCTGTCCGAGATCGCGCACCGCACGGGCTGCGGCCTTCTGCTCGACGTCAACAACGTCTTTGTCTCGGCCACCAACCAGGGCTGGGACGCGCGGGCCTATATCGATGCCTTCCCACTTCACGCCGTGGGCGAAATCCACCTCGGCGGCCATGACGAGGACGCCGACGAACACGGCCACCCTCTCCTGATCGACAGCCACGGTCGGCCCGTGGTCGATCCGGTCTGGTCGCTTTACGCCTACACCGTCGCCCGCGGCGGCCCGCGTCCCTCGCTCATCGAATGGGATACCGACGTGCCCCCGCTGACCGAGCTGCAGGCCGAGGCCGACCGCGCCGCAACGATCCTCGCCTACGAAGACGAGGTGGTTACGTCATGACCCCCCAGACCGAGTTCACCGCCGCCCTGCTCGACCCCGCGCGCCCCGCGCCCGAGGGCTTGGAAAACCCCCACGGGGGCCCCGCGGGCAAGCGCTTCGACGTCTACCGAAACAACGTGGCGGCCTCGCTGATCGACGCGCTCGGCACCGGCTTTCCCACCGTCCACCGCCTTGTCGGGGACGAGTTCTTCAAGGCGATGGCCGCGGTCTTTCACCGCGCCTGCCCGCCCGAGGACCCGCGGCTTCAGACCTGGGGCGCGAAATTCCCCGGCTTCCTGCTGCGGTTCGAGCCGGTGGCCCATCTGCCCTACCTGCCCGATGTTGCGCGCCTCGACCTCGGCCTTCGGCAATCCTACCACGCCGCCGACACCACGCCGCTCGACACCCGCGACCTGGAGCCTGCCGCCGTCATGGCCCTGCGCCCGCGGCTGGCGCCCTCCACGCTTGTCCTGTCGTCCCGTTTCCCGGTCTTCGGCATCTGGCGCTACAACTCTGTCGCGGGCGCTGAAAAACCGCCCCGCGGGCCGCAGGACGTGCTCATCGCGCGCCCCCGTTTCGACCCGGCGCCCTACCTCATGCCGCCCGGCGGTTTCGCCCTCGCCCGCGCGCTCAAGGGCAAGCTGACGCTGGCCGAGGCGCTGACCAAGGCAATGGCCGAAGTGCCCGAGGCAGACCCCGCGGCGCTTCTGACCCTCTTCCTCACCTCGGGCGCGATGACGCTCGATCCCACAAACTGACCCATTCGAAAGGAGCCGCACGATGCAGGCCCTCACCCATCTTCATTGCCGTGTCTTCAGCGCGCTCGATGCCACGCTCTCGCCCATCCTGCTGCCGACGCTGGCGCGGTTCCTCTTCGTCGCCTCGCTGTTCCTCTATTACTGGAACTCGGGCCTGACCAAGACGGGCGACGGCATCCTCGGCCTCTTCCGGCTCGACACGGGCGCCTATATCCAGGTCCTGCCGCGGGTCTTCGACGCGGTGGGCTACGACCCCTCGGCGCTCGGGCCGCTCGCGCGGATGACCGTCCTTCTGGGCACATGGGCCGAGTTCATCCTGCCCATCCTTCTGCTGGTGGGCCTGTTCACGCGGCTCGC
>CAZVQL010000169.1:0-6901 GCA_964629305.1 uncultured Roseicyclus sp.
GGGGGTCTTCGCCGCCTTCGAGCATCCGGGCGAACCAGTAGAGCGCGGCGTCAGGGTCAGAGCCGCGCACGGATTTGTGCAATGCGGAGATCAGGTTGTAATGCGCCTCGCCCGACTTGTCGTATTGGGCGGCGCGGCGTTGCAGGCGCGTGGCAAGCTGGTCGCGGGTCAATTGACCGTCGACCTTCCAGGCGGCGACCTGTTCCACGAGATTGAGCAGCGCGCGGCCGTCGCCGTCGGCCATCTCGATCAGCGCGCTGCGCGCCTCGGGGCGCAGCGGCAGCGGATGATGAAGCTCGAGCTCGGCGTGGGCGACGAGTTTTTCGAGTGCGTCCTCGTCCAGCCGGTTCAGGACCAGCACCTGCGCGCGGGAAAGAAGTGCGGCGTTCAGCTCGAAGCTGGGGTTCTCGGTGGTGGCACCGACGAGGAGGATCGTGCCGTCCTCCATATGCGGCAGGAAGCCGTCCTGCTGGGCCTTGTTGAAGCGGTGGATCTCGTCGACGAAAAGCAGCGTCCCCTGCCCGTTCGCGTGGCGCATCCTGGCCGCCTCGAACACCTTTCTGAGGTCGGGGACGCCGGTGAAGATGGCGCTGATCTGGACGAAATGGAGGTCGGTTTCCTGCGCGAGGAGGCGCGCGATGGTCGTCTTGCCCACGCCGGGCGGCCCCCAGAGGATGAGAGACGACATCGCGCCCGCATCCAGCATGATGCGCAGGCTGCCCTCGGGGCCGAGGATGTGATCCTGCCCGATGACATCCTCGAGCCGCGCGGGGCGCAGGCGGTCGGCCAGCGGGCGGGGGCCCTTGCCGGTCGGCGGATCGCCCGTGGGCGCGGTGTCGAAAAGGTCGGCCATGGGGCCAAGCTATGCGCCCGGCCCCGCGCCGACAATGAGGCTCAGTGCATCTCGGAGGCCATGGAAACGAAGAAGCAGCGGTGTGCGACGCCGCCGATCTTCATCACCGGCCCGGCGGGCCGCATGTCGATGCCGAGGCGGCGGCCGAGACGCGGGATCGCGATGGGCAGAAGGCCGATCAGGATGTCCGCGCCAAGCGCGCGGGCCGATCGGACCATGTGGCCCATCAGCGACAGCTGCACCTGGTGGCGGATCTCGGTCTCGACACCTTCGGCGACGAAGAGGCGGTTGGCGTCCCAGATGTAGTCGGCGATGGGAGCGGGATCGTCCAGCAGGTTGGCCGGGATCGAATCGAGCAGGCCGCGCTGCGCGTCGCGCACCATGTAGGAATAGACGCCGCAGCGGGCGGTTGTGGGCGTCAGCCGCACGCCCGCGAGCACGCGGTCGCCGTCATGGACGCAGACCCAGCGGCTTTGCGCGGTGTCGTACTGATCGAATTCCATCCCGTCGGCCGCGGGCAATTCCCAGTGCATCTCTTCGATGAAGGTGCGGTGGCGCGCCTTGAGCATGTTGGCGAAGAGCGTGCCGTGCTGGTGCATGTTGGCGAAGGACAGCGTGGTCATTTCCATGGTCGAATCCCCTTTGGTTGGCCGGTTGAAAAACGCGGCACCGCTTGGGGTGTCCCGATGGCTCAGCTGTCTGGACCGGTTCAGATCAATCCGTATTCCCTGGCCCGTTGGACCGCCTCGGCGGTCGTCCGGGCCATGAGTTTCTGCCTGGCGGATGTCAGGCGCGCCTTGAAGGCGCTTTCGGATATACCCAATCGGGCGGCGGCAGCTGCATGGCGGTCCCCTTCCGCGATGCATTTGAGGGCGTCGGCCTGCGCCGTGCTGAGGCGGGCCGGCGGTTCCGACAGATCGTGCATGCGGTGCACGATCCTGTAGATGTGTTCCATCTCGTCCTCGGTGAACTCGCGATCCGCTCGGGAGGCGCCCGCGATCGTGCGCGAGGACATCGGGCCGATCGACGCGATCATGCCGTAGACAAGGCCGTATCCCGCCGCTTCGGGCAGGATGCCAAAGGGGTCGGGCAAACCGATCTCGGACCAGCGGCGGGTGCCGGTGTGGCTGAGGCCCCAGGCAAGCGTGGGGTCGCGCAGGCCGTAAAGCTTGGCGGTATACACCTCCTGCCAGCTGTCTGGATACGTGTTCACCATGATGAGCGGCGAGACGTAGCGGATGTGCAGGCCGACCGCGAAGCCGCCGGGCGCCGCGAGAGACAACTCGTGAAGCAGAAGGTCGAGCACCGGCGCCTTCGTCATCTCACCCTACCGAAAAGACCATGTCTTTTTAGACAGGTTGCCGGAAAAAGGGTCAACCGTATTCTTCGGTGCGGTTGTTACAAGGTGAGACGAATGGACGAAAGGATCGATCCGGATCTTTTTGCGCGTCTCATGCTCATCCATGCATCGGCGCGTAAGGACCTTCTGGAATACATGGGACAGGGGCCCGTGGTGATGCCTGCTGTGCTACCCCCAAAGGAAAGCCGCGCACCCAAACTCGAGGGCAACGACCCCTCTTCCGGCAAGCCCTGAATCGAAACGCCCCCGCCGGTGGCAGGGGCGTCGTCTATCGTGTGCGTCCGGCCGCGAAGGCCGGGGCGCAGTCACTCGTCCGCGGTCTCTTCGGCCTCGAGGCGGGCACGGTCGGCGGCACCCTTGGCGTCGACGTCGCGGTCCACGAACTCGATGATCGCCATCGGCGCCATGTCGCCGTAGCGGAAGCCGGCCTTCATGATGCGGATGTAGCCGCCCTGACGCTCGGCGTAGCGGGGGCCGAGGACGTCGAAGAGCTTGGCGACATGGGCGTCCTGCTTGAGCTGGGCCGCGGCCTGGCGGCGGGCGTGCAGGTCGCCGCGCTTGGCCAGCGTGACGAGCTTTTCGACGATCCGGCGCAGGTCTTTCGCCTTGGGCAGGGTCGTCTTGATCTGTTCATGTTCGATGAGCGAACCGGCCATGTTGGCGAACATCGCCTTGCGGTGTTCGTGGGTCCGGTTGAGCTTGCGGTAGCCGCTTGCGTGACGCATGGGTCAGTCTCCGTTTGATGCTTTGTCCGGGTCCCGTGCGTTGCGGAACCCTCCTTGTTGGGGCGGAATTGCCCGGGTCGGGATGGTGGGTTTCACCCACCCTACGATGTGTAGGGTGGGCAATTCTGCCCACCGATCAGAAGTTGTCTTCGTACTTCTTGGCCAGGTCTTCGATGTTGTCCGGCGGCCAATCCACGATGTCCATGCCGAGATGCAGACCCATGCCCGAAAGCACTTCCTTGATCTCGTTGAGCGACTTGCGGCCGAAGTTCGGGGTGCGGAGCATTTCCGCCTCGGTCTTCTGGATCAGGTCGCCGATGTAGACGATGTTGTCGTTCTTCAGGCAGTTCGCCGAACGGACCGACAGTTCCAGCTCGTCCACCTTCTTCAGCAGAAGCGGGTTGAACTCGAGATCGTCCTCGTCGTCCTGGCGGCCTGCGGCCTCGGGCTCGTCGAAGTTGACGAAGATCGACAGCTGGTCCTGCAGGATGCGCGCGGCGTAGGCCACGGCGTCATCGGGGGTAACCGAGCCGTCGGTTTCCAGCTTCAGCGTCAGCTTGTCGTAGTCGAGCACCTGCCCCTCGCGGGTCGGCTGCACGTCATAGGCGACCTTCTTGACCGGCGAGTAGATCGCGTCGATCGGCATCAGGCCGATGGGCGCATCCTCGGGGCGGTTCTTGTCGGCCGAGACGTAGCCTTTGCCGGTGTTGACGGTCAGCTCCATGTAGAGGTCGGCGCCGTCGTCGAGGTGGCAGATCACGTGATCCTTGTTCAGGACCTCGATGCCCGCGCTTTCCGAGATGTCACCGGCGGTGACGACCTTGGGGCCCTTGGCCGAAATCGACACGCGCTTGGGGCCATCGGCCTCCATGCGGATGGCGACGCCCTTGAGGTTCAGGACGATGTCGGTGACGTCTTCACGCACACCGGCGACCGACGAGAACTCGTGCAGCACGCCGTCGATCTGGACCGAGGTGATGGCCGCGCCCTGGAGCGAGGACATCAGCACGCGGCGCAGCGCGTTGCCGAGCGTCAGGCCGAAACCCCGCTCGAGCGGTTCGGCCACGACGGTCGCCTTCTTGGCGGGGTCGGTGCCGGGCTGAACGACCAGTTGGGTCGGTTTGATCAGCTCTTGCCAATTCTTGTGGATCATGCGTCGCCTCCATTCTTGTGGCGGGGGGATCCGTCCCGGCCACGCTCGAGGATCAAAATGACGTCAGCGGGCCACGCGCATGGCACGGGCCCGCCGGAGAAAACCGAGAAGCCTCAGACGCGACGGCGCTTGGGCGGACGGCAGCCGTTGTGGGCGATCGGGGTCACGTCGCGGATCGACGTGATCTGGAAGCCGCAGGCGGCCAGCGCGCGCAGCGCGGACTCGCGGCCCGAACCAGGGCCCTGCACCTCGACCTCGAGGGTCTTGACGCCGTGCTCCTGCGCCTTCTTGCCGGCATCCTCGGCCGCCATCTGTGCGGCGAAGGGGGTCGACTTGCGGCTGCCCTTGAAGCCCATCGTACCGGCCGAGGACCACGCGATCGCGTTGCCCTGCACGTCGGAGATCAGGATCTTGGTGTTGTTGAACGAGGAATTCACATGAGCAACGCCGGCGGCGATGTTCTTGGAAACCTTGCGCTTGGCGGGACGACGATCGCGTGCCATTGAACCAGCCCTCCCTTACTTCTTCTTGCCGGCGATGGCCTTTGCGGGGCCCTTGCGCGTGCGTGCGTTGGTGTGGGTCCGCTGGCCGCGGACGGGCAGGTTGCGGCGATGACGCAGGCCGCGGTAGCAGCCAAGGTCCATCAGGCGCTTGATGTTCATCTGCACTTCGCGGCGCAGGTCGCCCTCGACGGTGAAGTTGGCGTCGATATGCTCGCGGATCTGGAGCACTTCGGCGTCGGACAACTCGTTCACGCGACGGGCATGATCGATGCCGACGGCGTCGCAGATCTGGCGGGCCGAAGCCTGGCCGATGCCGGTGATGTAGGTCAGCGCGATGGGAACGCGCTTGGCGGTGGGGATGTTGACCCCTGCGATACGTGCCAAGGTAATCTCGTCCTTATCGTTGCGAGCCCGTAACCCCAGGCCCTTTTTTCACAACAGAGGGCCCCTGGCCGCGATGGACCGAAGGACCCTGGTTTTCAGGTCGAAAGGCGGGGGAAGACCCACTACGCCTGTCATGATTCCCGGAGGGAAGCCGCCGTGTAGGCCGAATTCACTAGGGCGTCAAGGGCGCGTGGCCCGACTGTCAAGGGAAAAGCCGGGCACCGGTCTCAACCGAGGATTTCGGCGATCTCTGCGGCCACCGCATCGATGTCGGCAAGGCCGTCGACGCCCTTAAGCAGGCCCTTGGCGTAGTAGTAGCCGATCAGCGGGGAGGTCTGCTTGTAATAGGCCATGAGCCGGGTCTTGAGGCTTTCGGCGTTGTCGTCGGCACGCACGGGCTTGCCCGCTGCGCGCGCCTCTTCGGCGCGGCCGACGATGCGGTCGACGAGAACCTCGTCATTGACCTGCAACTCGATTGCCGCGTCGATGGTCTGGCCCAGCTCGTCCATCAGCTGACCGAGCGCGTCGGCCTGCGCCAGCGTGCGGGGGAAACCGTCGAAGATGAAGCCGGACCCGCCCTGCGAGAGTTTCTCGCGGATCAGGCCGATGACGATCTCGTCGGTGACGAGGTCACCCTTGGCCATGACCTCGGCGACGATCTTGCCCATTTCGGTGCCCGAGGCCTGCGCCTCTCGCAGCATGTCGCCGGTCGAGAGTTGCACCATGCCACGCGTTTCAACGAGGCGCGCGGCCTGGGTGCCCTTGCCCGCGCCGGGCGGGCCGAGAAGGATAATGTTCAGGCTCATCTGCGTGCCGGGCTCTTGCGGGGCTTGCGGGCGCCGGACTTGGAGCCGCGGCCGCGGAGTTGCGATTTCTCGATCAGCCCCTCGTACTGGTGGGCGAGCAGGTGGCTCTGGATCTGCTGGACGGTGTCCATGCCGACCGACACGATGATCAGGATCGAGGTGCCGCCAAAGTAGGCCGTGATCGCCAGCTGGGTGCGGACCATCTCGGGCATCAGGCAGACGAAGGCGAGATAGGCCGAGCCGAGCACGAGGACGCGGTTGACCACGTATTCGAGATACTCGGAGGTCTTCTTGCCGGGCCGGATGCCGGGGATGAAGCCGTTCTGGCTTTTGAGGTTGTCGGCCACGTCATCCGTCTTGAAGGACACGTTCAGCGTATAGAAGTACGTGAAGAAGACGATCATCGACGCGAAGAACAACAGGTAGAGCGGCTGACCCGGGCCGAAGTTGGCGAGGATCCAGCCCATCACCGGGCCCGACGCCTCACCGCCCGAGAAGGTGGTCAGCGTCGTCGGCAGAAGAAGCAGCGACGAGGCGAAGATCGCCGGGATCACGCCCGCGGGGTTCACCTTGACCGGCAGGTGGCTGGAGCCGCCGTCATAGACCTTCATCCCGACCTGGCGGCGCGGGTACTGAATGTGGATCTTGCGCAGGCTTCGCTCCATGAAGACCACGAAGAAGAGCGTGCCGATCAGCATGACGATCACGCCGAGGATCGCGGGCGTCGTCAGCGCGCCGGAGCGGCCGGACTCGAAGAACTGCGCGAGGGCCGCGGGGATTTCGGCGATGATGCCGACGAAGATGATCAGCGAGATACCGTTGCCGATGCCGCGCTGGGTGATCTGTTCGCCCAGCCACATCAGGAACATCGTGCCGCCCACCAGCGTGATGACGCAGGCGGCGCGGAAGAACCAGCCGGGATCGGAGGCTAGGCCGCCCGACTCCATGCTGACGGCAAGGCCATAGGCCTGCGCGGTGGCCAGCACGACGGTCCCGTAGCGGGTGTATTGGTTGAGCTTCTTGCGCCCGGCCTCACCCTCTTTCTTCAGCTGCTCGAGGGCGGGCACCATGGCCGCCATGAGCTGCACGATGATCGAGGCCGAGATGTAGGGCATGA
>CAZVQL010000170.1:0-6859 GCA_964629305.1 uncultured Roseicyclus sp.
CAAGTAGAACAGCAAGATCACCGGGAAGGCGAGGACGAGGTTCGCCATGAAGGTGATGACCGTGTCGAGCTTGCCGCCGTAGTAGCCCGCGGGCAGGCCCAGCGTGATGCCGACCATGAAGGCGAAGAGCGTGGCCAGCGGTGCGATCTTCAGCACCTCGAACGAGCCGTAGACCATCCGGCTGAACACGTCGCGGCCAAGGTTGTCACCGCCCAGCAGGTAGAAGGCGTATTGCCCATCCTCAGGCGAGGGCAGGGGCGATCCCGGCACCTCGTTGCGCATCTGGCTGATGACGTCGATCGGCCCGTGGGTCGCGACTATCCCCGAGAAGACCGCGGTGAAGATCCAGAACATGACGAGGCCGAAGCCGATCATCCCGATCAGGCTGTCGAAGAGCTTGCCATAGAGGCCGAGGCGGCGCTTGAAGGTGATCGAGAGCGCGAAGAGGATCACGAGCGCGATCCAGACCGGCGTGAAGCGCGCGGCCATCCCGCCGAGGATGCCCGAGGTTTCGGGAGAGCGCAGCAGAACGCCGGCCACGATGTAGCAAAGGCAGCAGGCCAGAAACAGCAGCACCGCGTATTTCATCGACATGAGCGCGTAGTCGACGGGCGTGCGCCGCAGGCTCAGCGTGTGGTCGGGGTTGACCACCATGTCGCCGGCCCGGATGCCGATGAGCGTCATCGCGAAGTTGGCCAGGAAGCCCGCGACGAAGACGACCACCGAGGCCAGCATGAGGGGGTTGAGGAAGGCGCCGAGATCGCCGGACCAGGTCAAGGGTTCCATGTCTGGTCCTCCTTCAGGAAATGCGGATGCGCGGGTTCAGGAACACATACCCGATGTCGGATATGAGCTGCGTCACCAGCACGACGAAGACGGCGACGATGGAACAGGCCAGAAGCAGCTCGATATCGTTGTTCGAGGCCGCTTGAACCAGCGTCCAGCCGAAGCCGTTGTAGTTGAAGAGCGTCTCGACGATCACCACGCCGGTCAGAAGCCAGGGGAACTGAAGCATGATAACGGTGAAGGGCGCGATCAGCGCGTTCCTGAGCGCGTGTTTCAGCACGATGTTGCGGAAGCTCACCCCCTTGAGGCGCGCGGTGCGGATGTATTGCGCGGTCATCACCTCGGCCATCGAGGCGCGCGTCATCCGCGCAATGTAGCCCATGCCGTAGAGCGCGATGGTCATCACCGGCAGGGTAAAGTTCCAGAAGGTGATCTGGTCCATCGCCGAGCGCGCCGAGCCCAGGAACAGCGTCCCGCTGTCGAGCCAGCCAAGGTTCACCAGAAGCGGCGAGAGGCCAGCCTGGCTTGAGGCGAGAAGCACGATGAAGATCACGCCAGACACGTATTCCGGTGTCGCGGTGGAGCCGATGGCCAGCGTCGACAGACTTCGGTCCATCCGGCTGCCTTCCCGCATCCCCGCCAGCACGCCGACCAGAAGGGCCGCGGGCACCATCACGGCAAAGGCCCAGAACATCAGCACACCGGTCAGCTGCAATCGCCCACCGATGATGTTGGCGACCTCGTCATCCGAGACGGTGGAAAAGCCCAGGTCGCCCTGCAGCAGGCCGCAGTAGCGCGGCGCGTCCTCGGGGGTCTGGCCGCGTTCAAGGCATCGCCCGCGCCATTCGCCGTTGACCGGGTCCTCGCGCGTCCAGCCCGGCACCACGCCCAGCCATTCGCCGTAGCGCAGGATCATCGGGCCGCCGTATCCGTTGCGGTCGATCCAGCTTGCGACCTCGGCATCGGTCATGCGGGCGTTGCCCTGCGTCTTCGCGAGCTTTTCGAGGTTCGGGTAGAGGTTGGTGAGGAAGAAGACCACGAAGGTCAGGCAGAGGGCGGTGAGAACCATCACGCCGACGCGGCGCAGGATGAAGAATGCCATGATGTCCCCTGTCGGTTGAGCTGTGCCGGTGCGGCGTGGCATGGCCCGTTCTGTCGCGGGCCTCGGTCAGGTCCGGCAGGGCATGACCCTGTCGGGGGAAACGGCGGCCCGGAACTCCCGGGCCGCCGTCTGCGTCGATCAGGCTTCGACGCCGAGGTAGTGGACGTTGATCTCGAACTTCGGATGCATCTCCGCGTTGAGAACGCCGTTGCGGTAGTGCCGGAACAGCGACCGCCAGTAGGGCTGAAGCGTGACGGCATCGTCCTGCAGGGTCTGCTGGATCTGCGCCATCACCTCGCGCCGTGCATCGGCGTCCGCGATCCCGTTGGCCTGGTCGAGCAGGGCGTCGAACTCGGGGTTCGCATAGCCGAACTCGTTCCATGCCACGCCGGAGCGATACGCAAGGT
Source organism: uncultured Roseicyclus sp. (assembly GCA_964629305.1). GTDB lineage: Bacteria > Pseudomonadota > Alphaproteobacteria > Rhodobacterales > Rhodobacteraceae > Roseicyclus. Next base: position 2,296 of record CAZVQL010000170.1, read on the forward strand.
TGAGGACGATCACGCCCAACTCGCGGTGGTTCCAGTTGGTCGAGGAGAACGGATAGGTCGTCCAGTCGTTCCAGAAGGTCGAGCCGGGGATGACCGTGCGCTCGACGGTGAAGCCCGCGTCACGCAGCTGTGCCGCCACCGCGTCGGTGGTGTTGCGGCGGTAGTCGTCGTCGATCGACACGATCTCGAAGACATGGTCGGCATGACCCGACTCGGCCAGCATGGCCGCGGCCGCGTCCTTGTCCACCGTCAACGGCGGAAGCTCCGCGTATTCGGGGTGGATCGGGCAGACATGGTGATGCTCGGCCACGATGCCCTGGCCGTTGATGCCGAGGTCGAGGCAGACCTGCGGATCGACCGCCAGCTGGATCGCCTTGCGCACCATCTGGTTGTCGTAGGGCGCATTGTTCTGGTTCGGACGGATCACGACGGTCGCGGCGGTCACCACTTCCGACTGGGTCCAGCCGATGGCCGAGAACAGGTCGACGAATTCGCCCACGGTCTCGTAGGTCATGTCGAACTCGTCGGCTTCTGCGCCCGCGAACCACGCGGCAGGGTCCTGGCCGAGGTCGATGAAGACGATCTCGTCCAGATAAGCCTCGCCCCAGTAGGTGTGGTCGGGGTTCTTTTCGAGGCGGGCCGAGACGCCAACCTCGTAGTCGGTGACGCGGTAGGCGCCGGTGCCGATGCCGTGGTCCAGCGGGTTGGTCCCGATCAGGTCACGGTGCTGCACGGCGGCCGGGTAGTCGGCGATGCCCGCGACCAGCGTGATGTCGGAGGACGGGAAGGTCAGGAGCACGGTGTACTCATCCACCACCTCGATTGCACCTTCGCGGGCCTGGTTGGTTTCGGGGTCGACCAGCGCACCCATGCGGGCGGCCATCGAGTTGCCCTCGACCGTTGCGTCGCACCAGCCGCGGAAGTTGGCGGCCACGTCCTCGGCGGTGAAGGGGTCGCCATTGTTGAAGGTCACGCCCTGGCGCACACGCAGGGTGTATTGCGAGGCGTCTTCGTTCGCTTCCCAGCTTTCCAGGAGAACGCCGGCGAACGAGCCGTCAGCGCGGCTCTCGATAAGGTATTCGAGCGTGCCGCGCACGACGTTGGCAAGCTGCGACCAGTCGTAGGTGCGCGGGTCTTTCTGAGCGCGCACTTCCATCTGGATGCGCAGGCTGCCGCCCATCGGAGGCGTGACAAAGTCGGACTGCGCCATCGCCGGGCTGAGGCCGATCATCGAATAGGCCGCGGCGGCAGACACGCCGAGCGCGGTGGACCGCACGAGGAATTCGCGGCGGCTGAGCTGGCCGGCCTTGTATTCCTCTGCGTACATCTCGGCGACCGGATGGGTCTCCAGATGCTGGTTGGTGCTAGGCAACATACGTCGTCTCCCTGTGGTGTTGCTTTTCGTTATTTGTTCCAAGGTTCGTCCCGTGGATCACGCCGCAAGAGACCCCCCTCCACTTACACGCCTTCAGTCGGCAGTAGTTTTTCCTGACCGTCAATCGCAAGTTGCGAAGTCTTGTTGTTCTTTTGCGACATCGCCGCCAAACAAAAACGACATGGACGTCGGTCGCAACCCTTTTTCCGCCTTCTATCGCCGTCGTGATCTCAAAAGCGGCGCGGCGCGGCGCGGAATTCGCTGGGTGTGACGGAGGTGGCCTGCTGAAACGCGCGGGTGAAATAGGCCGCCGAGGAGAACCCGAGCGTCTCGGCGATTTCGCGGGCCGGCATGTCGGTGTCGCGCAGAAGGCGGCGGGCATCATGCATGATCCGTTCCACCAGCAAGGCATGCGCCGGGCGGCCCGCCGCTTCCTTGCAGACGCGCGACAGGTGCGTCGGCGTGACCTGCAACGCGTCGGCATATTCGGCAACACCGCGGCCGGTGCGGAACTGCGCCTCCATCTTCTCGGCGTAGAGCTCGGCCAAGCGGTGCGTCCGCTCGCGCAGGATTGCGCCCTCGGCCCGCGTCAGCTCGCGCTGCATCCAGGCCGAGACGAGCAGGCCGTAGCCCGTCAGCGCGCGGTCCATGGCGGGCGCGCGGGCGGCCAGCTCGCGTTCGATCTTCTCGAGATGGCTGGTCAGGCTCGCCTGCGCCTCGATGTTCGAGATGCGCAGGTGAAAGGGCCCCTCGGGCAGGTGCAGCTCGGCCCCGGTCGGCAGGCACAGCTCGAGCCCTTGAAGCTGGCTGGGCAGTTCGATGGCCATCTGCGTGCCGCCGGGCACGAAGATCGCCGTGTTGGGCCCGTAACCGCGGGTGATGCAATTGACAGTCACGCGGCCCTGTCCGCGCGTCACCCAGTAAAGCCTGTGGCGCTGCTGGCTGTGCAGGTGTTCGAGGCGCCAGGTTTCCTGCATACGCAGCTTGCCCAGCGACAGGACACTGAAGGAACGGGGCGACTCGGCCATGCGCCCAAGCTGGGCCGCAGGTTGGAAATATGCAAGCGGCAGGGCGTCAGGGCACCGCGACCGACCGCCAGCCGCCCATCCGGGCCCGAAACCAGGTGCGCTGCCGCTTGGCGTATTGGCGCGAGGCGATGATGGCGGCTTCGCGTGCTTCGGCGAGCGTGATGTCGCCCTTCAGATGCGCGATCAGCTCGGGCGCGCCGATGGCCTTCCTGGCCCCCCCTGCCGCGTCCCAGCGATGCAGGTTGGCGCGCGCCTCCTCCAGCGCGCCCTGTTCGAGCATGGTGTCGAAGCGCAATGCGATACGCTCGTTCAGCCAGTCGCGGTCGGCGTCGATCACCAGGGGAACCGCATCTTCGAGCGCAAGGTCGGGCGGCGCCGTCTCGGCCTGCCACGCGCTGAGGGGGCGTCCGGTGGCGCGCCACACTTCCCAGCCGCGCTGCACGCGGGCGCGGTTCTGCCGGTCGATGCGCGCAGCCAGCTCCGGATCGACCTGGTCGAGCGCGGCAAGCAGATCCGCGTCGGTCATCGCATCGGCCTCGGCCCGAATTTCGGGCGGGATCGCGGGGATCTCGGCCAACCCCTCGGTCAGCGCCCGGAAGTAGAGGCCGGTGCCGCCCACGAAGATGGGGCGCGCTTTGCCCGACAGCAGCGGACGCACCGCGCGCAGCCAGTCGCCGACGGAGTATTCCGCCTCGAACGGCACATGCCCATAGAGGATGTGGGGCGCGCGCGCCTCGTCCTCGGGCGAGGGGCGGGCGGTCAGGATGCGCCAGCCGTCATAGACCTGAAGGGCATCGGCGTTGACGATCACGCCGCCCTGCGCCTCGGCTATGCGCAAAGCCAGCGCCGATTTGCCCGAAGCGGTGGGACCGGCGATCAGGACGGCGCGGTCGTCGGGGATGGAATCCAGTGTTATCAAGTATATGCCATGCGAACTCGTGCCCGCGCCCATGAAGGCCCCGGCGCCAGACTGCCGGTCCGAGAGCGCGCAAGGGGCGTTGAACCCGCCCCGGTTTTAGACCATGGTGCAGCCCGCGCAATGCCGCCATCCGATCTGCCAGTCAAAGGAAGCCTCCCATGCCGGACGATACCGCCCCCTCGGTCGAGCCGCTCTACAGCCGCGTCATGCTGAAGATCTCGGGCGAGGCGTTGATGGGCGACCAGGGTTTCGGCCTGCACCCGCCCACCGTCGAGCGCATCGCGCGCGAGGTGAAGACGGTCCACGACCTGGGCGTCGAGATCTGCATGGTGATCGGCGGTGGCAACATCTTTCGCGGCCTTCAGGGCAGCGCGCAGGGGATGGAGCGCACCACCGCCGACTACATGGGGATGCTGGCAACGGTGATGAACGCGCTAGCGATGCAGTCCGCGCTGGAAAGCATCGGTGTCTTCACCCGCGTGATCAGCGCCATCACCATGAACGAGGTGGCAGAACCCTACATCCGCCGCCGCGCCGTCCGGCACCTTGAAAAGAAACGCGTCTGCATCTTCGCGGCAGGCACCGGCAACCCGTATTTCACGACCGACACGGCGGCCACGCTGCGCGCGAACGAGATGAACTGCGAGGCGATCTTCAAGGGCACCAAGGTTGACGGGGTCTACGACAAGGACCCCAAGAAATACCCCGATGCCAAGCGCTACGAGACGGTCACCTACGACGAGGTGCTGGCCCAGCACCTGGGCGTGATGGACGCCTCGGCCATCGCGCTGGCGCGCGAGAACGATCTGCCGATCATCGTGTTCAGCCTTGATGAGCCGGGCGGCTTCCGGGGCATCCTGGCGGGGCAGGGCACCTATACAAAGGTCGCCTGAGGCCTTAAGAACCGCTGCAAGAAAGTGAACCTGACGGAGAGACGGGGCATGTCCGAGGACGAGATCGAGATCGACACCGACGATTTGGCACGGCGCATGGATGGCGCAATTGCGTCACTGAGAACGGAATTCGCGTCGCTGCGCACGGGGCGGGCCTCCGCCTCGATGCTGGACCCCGTGCAGGTGGACGCCTACGGCTCGATGACGCCGATCAACCAGGTGGGCACCGTGAACGTGCCCGAGCCGCGGATGGTCACCATCAACGTCTGGGACAAGTCGCTTGTCGGCAAGGTCGAGAAGGCGATCCGCGAAAGCGGGCTCGGCATCAACCCGCAGCTCAACGGCACGA
>CAZVQL010000171.1:0-1716 GCA_964629305.1 uncultured Roseicyclus sp.
GCGGCATGACCATCGTCGGCAACGACTTCCGCGACGGCATCCTCTTCGTGCCCGAAGTGCTGATGGCCGCCAACGCGATGAAGGGCGGCATGGCGATCCTGAAGCCGCTTCTCGTCGAAACCGGCGCACCGCGCATCGGCAAGATGGTGATCGGCACCGTCAAGGGCGACATCCACGACATCGGCAAGAACCTGGTGTCGATGATGATGGAGGGCGCCGGCTTCGAGGTCGTGGACCTCGGCATCAACAATGCGGTCGAGGCCTATCTCGAGGCGCTGGAAACCGAAGAACCCGACATCCTCGGCATGTCGGCCCTTCTGACGACGACGATGCCCTACATGAAGGTCGTCATCGATACGCTGAAGGAAAAGGGCATCCGCGACGATTACATCGTGCTCGTCGGCGGCGCCCCCCTGAACGAGGAATTCGGCCGCGCCATCGGTGCCGACGCCTATTGCCGCGACGCCGCCGTGGCGGTCGAGACCGCCAAGGACTTCGTCCTGCGCAAGCACAACCAGATGGCCGCCCGCGCCTGAGGCGACGGCCATCGGACATCGCGAACCGGCCCGGCCGAATGAGGCTGGGCCGGTTTCGTTTTCCAAGGTAATGGGGGCGCATGGCCGTTTCCGTCTTCATCGCCCGCCGCATCGACGCGGGTCTCTTCCGACATGTCCACGAGGACGTGTTCGATGCGCCCCCCGACCCGGTGCTGACCGATGAGTTCCTTGCGGCCCCCCATCTCCATATCGCCGTCGCGGTCGAACGCGACCTCCTGGTCGGCATGTGCTCGGGCGTGGTCCACCACCATCCCGACAAGCAGCCCCAATGGTGGATCAACGAGATCGGCGTCGCGGGACCCTGGCGGCGGCAGGGCATCGGCACGCGGCTCGTGATGACCTGCATGGACCACGCCCGCCGACAGGGCTGTACCGACATCTGGGTCGTCGCCGACCCCACCGACGAGGCCGAAGGCTTCTGGCAAAGCCTGCGCTGGACGCGCACGGGCACGCGGCTCGCCATGTTCTCTCAGCCGATCGACTGAGCGGCCTTGCGCTTTGTCTCAAGCCCGCGTTTTCTCGGGCCATGACCGTTTATGCCATCGGCGACATCCACGGCCATCTCGACAAGCTCTGCGCGGCGCATGACCGCGTGGAGGCAGACCGTGCGCGCGAGGGCACCGAGGCGGCGCCCCTCGTCCATGTCGGCGACCTGGTCGACCGTGGCCCGGACAGCGCCGGCGTGGTGGAGTTGCTGGCCGATCTTGCCGCGCGAGATCCACGCATCGTGGTACTGAAAGGAAATCACGACGCCGCCATGCTGGAGTTCCTTGACGAGGACCGCGCCCCGCCACGGATGCAATGGCTTAGCGACAGCATGGGCGGCGCTGCGACCTGCCTCTCCTACGGGGTCACTCCGGACGGCCCGGACACGGAGAACCGCGCCGCGCTGTCCCGGGCTCTGCCCCCGCACCACCGAAGCTTCCTCTCCGGGCTGCCAAGCCTGTATCGGTGCGAGGGCTGCGTCTTCGTCCATGCCGGCATCCGCCCCGGCATCCCTCTCGACCAGCAGGAGGAGGGAGATCTTCTCTGGATTCGCGGCCCCTTCCTCTTCGACACCCGCGACCACGGCGCGCTGATCGTCCATGGGCACACCCCCGTCGAGCGGGTCGAGCATTATTCCAACCGGCTTGCCATCGACACCGGGGCGGCCTGGGGC
>CAZVQL010000171.1:1779-6845 GCA_964629305.1 uncultured Roseicyclus sp.
GATCCTCGCCTGGGGGTCGAATTTCAGCGCGATGAAGATTGCGCTCGAAGAGCTGCCTCCGCTCCTTTTCGTGGGCCTGCGCTTCGCCATCCTGATCCCGCTCATCCCGTTCTTCCCAAGACCCGCGGGCTGGCCCGCGATTCTCGCGATCGGCGCGCTGATCAACATGGGACAGTTCGGCTTCCTCTTCTCCGCGATGGAGGCCGACGTGACCGCCGGTCTCGCCTCGCTCATCCTGCAAAGCCAGGCGCCGCTGACGATCCTGCTCGCATGGCTCGTCTACGGCGAGCGCATCACCTGGGTGCAGGCGCTTGGTATCGGGCTTGCGGCCTGTGGGCTTGCGGGGTTCGGGCTGGCGTCGGGGGGCAACATCACGGCTCTGGGCCTTGGCCTCATCCTGTGCGGAGCGCTCTGCTGGGCCTGCGGCAACCTCGTCTTTCGCCGCCTGCCGGGCGTCGACATGCTGGCGCTGTTCCTCTGGGCGAGCCTTGTGCCGCCCCTGCCGATGCTGGGCCTTTCGCTGATGACGGAAACCGCTGCCCCCTGGGCCGCGATCCGGGACCTCAGCCTCGCGGGCTGGGGCGCCGTCATCTACGTGGCCCTGATCTCCACCGTACTCGGCTACTCGATCTGGGGCACGCTCCTGTCCCGCCACCCCGCGGCCCTCGTGACACCCTTTGCGCTCCTGATCCCGGTCGTGGGGCTGGCCACGGCCGCCGTGGTTCTGGGCGAGCGCGTGACAGGGCCCGAGGCGCTGGCGGGCCTGACCGTGCTGGCCGGCCTCGCCCTGGCGGTTCTGGGACCACGATATGCCGCGCGCCGGGCAGCCCGGCGGGGGGGGCCGCCCGCCGAATGACGGGCGACCCTGACAGCCAGGCTCAGCCGCGCGGCCGGATCATCTGCATCACGGCCACCATCACCACGCCGTAGATCACATGGCCGACCAGCGCGACCCAGGTGATGCCCGTGAAGTTCAGGAAGAACGGAAGTCCCGCCACCACGGTGACGCCCCCGATCGCAAAGACCCAAAGACCGAAGCCATAGACCAGCGAGGCAACCGGCCAACCGCCGATCCCGCCCGTCACGCGGTACCAGACGGGCGCGAAGACAAAGAGCCAGCCCACCGGGTATCCGATCAGGCCCACGATGTAGAAATGCACGAAATACCCCGCGAAATCCCCGTTCGGCAGGCCAAAACTCCCCAAAAGGCTGCGCGCAAGGCCGTGCGGCGACAGGGCGGCGAAGCCTAATCCGGGGCTGATCAACTGCCCCCAGAGGTCGAAGCCCATGGTGCCGACGGCCCCGGCGACGAACATCATCCCAAGGGTGACGAAGCTCAGGGGCGGGATCGCCCCGCTCTTTGGATCGGGCTGGTCGGTATGTGTCATGCTGCGGCCTCCTTTTTCGAATTGAGCGTGGGCACGCATACCCGGTACGCTGCGCGCAGCGCGGCCGCAAAACAGATCGCCGTGCAACACGGCAAGTTCATCCACGCGTGAGGTTAACGTCATGGCGACCGCTCCCCGGCTTGACGCCGAAGCCCTGACAAAGGACGGGCTTGCCCCGACCGGACAGGGGCGTGTCCTGCTGATCGGCTGCGGCGCGCTCGCGCGCGAGGTGCTGGACCTCATCGAGGCCAACGGATGGAACCACCTGGACCTGCACTGCCTGCCCGCGATCCTGCACAACCACCCCGAAAAGATCCCCGCCGCCGTCGAGGACGCCGTCACCGCCCGGCGCGGCGACTACGCGCAGGTCTTCGTCCTCTACGCCGATTGCGGCACGGGGGGGCTGTTGCAGGCCGCGTGTGCGCGCCTCGGCGTCGAGATGCTGCAAGGCCCCCATTGTTACAGCTTCTTCGAGGGCAACGCCGTCTTCGCCGCCCGTGACGAGATCACGGCCTTCTACCTGACCGATTTCCTCGTCCGGCAATTCGACGCCTTCGTCACGCGGCCCCTTGGGCTGGACCGGCACCCGCAACTGCGGGACATGTATTTCGGCAACTACACCAAGCTGGTCTACCAGGCGCAGACCGACGACCCGGAGCTGACGGAAAAGGCCCGCGCCTGCGCGGCGTTTCTCGGCCTGGACTTCGAGCGGCGCTTCACCGGATACGGCGACCTCGAGGTCGCGCTCCGCGACCTCTGATCGCGCAAGAGCCTTGCAAGGGCCTTCTCAGCCTTTTGCAAAAGGCTGGCTGCGCCCTCAGGCTGCCGCGCGCTCGGCGGCCAGCAAGCGGATCCGCTCCACCATCGCGCGCAGCCCGTTCGAGCGTTGCGAGGACAGGTGATCGTTCAGCCCCAGCCGCGCCAGCTCGCCGCCCGCGTCGACCTTCAGCACCTCGCCTACGCTCAGCCCATCGTACAGCGCATGCAGAACCGCGATCAGACCGCGCACGATCATCGCGTCGCTGTCGCCGCGGAAATGGAACGTCGCGCCGGCGCCCTCTCCCTCGATCTGCGGCAGGATCCACACCTGGCTCGCACAGCCATCGACCTTGGTCGCGGGCACCTTCACCGCGTCCTCCAGCGGGTCCATTGCCTTGCCCAGCTCGATCACATGGCGATAGCGCTCCTCCCAGTCGTCGAGGAACTCGAAAGTGTCGGCAATCTCTTCGAAGGCGGGGCTGGCCATCGGTCTCGTCTCTCCGCGGTCGGTTCAGGTTGGTCCCCCCTGACCTATGCCGCCGGGCCACGCCCGTCCAGTGGCCGACTTTCCTCGCTTTTCATCGCGCGCGCGGTGCGCTACCCAAGACGGGCAAGACCCCGACGGAGAGACCCGATGCTGCGCGTGATCCTGAGCCTGGCCCTGGTGACAAGCCTTGCGGCCTGCGGAAACAGCAGGTTGAACCCGTTCAACTGGTTCGGCGGCGACCGCGAGACGCGCGTCGAAGCCGCCGAAAGCAGCACGCCGGACGATCCAAGCCGCCTCGTGGCCGAGGTGGTGGACCTGGCGGTGGAACCGACAACGACAGGCGCCATCATCCGCGCGACTGGCCTGCCGCCGGTTCAGGGCTTCTGGGAAGCGGAATTGATCGAGGTCGAGCGCACCGAGAGCGAAGTGGTCTACGAATTCCGCGTTCTGCCGCCCCTGCAAGCCACCCGCGTCAGCACCCCGCAATCGCGCGAGGTCATCACCGGAACGCAGCTGACCAACTTCGAGCTGCGCGGTATCCGCACGATCACCGTGATCGGCGCGCAGAACCGCCGGACGGTCAGCCGCCGCTGACACGCGTCCGCTCAGACCGGAACGATTTTCACCTTCTCGCCCTCGGCCGACAGCGCGATTTCACCGCGCAGAAGGCGCAGGGCATCCTCGCCGAAGACCTCGCGCCGCCAGCCGGTGGCCCAGATACCGTCATGCGCGCCGCAGGCGATATCGTCGAGGTCCGAGGACGACGCGATCAGCTTAGATGCGACGCCCGCCTCCTCGGCCTTGGCCTTGAGAAGCACGCGCAGAAGGTCGGCCAGCGCCGGGTTCATGTTCGACCGGTCACGCCCCTGCTCGGGCTTCGGCTGCTTCTCGGCTGGCACCTCAAGCCCGCGGCGCACCGCGGCGACCAGACCCTCGGCAATGTCACCCCGGCGCGCATCGCGCAGCAACAGGCGCGATTTGCCAAGGTCGTCCACCGATTTCGGCTTGGTCGAGGCCAATTCCATCAGCGCATCGTCCTTCAGGACGCGGTTGCGCGGGATGTTCTTCGTCTGGGCGTATTCCTCGCGGAAGGCTGCAAGCTCGCGCGCGATCGACAGCGTCTTGCCCGAGTTCGTGCGGATCTTCAGCCGCTTCCACGCCTCACCGGGGTCGGTGACATAGGCCTCGGCATTGGTCAGCGCCGACAGCTCTTCCTCCAGCCAGTGGGTGCGGCCCGTCCGCGCCAGCTCGGCGGCGAGGTGTTCGTAGATCTGGCGCAGATGCGTGACATCGGCCAGCGCATAGGTCTTCTGCGCATCCGACAGTGGGCGCCGCGACCAGTCCGTGAAGCGCGAGGATTTATCGAGCGGCGCGCGCGCGATCTTGCGCACCAGCGTCTCGTAGCCGACCTGGTCGCCGAAGCCGCAGACCATGGCGGCCACCTGCGTGTCGAAGAGCGGCGCAGGCACCACGCCCCCCTCGACATGAAAAATCTCGAGATCCTGCCGCGCTGCGTGAAACACCTTGACCACGTTCGGCGCATGAAAAAGCTCGTAAAGCGGGTCGAGCGACAGCGTGTCGGCCAGCGGGTCGACCAGCACCGCGTCGGCATCGTCGGTCCCCGGCAGCGCCAGCTGCACAAGGCAGAGCTGCGCGAAATAGGTGCGTTCCCTCAGGAACTCGGTGTCGACGGTGACATAGGGGGCCTCGGCGGCGCGGGCGCAGAAGGCGGCAAGGGAGTCGGTGGTGGTAAGGGTCTGGATCAAATCTGTGGTCTTTTCGCGGGGGCGTCACGACAGGTGCGACGCTGCATAGGCGAGGTGCGCGGGAATGAAAAGAGGGCGCGGCCCGCAGCTGCCCCCGACGGGCCGTGGGCCTGCCGGGGGCGTCTCCGCTTGCGGCACGTGCTGGGGGGCGAGCGCCGCTGACGGCATCTATCCCGAGTTTGATTAAAAATTGGTAAAGCCCGCGCGAAGCCCGGGCCTCAATGCCCGTCTGCGCCGCCGACGCCGACCGCGCGCAACACGGGCGCCAGCACCCGGGCCACCACGGGCATCAGGCCGGTGCCCAGCGCAAAGCCCAGCACCCCGTGCAGCGCCGCCCCCGCCAGCCATTCCGCGAAGCCGCCCAACGCGGCGAAGGCGTGGGCGATGGTGTGCACCACGTCCTCGGGCCCGTGCCAGCCGATCGCGGCCAGCGCATGGGTGATGATCGCACCCCCGACCCACAGCATCGCGCCCGTGCCCACCACCATCAGCGCCTTCAGAAACCCCGGCATCCCGCGCACGATCGCCCGCCCCGCCGTGCGGCCCAGCGCCGTCTGCCCCTCCTCGGCCATGTGCAGACCGATGTCATCGGCCTTCACGATCAGCGCGACCGAGCCATAAACCAGCGCCGTGATCGCCAGCCCCACGATCAACAGCGCCGCCGCC
>CAZVQL010000172.1:0-6832 GCA_964629305.1 uncultured Roseicyclus sp.
ACGCAGCCGCCAGGCTTTATTGGGAGGCATTTGGCGGAAAGCTGGGGCAGCTTCTCGGTCCAAGCCATCGCGGTGAGCGCTTCTTTTGCGAAACGATCAACCGGGCCTCTATCATTGCCGCGACGCAAGACGGGGAGCTGCTCGGGATCGTTGCGTTCAAATCCAACGGAAAAGGGTTTTCCGACGCAGGCATCAGGGACCTGTTCAAACACTACGGCATCGGAACGTTTTGGCGTCTTGTTCCCCTCGCAATGCTGGAACGCGAAGCCGACGGCAACACCTTGCAGATGGACGGGATCTGCGTCGGCCACTCAGCGCGAGGCAAGGGGGTCGGGTCAGCTCTGTTTGACGCTCTTTTTTCCCATGCACGCGAAAGAGGTTACGACTACGTCACACTGGACGTCATCGACACCAATCCTCGCGCGAAATCGCTATATGAGCGACTTGGATTTGAAGTGGTCAACACGGAAAGCGCCTCCATACTAAAACCCCTCCTTGGGTTTTCGTATGCCACGAAGATGCGGCTGAGGCTCTGACCCAATCGACGCGAAGCGCCAACGGGCACTATTGCTTTGGCCGGTTAAGGGCGCGTCGAACCTAGGGACAAATACCCCTCACAACATGCTCGGCACCACCAGGTCCGGCGGCCGGTGCCCGTCCGCAAAGGTCTTGATATTGATCAAGACCTTCTCGCCCATCTCGATCCGCCCCTCGCGCGTCGCGGACCCCATGTGCGGCAACAGCACCACGTTCGGCAGCTCGCGCAGCCGCGGGTTCACCTCGCGCCCCCGCTCGAACACGTCGAGGCCCGCCCCCGCGATCTCGCCCGCACGCAACATGCGCGTCAAAGCGTTCTCGTCGATCACCTCGCCGCGCGAGGTATTCACGATCACCGCGCCCGGCTTCATCAGCTTCAACCGCCGCGCGTTCATCAGGTGAAAGGTCGAGGGCGTGTGCGGGCAGTTGACCGAGATCACGTCCATCCGCGCGATCATCTGGTCGAGGCTCTCCCAATACGTCGCCTCAAGCGGCCCCTCGATATCGCCATGCAGCCGACGCCGGTTGTGGTAATGCACCTGCATCCCGAAAGCCGCCGCGCGTCGCGCCACCGCTTGCCCGATGCGCCCCATCCCCAGGATGCCAAGCCGCTTGCCCGCGAGGCGCCCGCCCATGAAGGCGGTGGGCGCCCAGCCGCCCCAGGTGCCCGACTGCATCACCGCCATGCCCTCGGGCAGGCGGCGCAGCACGGCGAGGATTAGCGCCATCGCCATGTCGGCGGTGTCATCCGTCATCACGCCGGGCGTGTTCGACACCAGCACACCGCGCTGCCGCGCCGTCGCCACGTCGATATGGTCCACCCCCGCGCCGTAGTTCGCGATCAGCTTCAGCCGGTCGCCCGCCTGCGCCAGCATCGCACCGTCGATCCGATCGGTGATGCAGGGCACGATGACGTCGGCCCTTTGCATCGCGCCGACCAGCTCCGACTTGCTCATCGGGCGGTCCTCGTCGCGCAGTTCGACGTCGAACAACTCGGACATCCGCGTCTCGACCACCTCTGGCAACCGTCGCGTTACGACAACACTCAACCGCTCAGATGGCATGGGCTTCGTCCCTTCGCTGGCCTTCCGTCCTCTGCTCTGACACTCTCGCATCGGGCACCATGGTGCAAGCGGCGCGGCCGCCGCACCCGGAACGCCCCAAGACAGGCAGTGACCCGGTGCGCATCAATGACACCGGGCACGACAAGGCAGAGACGAGCGGGATGGACATGACAGGTTTCCGGCGCGGCCCCGTGGCCGCCCTTTCGGCGCTGATCCTCGCCACGGGCGCGGCCGCATGGGCCGAGGCCCCGACCACCCACCCGCAACCACGCCCCATCCTCGAGACAGCCGCCGCCGCAACGCCGCCAGCCGTCACCACGGCCCAACCCGCCGTCGCCACGGCAGCGCCGCCGGCCGCCACCCCGGCCTCGGTCCAGACCACGCCGCGCATGGGCCCCGTCACCGGCTTTCCCCTTCCCCGCTACGTCTCGATCAAGGCGTCCGAGGCGAACGCCCGCCGCGGTCCCTCGCGCAGCCACCGCATCGACTGGGTCTTCCAGCGCCGCAACATGCCGGTGATGATCGTGGCCGAACACGGCCATTGGCGCCGCGTCGTCGACCGCGACGGGGCAGGCGGCTGGATTCACTACACGCTGCTTTCGGGCGTCCGCACCGCCATTGTCGAGGCCGACCGCGTGACGCTTTTCGCACGCCCCGACCGCACCGCGATGGTCCGCGCCGAGGCAGAGCGCGGCGTCATCGGCGAACTGCGCGAATGCCGCGTGGACTGGTGCGAGATGGAAGTGGGCGGCTACCGCGGCTGGGTCGAGGCGCGCAACCTCTGGGGCGTCGACCCCGGCGAGAGCTTCGACTGAGCCCCCGGGCTCAATCCTTCAGCAGCAGCACCAGCGCCGCGATGGTCAGTGTGACACCCCCCAGCACCAGCAGGGGCGGCAGGGGCTGGCCCAGCGCCAGCTCCCAGATCAGAACCCAGCTGGGCGTGAGATAGGTGTAGGCCATCACCTTGGACGACGGCAGCCGCATCGTGGCGAACTGCACGAGGAAGACGGTCATCGAGGACGCCGCGACCGCCGTATAGACCATCGCCACCCACACCAGCGGGCGCAAGGCGCCCCAGTCGGTGGCGAGGATGTCGGACCAGCCGTAGATCCCGATGATCACCGAGGTCGTCAGCAGCGTCCAGAAGGTGAAGACAAGGATCGGCTCGCCCCGGTTCAGTACGCGCACCAGCGGCGTGTAGAAGGCATGCGCCATGCAGCCCCAGAAAAAGATTGCCTCGCCCCGACCGATCTCGAAGGCCATCAGCGCCGACAGGTCCGCGCGGAAGATGACCCAAAGGGCGCCCGCCGCCCCCAGCGACAAGGCCAACAGGATGCGACCGCCCATCACCTGCCGCAGCAGGATGTAGCCGAAGATGCCGCTCATGATCGGCGTCAGCGTGAAGACCGCCGCGGCCGAGACCGGCGGCGCGGTCTTCAGCCCCTCGAACATCGTCACGAAATAGATGGCGAAAAGCCCACCAAGCAGCCCGTAGCGCCAGGGCGCCGTCAGCGCCCGGCCCGCGTCGCCCCAGCCACCGCGCAGGGCGATGACGATACCCACCACCCCCGCCGAGATCGCGAAGCGCACGGCGTTCAGCGCGGCAGGCGCGATATCGTTGGCGACCTGCCCACCCAGCGAAAAGGACCCGGCGACAAGCGCCGAAAAGGCGAGCATCGCAAGGTGCCCGCGAACGGCCTCGGTTCCGGGCGCCATCAGCGCGGTCACGTCAGGATGACCGGCCAGCCTTTGACCTGGTCCTTCAGGAACCGCACGAAGGTCTGCACCTTGGCGGTGCGGTGCAGGTCCATGTGGGTGACCAGCCAGATCTTCGCCGACCAGTCCTCGAGCGGCGGCAGCATCTCGACCAGGCCCTCGGTCCCCTCGGTGTCCCAATCCGCGACGAAGCCGATGCCGATCCCCGATTGCACGGCGGCCTTCACCGCCTTCATCGAGGTGACGCGCAGGTAGACCGAATTTGCCGGCACTGTATCCGAGAGCCAGCGGAAATAAGGTGCGCGCGGTGTGTCCTCGGTGGTGCCGATGAACCGGTGATCCTCGAGATTGTCGTCGTCGAGCATCCCGTGCCGCTCGACATAATCGGATGACGCCATCAGGCGCAGCGTCTGCGTGAAGAAGGGCTGCACCACGTTGTCAGGCTCGTCCGGCAGCTTGCCCGCACGGATCGCGACATGCGCCTCGCCGTATTCCAGCCGGAACAGGCGCTGGTCCGAAATCAGCCGAACCCGCAGGTCCGGGTGCTGCTCCATGAATTCCCCGATCGACGGCACCAGGAGCGGCGCCAGCGCATCGAGCGACGTCACCAGCAAGTCGCCGGTCACCTCGTCGCCGCGCCCCCTGATCCGGCTGGCAAGCTGGCTGAACTGGTCATCGGTCCGCCCCGCGACAGCCAACAGGTCCTGCCCCGCCTCGGTGGGCGTGTAGCCGCGCGCATGACGCTGGAACAACTTCGCCCCCAAGCGCCCCTCAAGCGCGTCGATATGACGGATGACGGTGGCATGGTGCACGCCCAGCACCTCGGCGGCGCCCGAAACGGTGCCCATCCGGGCAACCTGGTAGGCGGTACGGACTTCGTCCCAATGATCGAATGACATCTCTGTGCGCTCACTCACATATCTGACGCAGTTTGGGCAGATTGTGTTTGAATTCGCAAGGGGCATCTTTGGGCGACTGTGTCCTCACGCCCCCTTCCGAAAGGCCCCCCTGACCATGCCCCGCTCCCTCCTTCGCATCGACGCCTCCGCCCGCCGCGACGGCTCTGTCTCCCGCGATCTTGCAGACAGCATCATCGCCCGTTTCGGCGACGAGGCGACCGTCACCACCCGCGACCTCGCCGCCGGCCTGCCGCTGATCGACGAGGCGTGGATCGGCGCCAATTTCACCCCGGCAGAGAACCGCACCGACGCGCAGCGCGCCACGCTGGCGCTCTCCGACCAACTCGTCGCCGAGCTTCAGGCCGCCGACACGCTCGTGATCGGCCTGCCGATCTACAACTTCGGCATCCCCGCCGCGCTCAAGGCCTGGATCGACCTCGTCGCCCGCGCCGGCGTCACCTTCCGCTATACCGAGGCCGGGCCGCAGGGCCTTCTGACCGGCAAACGCGCCATCGTCGCCGTCGCCTCGGGCGGCACGCAAGCGGGCAGCGACGTCGACTTCGCCACAGGCTACATCCGCCACGTTCTCGGCTTCATCGGCATCTCCGATGTGACGTTCGTCACCGCCGACCGCCTCATGCTCGACCCAGAGGCAACGCTTGCCGGGGCCGCCAAGCAGGTCGCGGCGCTTCGGATCGCCGCCTGATCCCACGCCTGCGCGGACGGCTCCCCTTTTCGTGGCGGTCCGCGCTGCTATCCTCCGCCCCATGCGG
The DNA here is from genome assembly GCA_964629305.1 of uncultured Roseicyclus sp. Taxonomy (GTDB): domain Bacteria; phylum Pseudomonadota; class Alphaproteobacteria; order Rhodobacterales; family Rhodobacteraceae; genus Roseicyclus. Next base: position 4,990 of record CAZVQL010000172.1, read on the forward strand.
AGTCTGCTCGCCCCAACCCTCGCGCTCGCCCTGACCCCGGCGCTCGCCTCCGCACAGGAGTGCCGCCTCGCCTTCACCGTCGAGGTGACCCAAGGCGCCGGCGACATCCGCCCGGGCGAAACCCTGACCGGCCAGGCCGCCTTCCGGACAACCGGCCGAGACCTGCCGGGCGAAGCCGGGATCACCGTCCACCTCGCCACAGGCGACATGACCCTGGACCCCGATATCCGCGGCGAGCTCTGGGCCGTCGTCACCACCTCGGGCAACCCGGTGGCCGACCTGATCGCGGTGCACGCCCGCGACGTCGAGGGCTTCACCGTCGCGGGCCTTCGCTACGCGGGCCCGATGACCATCACCCTCTACGGCCACCCCGGCACCCTGCTCGCCCCCGTCATCCCCACCGCCCAGCCCGCATGGGACGCGATGACCCTGAGCCGCCGCTTCGCGCTCCACGCCCAGGGCTACGACCGCGTGGCGGGTGACGTCACCGCCCTGACCGTCGCCTGCGACCCGCCCACGCTGATTGACAGCCGCGCGGAATCCCCGTAATCGCCCCCACAACACCCGGATTGCGCCAGCACTCCGGTCCTGATCCCATCAGGATCGCCCCCCGTCAGCGAGGTTTCGCCCACGGGGGCTGTGGCGCATTTGCGGGTCGCTCCCCACATCGGGAGCATCACGGACCGACGAAAGGGGCACGCGCCCATGTTTGAAAACCTTTCCGAACGCCTTGGCGGCGTCTTCGACCGGCTCACGAAGCAGGGCGCCCTCTCCGAGGATGACGTGCGCACCGCGATGCGCGAGGTACGCGTGGCGCTCCTTGAGGCTGACGTCTCGCTGCCCGTCGCGCGCCAGTTCATCAAGGCGGTCGAGAAAAAGGCCACCGGCGCCGCGGTCACCAAGTCGGTCACTCCCGGCCAGCAGGTCATCAAGATCGTCCATGACGAGCTGAAACACGTCCTGACCGGCGACGAAGACCCCGGCCGCCTCAAGATCGACAATCCCCCCGCCCCCGTCCTCATGGTCGGCCTTCAGGGCGGCGGCAAGACCACCACCACCGCCAAGATCGCCAAGCGCCTGAAAGAGCGCGAGGGGAAAAAGGTGCTGATGGCCTCGCTCGACGTGAACCGCCCCGCGGCCATGGAACAGCTGGCGATCCTCGGCACCCAGATCGGCGTCGACACCCTGCCCATCGTCAAGGGCGAAGACCCCGTCGCCATCGCCAAGCGCGCCAAGACGCAAGCCAGCCTCGGCGGCTACGACGTCTACATGCTCGACACCGCTGGCCGCCTCTCCATCGACGAAGAGCTGATGGCCCAGGTCGAAGCGGTGCGCGATGTCGCCAACCCGCGCGAAACGCTCCTCGTCGTCGATGGCCTGACCGGTCAGGATGCCGTCCACACGGCGGAAAACTTCGACGAACGCATCGGCATCACCGGCGTCGTCCTCACCCGGATGGACGGCGACGGCCGCGGCGGTGCCGCGCTCTCCATGCGCGCGATCACCGGCAAGCCGATCCGCTTCGTGGGCCTCGGCGAAAAGATGGACGCGCTCGAGACCTTCGAGCCCGAGCGCATCGCGGGCCGCATCCTCGGCATGGGCGATATCGTCGCCCTCGTCGAAAAGGCGCAGGAAGTGCTCGAGGCCGAACAGGCCGAGCGCATGATGAAGCGCTTCCAGAAAGGTCAGTTCAACATGAACGACCTCAAGGGCCAGCTGGAACAGATGCTCAAGATGGGCGGCATGCAGGGCATGATGGGCATGATGCCCGGCATGGCCAAGATGCAGAAGCAGCTCGACGACGCGGGCTTCGACGACAGCGTCATCAAGCGCCAGATCGCGC